>JAAYGM010000064.1 GCA_012727735.1 Bacteroidales bacterium | reverse complement strand
CCAGCAACTCACTGGCTTCTGTCAGCTCGTCGAGGGTGGCTCCTTCGGGGATATCGGCCATCAGTGCCGAGGCACCGCCGGAGAGAAGACAAATCACAAGATCATCTTTCCCTGCCTGACGGGCCAGTGCCAGCATCTGCCGTGTGGCCTCCACCCCGGCAGCGTCGGGCAGCGGATGCCCCGCCTCGGTGAGGGTGAGATGGTTTAGCTTACATCCATGCCCGTACTTGGTCACCACATGCCCACTGGTGATGAGGTCACCCATGATCTTCTCTGTCTCTTTCGCCATCAGTGCCGCCGCCTTGCCTGCCGCCAGCACATATACCCGTCTGTTCGGTGAAAGGGTGAATGTGCGGCCCGCGATCACCAGCCGATTGTCTCCAACAATTATTTGTTGCGCTATCAGCCTGTCGGGGAGAACGTTCTCCACGGCGGCGAGGAATATCTGTTCGGCGATTTTTCTCATAGTGGTTTGTTATAACAGAGACAGGTGTAATAGTCAGGCACAGCAAAAGGTGACCAGCTCCATTACGATGGATGCCTGCTTCCAGAGCCTTGTTTCAGGATGCTTCTCTCTGGATCTGCAGCACAAATATATAAAAAACCGGCAATCAAATGACTGTCGGTTCTTTTTTTACCTGTCTTATTTACCTGTGTCTTTACCTGCGTCCGCCGCTGGTGCTGCGGGTTGGTGTTTCACTCCCTGAACTGCGGGTGGTAATCGTGTTGCTGCGGGTTTCGGTCGTTCTCCTCTCACCGGAGCTTTCACGCATCTGCCGCTCTACACGCACGGGTTGGCCGATGGAGCCGCCGTAGTAATTGGTCTCCTCGGTACGGCTGGTGCTCGTGCGCTGCGTTGCAGGCGCTGTCTGCCGGGTAGGCGTTTGTGTCGTGGTTGTCCTTTCGGTTGCTGTGCGGGTGGTGGTAGTCCTGCCGGTGGCTGTCCGGTTGGTGGTCCGGTTGGCATCACGGCTGGTGATTCGTCCTTCTTCGGCATTACCGAGGCGGCTTAACTCTTCCGGTGTCGGGGTTGCACGCTGCGACACCCTGCGGCTGACCTCCTGCTGCACGCGCCGGTCGTCGGTAGAGTATTTGAAGTTGCGCCCTTCGCGGATGCTTCTGTCACCCCATTCGCGGGCACGATCCCGTTCGTTATTCTTCCAGTATACGGCCCGTCGCCCGTTCTCGTTGTATGCCCTTACATAAGGGATGTTGCTGTAATCGTAGTAGTCAATATAATAATACCGCGGATAATGTGAGTTGTAAAATTGATGATGCATCCACGGGTCGTATATGCTGCGGTCGACGATGACCACAAATGCATTGCCCAGGTTGAACGTGGAGTAGAAGGGGGGAAGCGACCTGGCAAAAAGCCAGCGACCGTTATTGAGATAGACGAAATTGCGCGTTGCCAGATCGTAGTACGTTTCGATGTCAGGGAAGTAGAAGTAACGCGTTCCCGCGTAATAATCGGGTGCCCATACCGGATTGTAGTCGTAATAATTGTCGTAATAATCATTTCCCGAGGCACCATAATAGGATGTTCCGCAATTACTGAAACCAAGTGCCATGATGAGCATCGTGAGAACGACCGTTAATTTCGCTGTGACTTTTTTCATATCATTCGTCTTTAAATGGTTCATAATGCTTTTAACTTATTCCTTTGACTGAAAAAAACAGGGATTGTTTATTATGGATCCCTCTTTTTATCCATATACCCTCGAAGGTGTCGGTCTGTGACGGTAAACTATGCCACGATCTCAGCGAAGTCCTCCAGGTTCTCATCCACATACTGTGCGATGATATTGGTCTCCTCCTCTTCGATATAGAAGAACTTCTCCTCCAGCTCGTCGAACTGTTCAAAATCGACATACATGGCCGCGAACTCCTCTTCAGTGGTCTCACGCTCCAGCTCCGCACGGTGCGCGTCGAAGATCTCTTTCGCTTTGTAGAGGATCTTCGACAGGCCGGCGGCGCCCATCTGTCTCAGCGCCTTGGCGACGGGGTTGTCGAAGATGTAACCGCCGTAGCCGTTCTGTATCAGCTGTACGAACCCTCCCTGGTTCACCTCCTCAGAGAAAAAACGAAGCGCCAGCAGCGTATGCTGATATCCGTTCAACTTCTCCATATTCTCTGCGGTGATATCTCCTCCCACTGCTTCGAGGTAGGCATCGGTAAACACCTTCAGGAATTCGTCCATGCCTTGTTCGGCGGCTTCCACAATCTTACTTTCAGCTATTTGTATCATCTCTGTTTGATTATCATTTATAAAGAAACAAATATAACTGTTTTTTATCAAATCTCCTTTGCGTTGTTCTTTTATTCGGGATAAAAGAATTACATTTGCGTTTATAATTTAGTAACATCTGACATAAAAGAAACGGGCTGTTTAAACCAAAAAAAATAGATTCACCCGGGTGGGAATGATCATGACTGCTCGTTTCACACATAATTGATATAAAAAATTCAGTCGAATGAAAGTAAAACCCTTCAGAGGCGTACGTCCGCCCAAAGCATTTGTTAAAGATGTGGCATCGCGCCCCTATGATGTGCTTAATTCCGAAGAAGCCCGCAGAGAGGCAGAAGGAAATGAGAAATCACTTTATCGTATCATCAAGCCGGAGATCGATTTCCCGGCCGGGAAAGATGAACATGACGAGGATGTATATGAGAAGGCAGCGGAGAACTTCCGGATGTTTCAGGAGAATGGGTGGCTGTTGCAGGATGAGAGAGAGTACTACTACGTCTATGCCCAGACCATGAACGGCAGAACGCAGTACGGGCTGGTCGTGGGTGCCTGCGTGGAGGACTACATGAGCGGGAAGATCAGGAAGCACGAGCTGACGCGCCGCGACAAGGAGGAGGACCGGATGAAGCACGTGCGGGTGAATGATGCCAACATTGAACCGGTATTCTTTGCCTATCCCGAAAATGGGGTGATCAACGCGATCGTTGAACGGGTCATCGCACATTCACCCGAATATGATTTTGTCTCGGTGGATGGTGTGGGACATCAGTTCTGGCTGATACCGGATGAAGAGGATATTCGCCGTATCACGGAGGTTTTCGCCTCCTTCCCGGCCTTGTATATCGCCGACGGTCATCACCGTTCTGCCGCGGCAGCACTGGTGGGTGCAGAGAAGGCAGGGAACAACCCCAATCACAGGGGTGATGAGGAGTACAACTACTTCATGGCGGTCTGTTTTCCCGACAACCAGCTGACGATCATTGATTATAACCGTTTGGTGAAGGATCTGAACGGGCTGACACCGGAGCAGTTTCTGAGGAAGCTGGAGAAGAACTTCGTGGTTGAACCCACAGGGACGGAGATACAGAAACCGAAGAACCTGCATAACTTCTCCATCTACCTGGATGGACGTTCTTTCAGCGTGACCGCCAAGCCGGGAACCTACGATGACAATGACCCGATAGGACAGCTCGATGTGACCATCACCTCCAGCCTGATCCTCGATGAAATACTGGGGATCAGTGACCTGCGCAGTGACAAGCGGATCGATTTCGTCGGGGGTATCCGCGGACTGGGTGAGCTGACGAAGAGGGTGGACAGCGGTGAGATGGCGCTGGCGCTGGCGCTTTATCCTGTCTCCATGAAGCAGCTGATGGATATCGCCGACACGGGCAACATCATGCCGCCCAAGACCACCTGGTTTGAACCGAAACTGCGCTCAGGACTGGTGATCCATAAATTACAATGATAATGAATGAAAGAGAGGTCCTGAGGGCCTCTTTTTTTCAATTGAACTAAATGGAGAGGATGATGGATAGTACCCGTATCATACAACAGGAGGCAGCGATGATCTACCCTGAGGTGGTCCGTCACTATCGCTGGCTGCACCAGCACCCCGAGCTCTCCTACCGGGAGAGGGAGACGGCGGCATATATCACCGCTTTTCTCGACAGTGAGGAGATTCCTTACCGGAGCGGGATAGGGGGTTACGGCATTATGGCCCGGGTGACAGGCGAGAAAGGGACAGAAGCAGGTCTGGTGAGCCCGCAGGCCGCAGTGGTGACACAACAGAAAAAGGAGGAGGGGAGATGCATCGCCTTCGTGGCCGATATGGATGCACTGCCGGTGCAGGAGGAGAACAGGGTGGAATACCGGTCGGTGAACGATGGGGTCATGCACGCCTGCGGGCATGATGCCCAGGCCGCTTCGATGATGGGAGCGGTGAAGATGGTGCATGCACTGCGGAGTCACTTTGCAGGAACAGCACTCTTCATCTTCCAGCCCGGCGAGGAGCAGTCGCCCGGCGGCGCCGACCTGATGCTGAAGGATGGTCTCTTCTGCGATTACACACCTGCCTTCGTGGTGAAGCAGCATGCCTACATCGACCTGCCGGCAGGGATGGTGGGATTCCAAACAGGAACGATCATGGCGTCGGCCGATGAGGTGCACATCCGGGTGAAGGGGCAGGGGGGCCACGGAGCACTGCCGCACCAGCTGAATGATACCGTGCTGGCAGCCTCCCAGGTGGTGGTGGCCATGCAGCAGCTGGTAAGCCGCAGGCGTGATCCGTTCAACCCGATGGTGCTCTCTTTTGGCAGGTTCATCGCCAACGGTGCCACCAATGTGATTCCCGGTGAGGTGATCCTTGCTGGCTCCATGCGCTGCATGCACGAGGAGGAGAGATACAGGATGCTGCAGCTGATACCGCAGATTGCCGAGTCGACGGCGAATGCTTATGGTTGTACCTGTGAAACAGCGCTGCCCGAAGGTTATCCCTCTGTTGTCAGTGACCTAAAGATCACGGAGGAGACGCGTAGCCGGGCCATTGCCTACCTGGGCGGAGACAGGGTGTCGGCATTCCCGCAACGGATGACGGCAGACGATTTTGGCTTTTTCACGCAGTACTATCCCTGTTGTTATTACCGCTTTGGTGTAGCAGGTGTGGACAGGAAACCGGGGGCACTCCATTCCGGCACTTTTTTGATTGATGAAAAATCGTTACGTACCTCATCAGGTCTATTCGCTTTTATTACCTTAAATTCGTTAAAATAGGGGTGAAATAATCTCCTTTCTTTCTGTGAAAAGGAACTTTTTATTAGTTTTGTACTATACAACCTATTTTTGTAACAAATTAAAACCAAACCAATGGCACAACATGAATTAGATGAACTAGATGAAAAAATACTCAACCTTATTGTGGGTAATGCCCGCATCCCTTTTCTGGAAGTGGCCCGAGAATGTGCTGTCTCCGGTGCCGCCATTCACCAGCGGGTGCAGAAGCTCACCAACCTGGGTGTGATTAAAGGTTCAGAGTTTGTCGTTGATGCGGAAAGGATAGGTTATGAGACGTGTGCTTTCGTAGGTATTTTCCTCACTTCTCCTTCCACTTTTGATTATGTGGTGCAGGAACTGGAAAAGATTCCGGAAGTGGTGGAATGTTATTATACGACAGGACAGTATGATCTGTTGATAAAAGTGTACGCCAAGAATAACAAGGACCTGTTGCGGATTATTCACTCTGAATTGCAACCCCTGGGTCTTTCCAGGACAGAAACGTTGATGTGTTTCAAGGATGCATTTCGCAAGAAATTGCCCATCAACTTTGTCTCTCACCTCCACAACGTCTGAGAACAGGCTGGGTACACTGCTGAACAGGAGCAGCGTTTGCTTGTGCTTATGATTCTCTGCACTGAACAGATTCAGCAGAATGAATGACGGTAATGAATTCCACACGTGAGTTCAACCGTTTTTTATTTTATATTACCAATTGAAAATTTACATATATGACAACCAGAAGAAATTTTATCAAGAATACAGCTCTCGGGATGACGGCCTTAGCCGTGAACCCTTCATGGGCAGCCTCCTCCGTTAGAAACAAAGCGAAGAGTGCCAACTATGTTTCAAATCGTCCCGTACCAGCCAGCCGTAATTTCAGGTCAGCAGCTGTGGAACAAACCATATCAAGGGTGAAAGCCAGGATCAAAGACCCGAAGATGGCTTGGATGTTTGAGAACTGTTTCCCCAGCACGTTAGACACCACGGTGTTCTATAGTACGAAAAACGGCAGACCCGATACCTTCGTGATCACAGGTGATATCAACGCCATGTGGCTGCGTGACTCCACAGCCCAGGTGTGGCCCTATATGCCCCTGATGCAGTCCGACGTCAAACTGAAGAACCTGATTGCCGGCCTGGTGAACAGACAGACAGAGTGCATTCTTATAGATCCCTATGCCAACGCATTTAATAATGAGCCACACCCCGATGGTGAGTGGATGAGCGATAATACCGATATGAAGCCGATACTCCATGAACGGAAGTGGGAGATTGACTCCCTCTGTTATGCTGTCCGCCTCTCTCACGAATACTGGAAGAAGACTGGCGAAACATCGGTGTTTGATGACGACTGGACAAAGGCGATGAACCTGGTCATCAAGACCTTCAGAGAGCAACAGCGGAAAGAGGGGCCGGGACCTTATCAGTTCCAGCGGAAGACAGAGCGTCAGCTCGACACCCTCAATAACAATGGTTACGGAAACCCCGTGAACCCGGTAGGGTTGATCGTCTCCTCATTTCGGCCTTCAGATGACGCCAGCACCTTCGGCTTCCTGGTGCCTTCGAACTTCTTTGCCGTCACCTCACTGAAGCAGATTGCGGAGATTGCGGAGAAGGTGACTAACGACATGTCACTGGTAGCCGAGAGCAATGCCCTTGCCGAAGAGGTGAGCGATGCTCTGCAGAAGTATGCCGTGGTGCAGCATCCCAAATATGGGAAGGTTTATGCTTTTGAGGTAGATGGATACGGCAATGCCTATTTCATGGATGACGCCAACGTGCCCAGCCTGCTGGCCATGCCCTACCTGGGGACAGTGGATCTGTACGACAAGGTGTATCAGAACACCCGTAAGCTGGTGCTGAGCGAAGACAACCCCTACTTCTTCAAAGGGAAAGCAGGTGAGGGTATCGGTGGTCCGCACGTGGGTTATGACATGGTGTGGCCCATGAGCATCATCATGCGTGCACAGACAAGCAGTAGTGATGAGGAGATCAGGCACTGCCTGCGCATGCTGCGTGACACCGACGCCGACACCGGCTTTATGCATGAGACATTCCATAAGGATGACCCTGCCAATTTCTCCAGGAGCTGGTTTGCATGGGCAAACACGCTGTTTGGTGAGCTGATCGTGGAGCTCGAAGCAAAAGGAAAGTTGAATCTTATTAATAACTTATAATAAAAAGACGATGAACAAATTTGCCGCCACGCTGATCTTGCTGTTGTTGGTGGGCACCCTTGGAAAGGTGTCGGCACAGACCTTTAACGACCCGGTAGATTATGTGAACATCCTGATGGGTACACAGTCGGAGTTTGCCCTCTCCAACGGGAACACCTATCCGGCCATCGCACTACCCTGGGGAATGAACTGCTGGACACCGCAGACACGGAAGATTGGTGACGGCTGGCAGTATGTCTATACCGACAATAAGATCAACGGTTTCAAGCAAACACATCAGCCCAGCCCCTGGATGAACGATTACGGACAGTTCTCCATTATGCCGATGGTGGAGAGGATGGAGTTTGACCAGGAGAAACGTGCCAGCTGGTTCTCAAGGAAGGCTGAGGTTGCAAAACCCTATTATTACAGTGCTTATCTCGCCGACTATGATATCACCACCGAGGTGACTCCCACTGAGCGTGCTGCGATCTTCCGCTTCACGTTCCCCGAAACGGAGAATGCATACGTGCTGGTAGATGCTTTCGACAGAGGATCCGCCGTGGAAATCATTACAGGGAAGAACGCCATTATTGGCTATACCACCCGTAACAGCGGTGGTGTGCCCGAGAACTTCAGAAATTATTTTGTGGTGGTCTTCGATAAACCGTTTGAGGTGAATCATGTGGTGAAAGACAAAGTGATTGTGGAGAATGAGACAAAATCAGTGACAGATCACTCCGGCGCATTCATCGGCTTCTCAACCAAACGGGGTGAGAAGGTGATTGCCCGTGTAGCCTCCTCTTTTATCAGCTATGACCAGGCATGGGAGAACCTGAAGGAGGTGACAGGCAAGGATTTCGACCTTGTGAAGCAGGAGGGACGCAACAGCTGGAACGAGGTGCTGGGAAGAATTGAGATTGAGGGTGGCAACCTCGATCAGCAACGGACCTTCTACTCCACGCTCTACCGCTCCACGCTGTTCCCGAGGAAATTTCATGAGATCGATGCGCAGGGGAGGGTGATGCACTACAGTCCCTACAACGGGCAGGTGCTTCCCGGTTTCATGTATACCGATACGGGATTCTGGGACACCTTCAGGGCACTGTTCCCACTGCTTAACCTGATCTACCCGTCAGTGAACAAAGAGATCCAGGAGGGGTTGGTGAACACCTACAAGGAGAGCGGCTTCCTACCCGAGTGGGCCAGTCCCGGGCACAGAGGCATCATGGTCGGTAACAACTCGGCATCGGTGGTGGCCGATGCGTACCTGAAGGGGCTTAGGGGTTATGACATTGAGACACTCTACGAAGCGATGCTGCACGGAACAGAAAATGTACATCCGGAGGTTTCTTCCACCGGACGTCTCGGTCATGAGTACTACAACACGCTGGGGTATGTGCCCTATGATGTGAAAATCAATGAGAATGCAGCACGGACGCTGGAGTATGCCTATGCCGACTGGACCATTTACAGGCTGGCCAAAGAGCTGAAACGCCCGAAGGCTGAGATCGATCTCTTCGCCAAACGGAGCCAGAACTACCGCAACCTCTACTCAGAGGAGTACAAGCTGATGCGCGGTCGGAATAAAGATGGCTCCTTTCAGTCGCCCTTCAGTCCCACGAAATGGGGTGATGCATTTACTGAAGGTAACAGCTGGCACTACACCTGGTCTGTCTTCCACGACCCGCAGGGGCTGATTGACCTGATGGGCGGGAAGAAGGAGTTTACCGGTATGCTGGACTCGGTCTTTATCATGCCTCCTATTTTCGATGACAGCTACTACGGAGGGGTCATCCATGAGATACGTGAGATGCAGATCATGAACATGGGTCAGTATGCGCACGGTAACCAGCCGATACAGCACATGATCTATCTTTATAACTATGCGGGAGAGCCCTGGAAGGCGCAGTACCGGGCACGTGAGGTGATGGACAGGTTGTATACGCATCATCCCGATGGCTATTGCGGTGATGAGGACAACGGTCAGACATCGGCATGGTATGTCTTCTCGGCACTCGGGTTCTATCCTGTCTGCCCCGGCAGTGATGAGTATGTGATTGGCTCACCCCTGTTTAACAGGATGACCATCCACCTCGAAAATGGCAGGAAGGTTGAGATCAACGCCCCTGATAATGCAAGTGACAAAAGATATGTCTCTGATATCAGGATGAACGGGAGCACACATACAAAGAACTATTTCTCCCATCAGGAGCTGATGAAAGGTGCGAAGATTGATATCTCCATGTCTGAAAAACCGAATAAAAAGAGAGGAACCAAACCATCCGATTTTCCCTACTCTTTCTCGAACGAATTGCGGTAACACGCATGAATGGTTAGGTTGAGAGGTGCTGAGATGAACGGAGAAGTTTATTTCAGCACTTTTTCTTTCTCCACATAGAGATTGCTCAGCACCTCATCGGTGGATTTGGCAGGGATAAACAAACCATAGCGGTTGAACGGCAGATGAATGGGTACAAAAGGTTTGAATGCCCACTCCTGAATCTCTACCTGGGCTATTCCCTGATGCAGCATTTCCAGTTCTTTCGCTGCCGCATAGGAGAGGTCGATGATTCTGTTTCTGTTGAACGGTCCTCTGTCTGTCACCTTCACCACGACGGACCTGTTGTTCTTCTTGTTTTTCACCTCCAGCAAGGTGCCAAAAGGGAGGGTCCGGTGGGCACAGGTGAGGCTGTCTTTGTGGTAGGGGCTGCCACTCGACATTTTTCTGCCATGAAACCGATGCGCATAATAGGAGGCTTTTCCCGATTGCTGAGAAAAGCTGAGTGATGTGAATGTGCATATTACTAGTGCGATAAGCAGCAATGCCAGTCTTCTCATCTCCACTGGGTTTTGAAATTCCATCTGCAAATAAAGTGAAAATTCTTCATTGACGCACATTTTAAATGTTAATTTGTGCGTTTGTACGTTTATTGCACACGGTCATTCCTTCCGGGGTGAGATCAGATTGAGATGGTTGAGACAGGAGGAGCGTTGTTGTTCAGAGAGGGACTCCCTGTACTCGGAGAGGATGACAGGGGTGTCCATAAAAAAAAGGAAAGCGTTGAAACTTTCCTTTTTGTGTTGCGGAGGCAAGACTCGAACTTACGACCTTTGGGTTATGAGCCCAACGAGCTACCAACTGCTCCACTCCGCGATATTTTTTCCCTTAATGGGAGTGCAAAGATAGGGTATTTTTTTTAAAAGACAAAATATTCCTCAAACTTTTTTATTTGTAGGCGAAAAACAGTACTTTTGAATTAAAATTCGCCCTATGTCAGACAGCATTGTAATTATCCCTACCTATAACGAGAAAGAGAATATTGAAAATATTATCCGGGCGGTTTTTGCGCTGGAGAAAAGCTTCCATGTTTTAGTGATTGATGACGGTTCTCCCGACGGCACGGCTGCCATCGTCCGCCGGCTGATAACAGAGGAGTTTGCCGGACGTCTGTTCATTGAGGAGAGAAAAGGTAAGCTGGGGCTCGGCACCGCCTACATCCATGGGTTCAAGTGGGCCCTGGCACGTACATACGACTATATCTTTGAGATGGATGCCGATTTCTCCCATAATCCGGATGACCTGCCCCGTCTCTATGCAGCCTGCAGCGAGGAGGGGTATGATCTCTCGGTCGGGTCTCGTTATTCCACCGGTGTGAACGTGGTGAACTGGCCTATGGGGCGTGTGCTGATGTCCTATTTTGCTTCCAGGTATGTTCTTTTTGTTACAAGACTCAACGTGAAGGATACCACTGCGGGGTTTGTCTGCTACAAACGTAAAGTGCTGGAGACCATTAACCTGGATAAGATCAGGTTCAAGGGGTATGCTTTCCAGATTGAAATGAAATATACGGCCAGGGTGCTGGGATTCAATATTAAGGAGGTGTCGGTGATTTTCGTGAACAGAAGGCTGGGTACCTCGAAAATGAGCTCCGGCATCTTCGGGGAGGCTTTCTTCGGCGTCATTGACCTGCGATGGAGAAAAGAGTGCGGAAAAATCAAGCCTCGTCCTAAACATATCAAACAACCATCATGATACTCATTCACAAAGCGACCATTATCAACGAGGGGACATCGTTCACAGGGTCTCTTCTTCTGGAGGGTGAAAGGATCTCCCGCATCTTCAGGGAGGATGTGCCTGAGCGGCTGCTGAACAGCTGTCGTGAGGTGATTGATGCAAGAGGGCTCTACCTGATTCCGGGGGTGATCGATGACCAGGTTCATTTCCGTGATCCGGGATTAACACACAAGGGTGATATCGCCAGCGAGAGCAGGGCCGCCGTCGCCGGTGGGGTCACCTCCTATATGGAGATGCCCAATACCAACCCCCAGACTATCACCAACGATGCGCTCTGCCGGAAGATGGAGTTGGCTGCCGGGAAATCGGTGGCGAACTATGCATTTTACCTGGGTGCCACCAATGATAATATAGAGGAGCTGAAGAGGGTGGACAGCAGGCAGGTGTGCGGGGTGAAGGTTTTCATGGGTGCTTCTACCGGCAACATGCTCGTGGATAATGAGAAAGCACTGCAGCAGATTTTTGCGGAGGTGGATATGCTGATTGCCACGCACTGCGAGAAGGAGGAGATCATCAGGGAGAACGCAGACTTCTACAGGAAGAGATTCGGGGAGATGATCCCTATACCCTTGCATCCGGTGATCAGAAATGCCGAAGCATGTTACCAATCATCATCCCACGCGGTGGAGCTGGCCGACAGGTACGGCTCGCGCCTGCATGTGCTGCATCTCTCCACGGCTCGTGAGATGAGCCTGTTCAGTAATGCTCCGCTGGAGGAGAAGCGGATCACCGCAGAGGCCTGTGTGCATCATTTGTGGTTTTCGGATGTGGATTATGATCGCCTGGGGGCACTGATAAAATGGAACCCCGCAGTCAAGGGCGTTGAGGAGAGGGAGGCGCTGCGTGAGGCGCTGAAAGCAGGCAGGCTCGATGTGGTGGCTACGGATCATGCACCCCACCTGATGCGTGAGAAAGAGGGTGGTGCACTGCAGGCAGCTTCGGGCGGACCACTCGTGCAGCATTCACTGCAGGTGATGCTGGAGATGGCTGAGAAGGGTCACTGGACGAAAGAACTGGTTGTGGAGAAGATGTGTCATGCACCTGCACGGTTATTTCAGGTAAAAGAGAGAGGTTTTATCCGCGAGGGTTATTATGCCGATCTCGTGCTGGTTGATCCTGCTGCACCCTACACTGTCACTGCAGAGAATATTCTTTACAAGTGCGGCTGGTCTCCCTTTGAGGGAGAAACATTCGGCTGCTCCGTGAATCAAACATTCGTGAACGGGAAGATGGTTTATGGCAACGGAGTGATCACTGACAATCTGTTCGGTAAAGCACTTCAGTTCGACCGATAAAGGAGACGCTGATTCTCACAGACACACGGATTCATGCATCCCGGCACTCCGCCGTTGCTGCATCCCGGCACTCACAATCCCACTGAACCTTTGTGAAAATTTATCGGACCGATTATTGGAATTCCCACAACGGCTTACAATCCCACTGAATCCCTGTAAAAATCCAGCGCTTCAAAAAAGAGCTCTTTTTCGGCGGTCTGATCGATGCGCACGTTCCCTATCTCTGACAACAGGGTGAAGTTGATGGTGTCGCCTTTGTTTTTTTTGTCATGCCGGGCAATATCATACAGTGTCTCGTAATGATCGCAGGTGATGGGGTATGCACCGTAGTGTTCACGGATGAAACGGACCGTTTTTTGCAGCTTCTCTTTGGGGAAGTTACAAAGGCGGTGCGACAGGTAGAGCTCAACAATCAGTCCCCATGCCACCGCATAACCGTGAGGAACGGGGCTGCCCGTCTCAATGGCGAAACTCTCGAAAGAGTGGGCTGTGGTGTGCCCCAGGTTCAACGCCTTGCGGATATCCTTCTCGTAGGGGTCCTTCTCTACAATACGCTGCTTGATGCCCACAGAGCGAAAGACCATCTCGTTCAGCTTGCTGTAATCAATCGGCTGCAGAGGGAACTGAATCAGTTTCTCCAGGTCGGCTGCCGAATGGATGAGCGCGTGCTTGATCATCTCGGCATAGCCCGAGAGGATGGCGCTGTGATTGAGCGTATGAAAAAAATCGGATGAGATAATCACGAACGCGGAAGGGTAAAAAGCACCAATCTCATTCTTGTATCCCCCGAAATTGACACCTGTTTTACCACCTACAGCAGCATCGACCGCACCCAGCAGCGTGGTGGGTATGTTGATGTATTTGATGCCTCTCTTGAAGGTGGCGGCAGCGAACCCACCCAGGTCGGTGACCATGCCCCCGCCCAGATTCAACAGCAGTGAGTGGCGCGTAGCCCCATTTACCGTAAGCTGTTGCCATACCTTGCTTAGATTGTCGATGGTTTTGTTGGTATCATCGGCGGGAATCACGATCTGCATCGCATCGTGAAACTGCGGCAGCTCCTTCAGTAGGGGGAGGCAGAGCGCGTGCGTATGCTCATCGGTGAGAATAAAAAGTTTGTCGTAATGGATGTTCTTAATCGTTTTCTCTACGTCTGCAGAGAGATTACTGCTTTTAATGATCGTTTGCATTGTTTACAATTCAAAATCAGTTGATGATATTACTGTTTCCTTTCAATCCAGGGCATGGTACAGCTCCTCCTGGATACGTTCCCGTATGCTCAGTGAGGAGAACCTGTTGGGGGCACGGGTGGGGTTGACCCTGTTTGAGAGGAAGATATAGATCATGTCATTCACCGGGTCTATCCAGAAGCTGGTGCCGGTGAAGCCGGTGTGGCCGTACACCTCTATGGGTGTGCCGGGACTGGCGGGACTGGATTTGCTGCTCCGCGGGTCAGGTTTGTCGAATCCCAGCCCGCGACGGCTGCTGTTGCTCTTCATTGTAGTGAAAAGCCTGACTGTCTCTTCGCTCAGTAAGCGCTCACCGCCATATTCACCACCGTTGAGCCACATCTGGTAGAGCTTGGCCAGATCGCCGGCACTGGAGAAGAGGCCGGCATTGCCGGAAATACCACCGAAGAGGGCAGCACCTTCGTCATGTACGTAACCCCGCACGTGTTGCTTCCGGAAAAACGGATCATCTTCAGTGGGGGGGATCTTTTCCAGGGGGATATATCTGAGCGGTTGAAAGGTGGTGGTGGAGGCACCCAGTTTATGGTAGAACTGCTGCTTGACGTATGTGTCAAGATCATCACCCGAAACAGCTTCCACTGCTTCCTTCAGCAACATGAAATTGAGACAGCTGTAGAGGTACCTGCCTCTGGTACGGAGTGGTGAGTCGATGACATCTTTCAGCAGTACATCGTGCATCCTGTCGCTGGCGTAAAGCCCTTTCGCAACAGGCAGATGATACTTGTCCGATTTCTGTGAGGAGATCAGCTCTGGCAGGAACTTGTAATCGGTGCGGGCCCAGGCTCCCGCATAACGGACATGGTAGGTGCCTGAGCGGCGGCCGAAGAGCGGACCGGTATAACTGTTCTTGTCGATGGCGGAGGTGTAGTAGGGAATGAAGGAGGTGATGCCCGATTCATGAAAAAGGAGGGAGCGGATATTGATGCTGGCCTTGTCACTTCTCTTTGTTTCCGTAACGAACTTGCTGATGGGATCCTGGAGATGTATTTTTTTCTCATCATACAGTTTCATGATGGCGGGCAGCGTGGCGCTGGCCTTGGTGACCGAGGCCAGGTCGTAGACCGTTTCACCGGTCACCTCCGCACTCTGTCCGTAATCGAATCTGCCGAACTCCCTCTCATAGATCACCACGCCATCTTTGGCAACCAATATCTGACATCCGGGATAGGCTCTCTGCCTGATCCCTTCCATGGCGATGCTTTCTATATTGTCAAAACGCGCTGAGGAGAGTCCCACCTCTTCGGGCAGTGAATAACCCAGGCGTACTTTCCCGGTTTGTATACCTGTGCCTTGCCTGAAAGTGCCGGAGGTGACCGGCAGCTTCCCGCTCATCGCGATGCCTCCGAAAATAGCCTGGGCTGCACTCATCTGCGCAAACTCAGTGGCATCGTAAGCCATGATCACTGCAGGGGCGTTAGCAGCTGATTGCTGAAAATTACTTAACCGGTAGGGTGAGGTGAAGAACACCAGCATCACTTTTTTATTGTTGATAAGCTGTTGCAGTGCCACAGCATCTCCAGTCCTGTTTGAATGCAGGGAGATGATGATCAGGTCATGACTCTCGAGCGCACTGATGGCTGCCGCAGCTGCCGCAGTTTCTGCCGTGAAGGTGGATACATCTCCATATTTCTTCAGATATTGCTGAAAGGTATTGGATGGCGGAGCCCCAATGGCCACAGAGGCAATTTTTACTTTGTCCAGTCCTTTTAACGGGATCAGGTCTGCGTCGTTCCTGACAAGCGTGACTGCCCGGTCGTAGATCTTCCTCTGTGCCCATGTTGCTGATGCACTGTTCACACGGCTGTGGATAGTGGCCGTGTTGATAGGCGTGAACCTGTGGACACCCAGGATATATTTGTAGGAGAGAATTTTTCTTACTTTTTCTTCGAAGAGTGCCGATGGGATCGTCCCGCTTTCCACCGCTTTCATCACCGCCTGGAATTCGGTGCCCTGATTCACCACACCCAGCACCACGTCATTGCCTGCCAACAGCGCTTTCACGCTCGCGTCCGGCTGATCGGAGACACCTTTCATTGCCATTCCGTCGGTGAAAGTGAGACCGGTGAACCCCATCTGCTCCTTCAACAGCCCCACTCCTATCGCAGGTGAGAGCGATGCGGGCATGCCATTTGTGTTTAATGCCGGCACATTCAGATGTCCGATCATCATGCCGGATAATCCTGCCTTGATGTACTCCCTGAAGGGATAGAGCTCCACCTGCTCCAGCCGGTCGTTCGTGTGATTGATGGTGGGCAATGTCTTGTGCGAATCGTCCGAGGTATCGCCGTGGCCCGGGAAATGCTTGGCCACTGCCATCACTCCGTTCTCCTCGATCCCTTGGGCATAGGCGACCCCCTGTCTGGCCACCTCCTGCGGGTTCTCTCCGTATGATCGGGTGCCGATGATCGGGTTCTGCGGGTTGGTATGTACATCGATGGAGGGAGCGAAATTAATATGTATGCCCATCTCTTTGCACTGACGGGCTACCTCCTTGCCGTAAAGCTTCAGGGTCTCTTCATCCTGTATGGCGCCGATTATCAGATTGCGGGGATAACGGGGGGCGTCGGTGAGACGCATGGAGAGACCCCATTCACCATCCAGGGCGATCATGAGCGGTACCCGCGAGATGCTTTGTGCGTAGTTCGTCACATCAGCCTGCTGGGACAGTGTTCCTTTGGAGAATAGCAATCCTCCCACTTTCTGCTGCCGGATATAGCCTGCAATCCTGTTTTTCCATCCGCTGCTGGGTTCTACTATTGGCATAAAAAGCTGCCCCACTTTTTCTTCGGTTGACATCGACCTGTAAACAGAGTCCACCCAGCGGTTCATCTTCTCTTTCTCTGCCTGCGCATAGAGAGTAGTGGACACCTGAGCCGGTGCAAGCACCGTAAATAAACCAAACAAACAGAGGAACAGAATTTTCTTCATTGTCAATTCTCTTTGTTATCTTTTCACTTTCTCCAGATTCATCTCTACTCTTCCTACATAGACACCTCGTCCCGCGGTTTGGTAGACCATCACATCCTTGTTGTCGAGGTTCTTACGTAAATCTGGTTCTTCCAGGAAGGTATGGCTGTGGCCGCCGATGATAAGGTCTATATTGCGTGTTGATTCTGCAAGTTTCGTATCTGGGTTGTATCCCAGGTGAGAGAGGCAGATGATCACATCACATTGATGCTTTGTGCGCAGTTCTGCTGCCAGTCTGTTGGCTGTCTGCAGAGGATCGAGGTATTTCATCCCCTTGTAGTTCTCCGACGAGACCAGTCCCTGCGGCCGGATACCGATACCGATGACTCCAATCTTCACTCCGCCCCTCTTCAGGATGAGATAGGGCTCAATCAGTCCCGAAAGGGCTGTTTCAGAAAAATCGTAGTTGCTTGCAACGACGGGGAACGTTGCCGCGCGGACTACCTGCTCCAGCACCTCCAGCCCGTAATCAAACTCATGATTACCCAGGGTGACCGCATCGTACCCCATCATATTCATCGCCTCCACCTCCACCTGACCTTTGAAGAGATTGAAATAGGGTGTACCCTGCAGAAAATCGCCGGCATCGAAGAGAAGGAGATTCCTATGCGCCTTCCTCTCCTGTTCAATGTAGGTGATCCGGCGCTCCACACCTCCATTGCCGGCAGCATACCTGTCTGTGGCGGGAAGAGGTTCTATGCGGCTGTGCGTATCGTTGGTATGCAGGATGACGATTTCCTTCTGAGCGAACAGAGAGATGGTTGCTGACAGGAAGAGGATGCATATAAGCCATGTTGATTTCATAGGTCAATTCTTATTTAATTACTGTAATACGGCCATCGAGTGCCGATTTGATCTCGTTCCCCTGCCGGGTCTGCTCTTTTACGTAGTCAATCATCACATCACGAAGGGTGATGCCTGTGTTGGTGCTCGATACGGCGTTCCTGAAAGCAGTCATGCTGTCGTTGCCGTCGGCAAGGTAATCGAGCGTGACAATATGGTAGATGGCATGCTCATCGATGGGTCTGCCATCGATGGTGACACGCTTTACTTTTCCCTCCTCGGCTACAAGTCTCACATTTGAGGAGATGCCCGCACCGCCGATGCGTGCATAGGCATCGAAAATCTCTTTCAGATCACTCCCCTTCAACTCCAGAAAGGTGATGGCGTTGTCGAATGAATAGATCTCAAACAGATTGCCTACCGTAATCTCTCCCTTTGGCAGGGTGGCACGGTGTCCGTGTACATTCATCACTCCTGCATCGGCACCATCGGGCAGGTGCTCATCGCCATAAGCTTTCATCACGTCCGCCGTGAGGTTGGTCAACAGGCTTTCAGGACGTTTATAATCCATGTACTGTGTTGAGTACCCGATAATCTCGTTCATCTTCTCGTCGAGCTGAATCTTGTAGGATTGTACCAGCGATTGCATGCGATGATGCGGCCGGGCATCATAGGTTGTGTCCATCTCCACGATAGTGCCGCGCATCTCAGCAATCTGATATTGTGGTTTGCACGAAAGAAGGGATATCGCCATAATGGCGATCCATATTGTTCTTATCTTCATCTGAATATAACTGTTTGTTAAGGTGTGATGACCTGAAAACATTTAAACCAGCTCAAAAATACGCTTTTTTCTTTTCTGCGTCAAGTGTGACAGGGAAAATAAAGATTAAATAAATAATTGCATGGTATTTTATAGATTTATCGCTACCTTTGCATCCGCTTTGCGCAATCTCTGTCGGTGATATTCCGTTATATTGCGTTTGAACAAGGTTAATTATTAACATAAAGCTTTATACAAGATGGATTTAATTAAAATAGCAGAAGCCTCTTTTGCTGGAGAAAAGAAAGAATTTCCTGCATTCAGGAGCGGTGATACCATTACGGTTGCATATCGCATTGTGGAGGGAAACAAAGAGCGTATACAGCAGTATCGCGGTGTGGTGATCAAGATTTCGGGACATGGTGACGCAAAGCGTTTTACTGTTAGAAAAATGTCTGATAATATCGGTGTGGAACGTATCTTCCCGATGAACTCACCTTTCATTGAAGATATTACGATGAACAGCCAGGGTAAAGTGCGCAGGACAAAACTCTACTACCTGCGGAGTCTGCGCGGAAAAGCAGCACGTATCAAGAAGAAATTGTATTGATCATCTGCACAGAGACAGATATAGAGCGCTCCGGGAATTTTCCGGGGCGTTTTTTTTGCTTTGTCGTTCAGATGAATTTCCCTATATTTGGGGTTTAGATGTCAGTGGTCAGTGATTAGTGGTCAGTGATTCGTTTTTTATTATTCATTATTCATTTATAATTCACCAACCTCAAACCCAACCCACCCATGTTGCACAAAACGCAGGGCATAGTGCTTGGTACCTCTCAGTACAATGATAATTACTCCATCACGCACCTGTTTACCCGTGATTTCGGAAGGGTATCTTATCTCTTGCCCCGGACGCATGGACGGAAGTCAAAGATCAAAACTTCACTTTTCTTTCCCTTTTCTGTGTTGTCTCTTGAGGTGGAGCATATGCCGCTGCGTGATATACAGCGGCTGAAAGATGCCGAGAGACAGTTTCCGCTGTATGAGATCAACACCGATATGACGAAGATCTCACTTGTTTTCTTCCTGTCGGAGTTTCTCTCCCGGGTACTGCGTGAGTCGGATCACAACGATTTGATTTTCGACTACCTGAAGAACTCAGTGGAGACTCTGGAAGCTGCCGGAAAGGGGCTGGCTAATTTTCACCTGGCATTTATGCTTGGGTTGACCCGTTATCTGGGTGTTTATCCCAACGTGAACTTTGTGGGGAGAAACAGCTGGTTCGATCTGCTCAACGGTGAGTTCGTGACAAGGATACCTTTGCATGCCCACTACCTGAGCCGGGAGCAGAGTGCTTTTCTCTCTCAGCTGCACCGCATGCATTACGGCAATATGCATCTCTTCAGGTTGTCGAGGCAACAGAGAAATGTAATCGTGGAATATTTGCTGGAGTACTACCGGTTGCACATCTTTGATTTCCCTCCCTTAAAATCGCTTGAGGTTTTGCGTGAACTGGTCTAGCGAGCTAAGCGTACGTCTGAAAAACAATCACCCGGCCCGATGTCTCCACGCTGAATGTATCACCCAGAGATTCATTCAGCGTACCCTGCCACCAATTGGTTAATAGCTGGTTGTGGAGAGGATATTTCAGATTCCGCGTGGTGACCTCCTGGCGGTCGATGCAGAAGAGAGAGATCTGCTGGCCCCTGAAGCTCTTAAATGTTGTTGATCTATAAATGGGGGTGAAGATGCCGTAATTGGTTACCATGGTCACCTCTGCTTTCTCCATATACTCCGCGAGCAATGAGATGTTGCCCAGCGTATGATCTTCTCTTTTGCCGGTGCCGCCGACAATGACTATCTCTTTTTTTCCCTTCTCCACGCACAACAGTACTGACTTGGTAAGATCATTGGTTTCCTGATCATCACTCGGGTGGATGATGTGCGAATAACGTTTCCTGTTCTCTTCTGAGATGGAGTCACAGTCGCCTACGATTGCATCAGGTACTCCGCCGCCGGCGATAAAATCATTGGCCGCCCCGTCGGTGCAGACAATGAAGGTTGCTTTCTCGATCATGGAGAGCGGGATGGGGTGTTGCGGAAAGCGTCCGTTGGCAATGATCACTGTTGATGCGCTGTGCGTTGGATTCATAGCTTCTTTGTTTGATTGGACAAAGGTACAAAAGAAGATGCATTTGAGGAGATGTTAAAGAGATAAAAGTAGGATGTATGTTGAATGAATAAAAGAGGCGGATATATTGCCCCCTCTTTCCCACTGTCAGTTGGTCTGTGTCTTCTCCGCATAGCGGTGATGTGTCTTTTCAATATAGTCAGCCAGCAGATCAAGCGGGAACGACTTGAAGTCGATCTCGCCTGTCCCCTTCCGGGCTCATGCCTCCTGCAGCTCTTTTAAGAGCTGATCCGGGTCGATCTGCTTCTTCCGGCAGGCACTCTCAATGGTGCGGTTGCCGCTCCCGGTGAATTATCTTTTTTTCTTGATGGTCAGCTGATAAACAAACCAGAAGAGGGTGAGGGTACCCACCGCGAAGATGGTGTCGCCCACGATACGCAACCATTTGAAGAAGCTTACCAGCGGCTGCTGCATAAACTCGGCAGAGCGGGCGTACCACATCCCTTCGTTCACGCTGGCTACGGTCTGCATCAGACCTACCGGCAACAGGCTTAAAACGACCATCAGAAACAGGCCCAGGTTGAGCGACCAGAAGGTGAAGGAGATCAGCTTGTTGTTCCATTTCTGATGGCGGTACATGCTGCGCAGCACGAAGAGGATCAGACCGATGCCCAGCATCCCATATACGCCGAAGAGGGCAGCGTGACCATGCACGGCTGTGGTGTTGAGTCCCTGCATATAATAGAGGGCGATGGGCGGGTTGATGATAAAGCCGAAGATGCCTGCTCCGAGGAAGTTCCAGAAGGCGACCGAGAGAAGGAAGTAGATGGGCCACTTGTAATCCTTCAGCCACTCGGTGGCTTTGCTGATCCGGTAGTTGTGGTAAGCTTCAAACCCTATCAGCACCAGCGGCACCACCTCGAGGGCACTGAAAGTTGCGCCGAGGGCCATCACCCCTGTGGGTGTGCCTGTGAAGTAGAGGTGGTGGAAGGTACCCAGGATGCCGCCGGTGAGAAAGATCACCGTGGCAAACAATACGTTGTTGGTGGCCGATTTGATCCTGAGTAGCCCCATGCGGGTGAAGAGGAAGGCAGCAACGACGGTGGCAAAGACCTCAAAGAACCCTTCCACCCAGAGGTGTACCACCCACCAGCGCCAGTACTCAGCCACAGCCAGGTTGGTGGTGCGACCCCACATCAGTCCCGCACCATATAAGAGGGCGATAGCGGCACAGGAGATCAGGAAGAGAATAAGCAGTCCCTTCTCAGATGTCTTTTTACGGATCACCGGCAGGATGGGACGAACCATCAGTGCCAGCCAGAGGAAGAGCCCCACCAGCAGCAGTATCTGCCAGAAGCGGCCCAGGTCGACATACTCATAACCCTGGTGCCCGAACCAGAAGTTGTTGACCAGATTCATGCGTTGCATCACGCCGAACCACTGACCGATGAGTGATCCACCCACCACGATAAGCAGTGCGATAAAGAGTATGTTCACACCCACTTTCTGGTATTTAGGGTCTCTGCCGTTGAGTGAGGGTGCGATATAGAGGCCGGTGGCGAGCCATGCTGTTGCAATCCAGAAGATGGCCAGCTGCACATGCCAGGTACGGGTGATGGAGTAGGGGATGAAGCGGGCGATGTCGATGCCGTAGAAGCCATCGCCCTCCACCCCGTAATGAGCGGTGATGACTCCCAGCAGCACCTGTGCCAGGATAAGCAGGTTCACCACCCAGAAATATTTCTTCACAGCCCACATCGAAGGGGTGATGGTCTGGTGCATCAGCGGGTCCTCCACCGGTATCAGGGTCTCCTCCTGTTGTGTGCGTGCCTGCACGAAGATCAGGAT
>JAAYGM010000063.1 GCA_012727735.1 Bacteroidales bacterium | reverse complement strand
TTGGCCAGCTGGGGATGACCTTTGGGATATTTCTCCGTCTCCATATAGGCCACATCGCCGATAGCAAACACACTGTCCAATCCCTCCACCCTGTTCATCCGGTCTACTATGATCCTGCCGGAGCGCAGCTGTGCCTCTGGTGGAATGCCGGCAATGGTGTTCCCGGTGACACCCGCGGACCAGATCACATTCCTGCTGCGAATGGTCTCCCCGTTGCTCAGGGTAAGCAGCTCCCCGTTGTAATCCTTTACCAGGGTGCCCGTTTTCACGATCACCCCCATGGAACGGAGCTGCTTCTCCGAATAGTCCTGTGCAAAGCGGCTCATGGCTGAGAGGGTATGCTCCCCTCCCTCCAGCAGGTAGACATGCACCCGTGACGAGTCGATGTTGGGATAATCTTTCGGTAGCACCTCGCGGGTCATCTCGGCAAAGGCGCCGGCCAGCTCCACACCGGTGGCGCCGCCGCCCACGATCACGATATTGTAGAGGCTCTCCTTCTCATCGGCATACAACAGCTTCTCGAAGTTGTGAAGGATGAAGTTGCGCACGTTGATCGACTGATAGGTCGATTTCAACCCCAGGGCATGCTTCTCCGTCTCGGCATTGCCGTAGAAATTGGTGCGGGTGCCGGTGGCAATCACCAGGTAATCGTAGACAAACGGGCCGATGCTGGTATCCACCACCTTCTCCGCGGCGTTTACCGCCAGCACCTGCGCCAGCCGGATGCGCACATCCCTTCGCTGCTGGAATAATTTCCGGATGGGGAACGAGATGGTGGCCGGCTCAATCTGAGAGGCTGCCACCTGGTAAAACAGCGGGGGAAACTGATGATGGTTGATCTTGTCAATCACCATGATATCAAACACTCCTTTAGGGAGGTGATTCACGAATTGCAAACCACCAAAACCACAACCAACCACAACAATCTTCTTTTTCATCCTGAACGTAAGCTATGTTGTACAAACTGCGGATATGCAATCTTATTCAGGTTATATACCCTGAACAGACGGATGCGATTGAACTTACGCCTGATAAGCCTTTTACATCGGTTCATCTTACAGACGCACATTGCCCTGAATCGATCACATCCCCTGACAACCTTCTCTGAAAAGATACAACACTTCACAAAGAGAAAAAGTTGCAAGAAAAAAAGCGCTACGAATCACTCGCAACGCTTCCTTTAATGTTTAACATTTTAAAAATCACAGCTTCGCTGTAAATCACATCGCCGGCGGAGGTTTTAGATCTCCGTCATGGTGACGATGCACCCACAGCGTTTACGTAAGAAGATATTAAGCTTTTGCTTCCGCTTCTGTGGATGCGGTATCTTCCTTGATCTCCTTCACTTCGGGTTCAACAGCTTCTGCTGACGCTTTCTCAGCCTTGACAGCTTCCTTCGCAGGTGCCTTCTCAGCCTTCTCAGCCACCTTCACCGGAGCGGAGTCCTCTTTCTTTGCTTCTTTGGCCTTGGGTGCTGCAGCTACAGCATCATCACCGGTGGCTTTTCTTCTCGAACGACGTGTTTTCGCTTTCTTGGCTCCGCCTTCGCTTAACATGTTTTCGTTGAAGTCAACCAGCTCAATAAAGCACATCGATGCATTGTCACCCAGACGAAAGCCGGTTTTGATGATGCGGGTGTATCCACCCGGACGATCGGCCACCTTCTGCGATACTGTCTGAAACAGCTCAGTAACAGCATTCTTGTCCTGCAGCAGGCTGAACACCACTCTTCTCGAGTTGGTGCTGTCCTCCTTGCTTCTGGTGATAAGCGGCTCAACATATTTTCTCAATTCCTTGGCCTTGGGAACAGTGGTAAAGATGCGTTTGTGCATGATGAGCGAAGTAGCCATGTTCGATAACATCGCTTCACGATGCGCTTTTTTACGCCCTAAATGATTAAATTTCTTATTATGTCTCATTGCAGTTGTTAGTCTTTATCTAATTTGTATTTCGAAGTATCCATACCGAACGACAGCTTCAGTCCGTCGAGCAGCTCTTCCAGCTCGGTGAGCGATTTCTTCCCGAAGTTACGGAACTTGAGCAGATCGTTCTTGTTGTGTGAAACCAATTGTCCCAGTGTCTCCACATCGGCTGCCTTGAGACAGTTGAGTGCCCTCACGGAGAGGTTGAGATCAGACAATTTACGTTTCAGCAGCTGGCGCATATGCAGT
>JAAYGM010000010.1 GCA_012727735.1 Bacteroidales bacterium | reverse complement strand
GTCCTGCATCTCTTTTGGTTCGATGTGTTCCTCAGAATCATATATAATAACGGGCAGGCACACCAAAAAAGTTGTTCCTTCATCCGGATGAGAAACGACCTCTACCGATCCACCGTGAAGCTCTGTATAACTCTTCACCAGGTACAATCCGATGCCGGTTCCTTCCCGCTCCACATTGGAAGGTGATTTAAAAAATCGTTGAAAGATATAGGGCTGGTCCTTTTCCGGAATGCCGGCGCCTGTGTCTGACACTTTGATTTTCAAACTGTTTTCCTTTGGTAAATACTCCAGTGACAAAATGACGGTGTCACCGTCACCGGTGTATTTACAAGCATTGGACAGCAGATTATTTAATACGGATTCAATTTTCAGCACATCAACATCAACCACTATTTTTTCATGATTTGTATGAAACAGAAAGACGGTTTTCCGACATTTCATGTTCTCTTCAAACGTTGAAAAGATACTCCGGGCAAATTCCACAAATTCCACCCGTGACAACAAGAGTCCCATCGGTATTTTACTGTCATCCCGGTAATAGCTGATCGCCTGCTGGACCAATGAATTAAGCTTCATAGCATTCTGATTAACCATCTTAAGGGCATCTTTCTCTTCGCTACTTTTTACTTCCTGAATCAGCCGGCTAAGTGGTGCGATAATTAGACTCAGCGGGGTTTTAAACTCATGGGCGATGTTGGTGAAAAAATCAACCTTTATTCTAGCCTGTTCTAGTGTTTTCTCCTTGGCAAGCCGTTCAAACTTCAGCCGGTTACGTTGAGTGAAAAACTGAATTGTCCACAGAATGAATCCGGTTAGTAGGAGAAGATAGATCAGTTTGGCTAACATGGTTCCATACCAAGGGGGATTGATGATAATCCGGAATGTACTTAACACCTCCGGAGAGGTTTCCTCCAATCCCTGCATGGCAATAGTCAGGTCGTATGTACCCCAGTGAAGTTTATTCAATATCAGCGTATTGTCGATTGATTTCAAATCCAACCAATCATCCTTCTCTTTCAGTTTGAACACATAGAAGTTGCTCCTGTTTTCTTTGGCATATTGTAAATCTGAAATCTTGATAGTGACATTGTTTTGATTATAGGGCAGCTCAATTTTATTGCTAAATCGCACAGCCGGTTCATCCGCAGCATTCACATAGCGCTTATTATTCACTATGACAGAAGAGATGATGACTTTACGTGGTTCATTGAGCATTTCATGAACAGAAGGGGAGCATGTGGCAATTATGTCGGTTCCTCCAAGTAAGATTTGATTGGTTGATTCGTCATAATAAATGCTGTAGAACACGTGGTTATTGACCGGTACAAAATGTGTTGTATATTCTTCTTTACCAACTACCCAGAGTCCCTCTGAAGTAGAAACCCAAATGTTATCTCCCACCTGCAACATAGAAAACACTGCAGCATTTTCTGCTTTTTCCAAGGGGATAGTTCGAATCTTACCGGTTTGGGGGTCAATATGCACCACCCCGTTTCGGAATCCAACCCAGACATGCTGATTGGTGTCTGTGATCATATAGTTGGGAATGTTGCCGTTGGTATATTCCATGATGGGAAATTGGGAGACCGCGCCGGTGGAGTCATCGATGACATCAATTCCCCTGTTCTGGTTTAGTGCCCAGATGTTTCCCCGGCCGTCCAGGACAATTTGATCGATGTTATTGCTTGTCAGTCCGTTTCTCTCCGAAAAATGAGCGTCTGCCGTGATGTTGCGGTCATCGTCTGACAACCGCTCTTTGGAAATTTTAAAAATGCCTCCGTTGAAACTTGAAATCAATAAGTTTTCCGATCGATCTTCAAGGAAATCATAGGCCCAGCCGGCACTGTAGTTTTTATCTCTGCTGAGAAAATGATAGCTGATGAATTTTTCAGTTCGTTCGTTATATCTGAACGTACCCCCATCCGTTCCAATCCATAATTGATGTTCAGCATCTTCATAAATGGTTCTTATGTGGTTATGTGGCAGACGGAAACCTTTGTTATCCAGATTATACCACCTAAACTCCTTATCAGCAGACGTAAGCTGACGGGTGCGAATGAGTCCATTGTCACCTCCGAACCAGTAAAATCCTTTCGAATCGCGGATGATGGAGTAAAACTGGTTTCCCTCCTCCAAACCGGTAAAATGGAAGATGGGTAAGAATTCAAACTTACGGTAGTGCGGAGCCATTGAAATTCCATAGTCGGTGCCCATCCATATATTGTCGGTGCTATCCCGGAAGACATTCCAGACCACATTGTTGGTAAGTGAGTTAGGTTTCAGGGTATTGTGCACAAAATGTTTCGTTTCTTGCTCGTTGTAGATGTATATTCCGTTGTCGGTAGCTAAAACGAGGTTGTTGTCCCTGTCCATCTCCATTGATTTCACCACCGGGAAACCCGGTATAAATTGAAACAAACCGGATGCCGGTGAAAACTTGGACAGCCGCCGTCCTTCCCCGATCCATATACAATTGCGTTTTTCATCTTTTAGCAGGGAATTGACAATGCCTACACTGTTATCATTCGGACGGATTTGCTCAAAGTGATAGTCGTCCACCGAAAACCTGCCCAATTGTCCGATACCTCCCATATAAACGAAACCGTTATCTCTGAGCAAGGAATAGATGATCCCGGATTTTCTCTGTCCGGAAGAATCGGCAAACATTTCGATAATCCTCTGTTGTTCGAAGTTATATCGATAGAGACCGTCGGTACTCCCGATCCATAAATCGTGTTCCGTCAATGTCATGGTCCGGACGTCCTTTATAAATTCAATCTCAAAGGGTATATATTTTTCGAATTTATAATCGTACATCAGGATGCCTCTTTCCGTGCCCATCAGCAGGTAATGCGATTTATAGAATAAACCACAGTGGATCAACCGGCTTTCAGAGCTTCCCGGAGTAAAATGGGGGATCGATTCATATC
>JAAYGM010000062.1 GCA_012727735.1 Bacteroidales bacterium | reverse complement strand
GCATAACCCTCTTTTTGCTGCCACTGATATCCGGTGTTCAATGTAATATCTTTAATATAGCAGGAGAGGGTGAGTCCTGCCATCCCTTTGATGGGATCGTAGGTGTCATACACCAGGAAAGAGCGATCGGTGATGTAGTTCAGGTGGTTCCCGAAGCTTGTGTTTGCATCGAGCCAGATCTGTCTGAACAGTTTCACGCCGAGATGCTGGGAGAGGATGTATTGCTCTGTGGTCCACCCTTCCGGGGTGTGGATCATTGCTGCGGAGGTGATTCCGTAAAAATTGAGATTCCCCAGCGGGTAGTAGGTGAGCGATCCTTCTGCCTGGTACTGGTCAATCCCTCCAAAGTTTGAATAGGCGACGGCAATCTCCGGGAGGGTGTAGGTAAACCGTTTGTTGAAGAATGCAAGCAGTGAGCAGGCACTGTTTCTTTTCGTGGCGGCAGAGGTGGAACCTGCCGGGGTGTTATAGCCACCGGGTCCGGCACCATAACCATAACCACTGTTGCCGGATGCAGAAGATATGATATTGTCAATAGTTTCAATATTGTAGTATCCTCCTGAAAAACCCCATGTGACATTGTTGGGTGTGAAGAACTCCAGCGCTGCCACCAGCTGATGTTGTGAAAGAAGCTCCTCCTTTATCAACGTTGTGGCGACCGAGCGCTGGAATCGGGTGTTGTACAGTTGATATCCCAGTTTCAGTGTTGTCCGCTCTGACAGATTGAAGCCAATGCCGAGGGCAGAGAAAACCATGTTCTGGTATTGATTGAGCGAGTCCTGTCCGGCAGCGGGGGAGAGGCTGCCCGGATTGTTGTCGTTCATCAGGTACCCTCCTGAGAGAGAGAGGTAGTCAACAGCGGACTCTTTCAATCCGATCGTTGCTTGTGTATGGGGTGCCAGCGTTTTGGCGAGGATGGCGGCATTTTCTCTCTGTCCGCTCAGCAGGTAGGCGTAGTAGAGACCCTCCTTCAGTGCCGGATCGTCGGGTGTCTCAGATAGTGTTTCCCTATAGTACTCCACTGCTTTCGCATAGTCCTTCAGAGCGTAATGCGCGATAGCCGCCCTGTAGTTAAGATAATAGAACCCGATCCCCTCTTCCTCAGCCCTGCGGCTTGTCCTGATCAGCTCCCGGTAATCTCCATCGAGGTACTGCCGGTAGGTCAGACTGTCCAGATACGCCACGCGCAGGCTGTCATACTGTTCCTGTCCCGGGCTCTGCTGTGCCGTCAGAAGTGGAGCAGCCAGGGCCATAAGTAGAAGTGTTATTCCCAGTCGATACATAATCTCTGTTTTTGCGTGTGAATCTCTATTCTCTTTTTTGTAATGGTTACCGATGCTTCTCTTTTTTGCGGTTTGAAATTGAGGAACGATGTTTTTGTCACAATACGGTAAACGATCTTTTCGGGAAAATGGCTGTTATCTGTTTCGGTAAGGGCAGACTCGTACCGGATGCGGGTGAACAGGATAAAGGGAGAGAGGAGATCCTGGAGCCATTTTGTTCCCGCGGGATGTTCTTTGGTCAGGGGTATCCGGTCCGCTATCACAATATTCTTTTCGCTGGAGAGCAGTAGCTTGAAGCAGCTGCGGTAGAAGAGATAGAGCGGCGACGATTTCTTCCCTTCGAAATCGGTGAAGTAGAACATGGTCCCATCGTTATCGAAGTAGGCCGTCGATCCCGTCTTCCCGCAGCGGATGTAGCTCTTGTTATAGGCGTCGGTAGCCACCTCCCAGAGCCATGTCTCATCGCCCTGATTCACCCTCAGTACCCTGCCCGGTTTTGCATCCAGGGCTTCACTTGCCAGCGTCGACAGGGGCACATTGCAGATGATGCTTCCCTCAGCGGGTGTCTCCCCGATGCGGAGCAGCGGCTTATCACCCTGCTGCTCGAAGTAATAGCCGAAAGGGTAGGGGTAGGTGGTTGCACCCACTTCGGGTGTCAGCTGCACCTGATAATGAAGATGAGGGGCCGGTGATCGTCCCGAGTTACCGCAGTCAGCCACCACTGTTCCTCTCTTCACGTAATCACCTGTTCGTACCCTGAAGCTGTCTTTCTTCAGGTGGCTCATCTGTGTGTAGAGGCCGTTCAGGTGGTTGATGATGATGGTGTTGCCCCAGTTGTTGCGTGTGTCCACGCTCCCGATCTCGTTCTCTTCAGTGATGTTGCTGATCAACTGAACATAACCGTCGGCAGGAGCCAGCACCGGCTTGTGATAACAATAGTACTCCTCCTTGCGCGCACCTTGTCCGAAACAGCTCTTACCCTCGTCGTCGGTGATTACGAAATCGAGGGCCCTGCCCCATTCACCCAGATGGGTGATGGCGCCGTCATAACCCTGGCTCACCGTCCACTTATCGAGGAATGGCAGCTGCAGCTTAAAGAGCAGCTCCTGTCCGAAGCGCTGCATGTAATTGACATTCTTATAGACTGTTTTTTCCGGATTGAAATACTGGATATAGGGGAAGTTAAAAAAGCGGCTGCTGCTGCGTTGTTTAAGGATATAGAGGATCAATATTGACAAAAGGCTGAATGAGAGGGTGTAAGAAGAGATGCCGATGTCGGTGATCAGGTTCTCAATGCCCGTGTAGAAGAGGAAGAGGACGGGCGTAAGACCTATCACGAGGAGATAGCTGTAGCTGTTGGGGATGATGAAAAAACTGCCGATGGCCATTCCCCAGAAGATATAGTTGACCCCTGCCAGATCATGGGTCAGCTCCCGGATATCGACACCCAACAGCTTGCTTGTCACAAATGCGAAGAGGAAGCCAAGGAAAGCGACTGTTGATTTAATTCTAGAATGCAGAAGCAGTGCAATCACCAGCATCATCCCCACCAGGATGCTGTCGGTGAAGAAGATCGATGCCATGGTCTTCAGGTAATAATAGAGCATCTGGGGTAGCTGAAGATGATCGATCATATGCACGGCGCCATACCAGGGTACATTCATCTGTTCCGCCAGCAGCACGGTAAACCTTTCGAAGGGGACGATGGGCATGATGTGGGTGAACGTGCTGAAGGAGAGGTCAATCACGGTCAGTGTCAGCACGAACGGGAGGGTGAGGATGGGTATCTGATGTTTCGCGAACATTGTTTCAAACCAGATGGTAAACATGAATCCGAGAATCACGGCGAAGATGAACAGGATAAGAAAAGGGGGATTGATATGGAACTTGTAGAGCATGCTGATGCCAATGAAGATGGCATTGAAACCATAGAGTCCACTGTTGATTTTCTCTTTGGAGAAGCCAAACAGATGTGCCAGCATGTTTGTCAGCACAACCGCCGCTAGCCCCCCTGTCCCGAGCCTGAAATCGAGCATGCTTAACAGCAGCAGCAGTATACCGTAAGCGCTGTTACGGGAAAAAAATATCTGGGCATAACTGTTGATCATGCCGTTAAGGTGTAATTTTCCGAAAGGTTGGAACCGAAACCCCATACGCGTTTCTTTTCGGCTTATAATCGCCTGTTTCAAAGGTTGAAGCTTTTCAGGTGGTCGGGCAGACACTCCTGCACCACGATGCTCTCTATCGTCTCCTGTTTCCTGATCAGATGCACCTTGCCGGTTGTATCGATCATCACTACGTTGGGGCGAAGGGTGATAAACTGCATCCATTGGGTCATGTTGTAGGCCCCCACCTCGTGAATCACTACCCTGTCACCCTTTTTCAGCAACGGCAGGACCACGCTTTCACGGATGCAGTCGATGTTCATGCAGAGGGGTCCGTAGAGCGCCATCTCTTCGGCATGTTGCGTGAACTCCTGTGCCGGTGAGATGCGGTGGTTGTACCAGAAGGAGGTAAAGAGGATGTTGACACCGGTATCGAGTATGGTGGCGCGCCGTCCGTCGGAGAGGCGTTTGGCTGCCAGGACCGTGCCGAGCAGGTAGCCCGCTTCGTCGATCAATGCACGTCCGGTCTCGAGAATCAGTAGCGGCAGCTCTTCAGGCCTGAAGCCGAAGTGCATGATCGTGTTGACGATCGCCTCCGCATAATCATCGAAGGAGGGGATCACGTCAGCGCCCTGCAGGTAAGAGCCTTTGAGCGTGTTGGATGAGCAGAATCCTCCTCCAAGATCAAGGTATTTCACCTTCACCCCGGTCCTGTCTGCTGTCGCACGGGCCAGCTCACAAAGCTTCTGCGTGGCAACGGCATAGGCACCGGGTGTAAGCATATAGGTGCCTATGTGGCAGTGGAGTCCCTCCAGTTCGAGGTTCTGCTGGCTCACAATCTTCATGATGGCATTCCATGCCTCTCCCGATTCGTAATTGAAGCCAAACCTGTCCCATTGCGGGTAAATGCCCGTGTCCATATTGATGCGGATGGCTACGCGTGCTCTTTTCTCTGTGCCCTGGAGTATCTCTATCAGCGAGAATAGTTCATCGAAATGATCGATGTGGATCAGCGACCGGTTGTCGACCGCCATCTGCAGATCCTCTGCCGATTTATCGGGTCCGTTGAAGATAATCAGGTTTCCCGGTACACCGTTTCTCACTGCTTTACGGTACTCAAAACCGGAAACCACCTCAGCCCAGCTTCCCTCCTGATGAAAGAGACTGCATACGGCATCCAGATAGTTGGTTTTGTAGCTCCATGCAAACTGCACTTTCGGATAACGCATGGTGAAGGCTTTCAATGCACGGCGATAGGTCTGCCTGATTTTTTTCTCGCTGATGACAAACAGCGGTGAACCATATTGGTCCATCAGGTCGCTGATCGCCACACCTTCAATCTGTCTCACCGGGTTGTGGCCGGTGCTGGTGCCGAATTTATTCAGTAAGCCGGTATTCAGCTTCTGAATCACAGGTCGTTCGTAGGTTGGTTTCATCTTTCTATTCTTTTCACTCTTTGGTTGTGCGTTACTGTCACTTTTGTCCGGAAGGTGTCTCAGTCCACGTCGTTCACTGCCTGCCGGTAACTATCCCATCTCTCCTGTAGTGGAGATCTTTTCGAATTCAGAGATATCAACGATCATATCGTAGGAGTAGCGGATGAACATTTTTCCGCTACTGTAGCGGGTGAACGGTATCACCTCTTCACCCAGCGCCATCTTCACCAATGCTTCCGCATGATTCTGCCCGCAGCCGTTGGCCAGATAGACCCATGCCGGAAAGCGGGGATTCATCTCGAGCAGGTAATACTCCTCCTTTTTGGTCTTGATGAACTCCAGCTCACAGCCACCCCGCCATCTGCTCTTCTCGATGATGGTGTGGGCGATCTGCATCAGCTTGTCATCTTCCAGTGAGATCCCCGACCAGGCTTTGCCCTTGTCTGTGATGTAGAGCTTCCTCATCGGCACGGCACCAATGCAGCTGCCTTTCCCGTCACCGAGGGCGGTGACATTCACCTCTGTGCCGGTGACAAACTCCTGCACAATGACAGGATAGCCCCACTTGGCAACAATCTTATAAAAAAAAGAGGTAGCCTGTTCTATCGATGAAGCGATGTAAGCGTCGTAATAACGTCCTTTGATCACCATGGGATAATTGATCTCCTCCTCCAGTTTTTTCAGTTCCGCCACCTGGGATATCATATAGCTGGCAGGTACCTTTACCCCATATTTCTCGCCGAATTTGTTCAGTTCCGATTTCTGGCGCTCCTCAAACGAGTCGTGTGAGGGGAGGAATGTGGCAATGCCGAGCTCCTCTCTCAGCCAGGGCCCTATCTTGATAAAGCTGTGTAGTTCTGCATCAAAATTGGGGATGATCACATCGAGTTTCTCCCTGTCGTTGATATATTGGATCCGTTCCTTCAGCATGGGAGTGCCCGCGGTGGGAAGAGGCAACTGATACACTTTATCCACCAGCTCATGCATGTAGATCCCCGGCTCCAGTGTTTCGTAGGAGAGCCCGATAATCCTTACATCGAACGCAGTGCTCTCCTTTAATGCCCGGATAACGGGAATCCCGGGTCCGGGACTGTCAATGTTGTTCAACCCGGTAACCCCTACGGTGATACTACGCATCTTCATATTCAGTGAGTTGGTAACTCTTCAGCATCGATAAAAAGTCGTTGAGGTCAATCTCGGCACTGTTTGCATCTAGTTCAAACTCCTCCTGCAGTGTACTCATTATCGTCTCTCTGGTTTCACCCTCTTTCAGCTTCTGAAGGATAAACAGGCCGGTCTCATTCACACTGAAACTGTCTCCTGTGAGCGGGTTAAAGATGAATCCGTTTTCACTGATGGCTATGTTTCTACGAATATTCATTATTTACATCATTGTGGTCTATTTTTTTACCTCTCTGCGGTCACAGATGCCGTTGTTATTGGCATCGATAAAGTTAACCGCGCTGCCTTTTCCGTTGCGAAGGCCGGCACCCTTGCCGGGTCCGCGTCCCTGTCCGGCTGTTCGGCTTTCATAATTGTCGCAGATACCGTTGTTGTCGGCATCCACAAAGTTCCGGCCCCCTCTGGCTCCTCTGCCGCGACCGTTCCTCATGCCGTAGCCCTGACCGCTGCCCCTGCCGCTGCCATCGAGCAGTCGTTGCTTCCCGTTGGCATTCGGGTTGCCGGGTGTACCATTCTCGAAATTGTCACAAACACCGTTGTTGTCCTTGTCAACAAACGCGGGACCCTTCTGCGTGGTGGTGGCCTTCTCTTTTTTATCCTGCTCCTGCTCCTGTGCTGTGACCAGACCGATAGAGAGCACCACGGCCAATGCTGAAAGTAAAATTTTTGTTTTCATCTTTTTCTGAATTTAATTGGTTTATCGTTTTTATTCTTTTTTGTTTCTTCATTCACTTCTGCCGCCACGACCATACCGGTGTCTGTGTCCTTGTCCTGTCGCGGTGCTGTCGTTCCAGCGATAGCCCCTGCCCCGGTTCATGGTGCCGTCCCTGAAGAGTGGCGTAAATGCCTGCTGTAACTGTTCACACTGAGAAGAGTCGCATGCCGCTTTCAGTTGCAGATAAAAAACGTTGGTGATTTTCTTCAGCTCGGCGTGGTGGTTTCCCACGTGATCTGAAAGTGCATTCAGCCGGGTACTGTCGGGTGCCGGACTGTTCAGCTCGGCGAACATCTCATTTTTCAGTGAATCCATCTCATAGATCAGATCATTTGCTGCATGCTGAAAAGATTGGTTTGCCTCTCTGAACAGCACCATCTGCGCATCACTGAAACCGAGTGCCTGTCTGAAGAACCTCCCGGTGAGGGGGTTCTGCATGTTCTCATCAAGCACGATCGCCATATCATCTACACTCCGCTCACTATTGCGGAAGAGAATGGTGCCGATGGTGGTCAGATTCAGCATCACCAGCAGTGCGATGGCCCACCAGAGTATCTTATTGCCCCTGTTCATCATCTCCGAAATTATAATAGCCTAAGTTCTCTATCTGCCTGTCGTTGATATTTAAAGCAACCGCTGTCGTTCCGTTCTCCACGTAACTATTCCCTATGGAGATCCCCAGAAAAACAACCGCAGCCATGCCGGCTGCAAGGGTGAGGCTTTGCCAGAGCGGTGTGCTGTGTCTCATCTTTTTTGCACCTTCAATTTTTGCCATGACATGGGTTACAAGGAACGGATTGGGTTCTGTCTCCTTTTCACGCCTGATAAGCTCGTCGATGGGGTGTTCTCTATGCATTTTTTGCTAGTTCTTTGTATGGTTAGACAATATTGCTGCTATTTTCCTATGGTGGGACTCAATTTTTTTTGCAGATTCTCTTTTGCTCTTTGCAGCAGCTGCTCAACTGCCCCCTCAGAACGGTTCATCACGGCTGCTATCTTCTTCTGTGGCAGCTCCTCGTAACGACTCAGGATAAAGGCCATCCGCTGTCTCTCCGGCAGGGTGTCAATCGCTTTACGGATGCGTCTGTCACGTTCAGCGCTCTCCATCTCTTCAAGCGGGTTTTTTTCATCACTACGGAGTGTGAAGAGTGTTTCGAGGGATTGCAGCACCCTCTTTTTTCTGTTTCTGCGAAGAAAGTTGAGACTCATATTGACTGTGATCCTGTAGAGCCAGGTTGAGAACTCCGATTCGCCCTGAAAAGTGTGGAGCGACTGGTATACCCTGATAAATACCTCCTGTGTGATATCCTCTGCATCCTCTTTCATGTGGACAAAGCCCATGGCAGTGCGGAATACCTGTCGCTGGTACCTCTCCATCAGCGTCCTGAAGGCAGTATCGTTTCCTGCAGTGATTTCTTTTATGAGTTGTTCGTCTGACATTCAGCGCTGTTTGCAGTTCATTGGTAAGTAAGACAGCAAAAGATCATTTTTCCTACGGCAGAAGGAATGATAAATCATCAGGTGGGCGGTCAATCAGTTGATCCGCAGGTGTTCTCCTGCGATAAAGATAATATTTTTCATGCGAAACATGCATCATTTCCGGGATTGATTTTGTGCGCCGATGAACTTGGTGGACTGCTTCTGTTTTCTGACTGTGTAACAAAAACGGGGATTCCAATTTCTGAAATCCCCGTTCGTTAAGATGTTCGTATAAGTCGCCTCCTCCCTATGACTCCTGCATTGCCTTGATCCTGGCGAAATAGAGTCCAAAGGAACGATAGAGGAAGTGGGTCCATTTGCCAAACGGTACAATGATCAGCGCCCATTGTGCCAGCACGGTGAGATGGATCAGATGGATCCAGATGTTGGTTTCGAGGAGCTGCAGATCGATAAAGAGGCGTACCATAAAGGCGGTCAGCCCCATCAGCAACAGCCATATCACAAAGAGCCAGTCGGAGGGTTGCGAGAACTTGTTCAGCGCCTTGTTCCTTTTTATTCTTCCCGAGACAAAATGAATGGTGATGACGAAGACCAGGAAGCTCTCCAGATAGCCGAGCAGAATGATAAAAAGGTTCTCCGTACCGAACCAGTTAAGGAAAACGGTGGTGAAGAGTAGCGACAGATAGGCGAAGACCAGCACCAGGTGCTCCAGCCAGCGGAAGTTGTCCTCCTCGTCGCAATCCTTGGCTCTTTTCTGGGTGAACATCTGGACAAACAGCTCTGACAGGGCTGTGATGTAGCTCTTCAGCGGTGCTTTCACGCCGTTCTTCACGATGGAGAAATACCACATCCGCAGCAGGTTGGGGACGAAGATCACCAGGAAGACGGTGGCGATAGCCATCATCTCGAAGAGATGTCCCCAATGGAGCAGCGTTGCGGCATCGAAGCCTGTGGAGCGGGCAAAGAAGAAGACGCCTGCAGCCACGAGCAGCAGCGCTGTGATGGTGAGCGACAGCGACCGGTAGAGGAGTCCCGAGAGGCCGGTCCAGTCATATTTCGCCGTGAGCCATCTCCTCAGCGACATCATCAGCTCGCCGGGGTTGGCTGTCTGCGGACATTGCGTGGTGCACTCGCCACAGTAGTAACACTCCCATGGTTTCAGCGACTGTTTCAGCTCCTCTTCCAGTCCCAGTGCACTGAGCCGCACCATCTCACGCGGGAAGGAGGCTTCGGGGGTTGAGAGTGAGCAGACCGCGGTGCAGTTGCCGCAATTGTAACATGCGTTGAAATTGACAGAACCATATTTCTTCAGCTCTTCAGAAAAGTGGGGATTTATTTTACTTGCCATTATTTTACCAGTTTATACGAATAGTATTCGTCCATATCATCGATCTCTCCGGTTGCCACAACGCCATATTTTACCAGCGTCAGGAGGAAGTAAGTGACCTCATGCGTGGGCATCTGCAGCTTCTCAGAGAGTTGTGCGATGGTCATCTCCTCCTGCTCCAGTGCTCCGGTGATGGCTTTTTTGATCCTGTTGAACGCTTTCAGTTCCTCTTTCACCCGTTCGGGTACGCCCTGTTTCTCCCTGAGGTAGCGGGCTGTTTTTCCTGTTTCTGCTTTCATCGTTTTATACCAATGCGTCAATCATACTCTTTATCTCTTCACTCGAATAGTTGATCAGGTTGATGGCGTCGGGGGGGCAGACAGGAGCACACATGCCGCAGCCTTTGCACACCGAGTTGTTGACCACCGCCACCGTTTTGCCCTCTTTCTCTTCCTGCAGGATCGCATTGAAAGGACAAGCTTCCGCACATTTGCCGCACCAGGTGCAGGCGTCGCTGTTCACTTCGGCCACGATGGGCTCTGTCTCGAGCACACCCTTGCTGATGTAGGAGTAGGATTTCGTTGCTGCCGAGAGGGCGGAGTTGACCGACTCCATGATGTTCTTCGGACCCTGACAGGTGCCTGCGATGGTGACCCCGTCGATCACCGTCTCCACGGGCCGCAGCTTCATATGCACCTCATTGAAAAAGCGGTCTCTCCCCTTCTGCAGCTTGAAGAGTGTGCCAACACTGTTATCGGCACGGGGTACCATACCGGTCACCAGTACCACCAGGTCTGCATCGACCTCCAGCTCCCTGTTGGCGGAGAGGATATCCTTGATGGTTACTTTGGTTTTACCCTTCTCTGTGATAACTTGCGGAGGAGTGTCGTCTGTCGACTGGAGATAGATGTCGCCCAGCGCCAGTGACTCCGCATAGAGCAGCTCCTGCTTACCATAGGTGCGTATGCCGCGGTTGAGATGGATGTTGTTGATCTTTTTGAATTTCTTCTTTGCCTGTATGGCGGCGTGAATCACCGAGGT
>JAAYGM010000061.1 GCA_012727735.1 Bacteroidales bacterium | reverse complement strand
GAGGTGGTGGAGCTGGAGCAGCCAATGAAGATGAAGTCTTTGGTCTTGCTGCTCGAGACGTAAGTGGTGAACTTCGGATCCTTCTCTTCGTAGATGATCGTGCTCTGGGGCTCATCGAGTGCCTGGCGGTGGATACGATAGGAGCGTAAGGTGTTGTCTATGGTGCTGTAGAAGAGCGTCTTATTGTCGTTTGCCCATGCTGCGGATGTGGCACCATCGACTATGAAGCCGATCTCCTCACCTGAGGCGAGATCTTTTATCTTCATCAGATATTCGGCATATGAGCCTGTCTCGTTATAGAAATAGGCCACCTTACTGTTGTCGGGACTGATGGAGTAACCTGCAAAAATAAATGCTGTTTTACCCTCAGCCATGTTGTTGAGATCGAAAATAATCTCCTCCGCTGCTTCCATCGATCCTTTCCTGCGGCAATAGGTACGGTACTGCTTTCCCTTTTCAGTGCGGCTATAGTAGTAATAACCGTCTCTGAATGAAGGATAACTCTCGTCATCTTCCTTCATGCGGCCCACGATCTCATCGTAGATGGTCTGCTGCAGGCCGGTGGTGGGCGCCATTACGCTCTCGGTGTATGCGTTCTCGGCGTTTAGGTAGGCGATCACCTTCGGGTTGTTCTTATCTTTCAACCATGCATAGTTATCTATACGTTGTTGCCCGAAATTGGTGAATGTGTCGGGGAGTATTTCTGCCACGGGTGGCAATGAGAAATCGGATTGTTTCAAAATTGTGGTCTCTTTTTTCGTATCGTTACACGATGTGATGATGAATAAAAAGGTTACTGCAAGCAACCAGCTATTTGTGTGCTTCATACGACTCGTTGTTTAGTTGTTATTATGTGCAAATATAGGTAATTAAGGTGAAAGAGCTGCATTGAACAATATTTTTCTCCTTACGTTTATATCAAAATGAGTTTTGCGATATGCATGCACACCATCATCATCCTGTAGACGAAGATGTGAAGAACATCAAAGTAGCGTTTTTCCTTAACTTTTCATTCACGATCATTGAGTTTGTCGGAGGAATGCTGACGAACAGTGTGGCGATACTTTCTGATGCGGTACATGATTTGGGTGACAGCTTCTCGCTGGGACTCTCATGGTATTTTCAGAGGGTATCGAAGAGGCCCCGCACGAAGGAGTATACTTACGGCTTCAAGCGCTTTTCGCTCCTGGGTGCAGTGGTGAACTCAGTGGTGCTGCTGGTAGGTAGCGTGGTGATATTGATGAGAGCCATTCCTCGTCTGTTGCACCCCGAGCAACCTGATGTGAAGGGGATGCTGCTGCTGGCCGTGCTGGGGGTGGTGGTGAACGGGCTGGCTGTCCTCCGTCTGCGCAGGGGGCGATCTCTCAATGAGCGGGTGGTCTCTCTGCATCTTCTGGAGGATGTGCTGGGATGGGTTGCTGTACTGATTGGAGCAGGGGTAATGTATTTCGTGGATGCACCAATCATTGATCCGCTACTCTCTGTGGGTATCACCCTCTTCATTCTATATAATGTCTACCGCAATATCCGGCAGAGCATGCATATCATCCTGCAGGGCAGTCCCGCTGCAGTGGATCTGGATGAGGTACAGCGATCGATCGTGAAGATGGATGGTGTGAAGAGTGTCCACGATCTGCATGCATGGTCTGTGGACGGGCAATACAATGTGCTGACCGTCCATGTTGTCCTGCAGAGGGACCAGACGATGGCGGAGCTTGGTCTGCTCAAGGTTGCGATACGGGATACATTGCTGAAGCTGGGGGTGCAGCACACGACCATTGAGTTTGAGATTTCGGATGAGGATTGCAATATGGAGGGGTGTTGTTAAGTAACTTTAAGCTCTTTTAGGTGCATGTTTGCCAAGGGCAGCGGTTTTGGTTTTAGCGATCAGCTATAATTGTTCCGTTATCCAGGATTTTGTTTTTTTACGAATTCATCTTTATAATACGCGAACAAAAAGGTATCTTTGCTCCCCCAAAACTTAATTAACTTATGAGACAAAGATCAATGATGCTGCTTCTGACGCTGCTTTGCGCAGGTATGCTATCAGCACAAAAAATGAAAAAAGAGGTGAGCCTGAGCGGAAATGCCTATGTAACCAATAATCACGCAGGAGCCTCTGTTACACAACATGGATTAAAGAACTGGACGGAGGATGGTTCAGTGATTCACACATATGTCTATTTTTCTCAACCGCAGACCATTCGGCTCAATGTACGTGGCAACGCAGGGGATGCATCAACCATCCTTATCGGCCTGGCAGACAGGAAGAGGAAGGTGAAAGTGTCACAGGGTGAGTTTGACAAAAGGGCCGGCAGATTCCGTATCAAAAGCCCGGGCCATTATGCCATCACATTAGAGGGGGTGAAGAAACAAGGAACGCACTATCCCGTTATATCCTCCTTTGTGATTCAATCTGCTGACACGGCCATGGCCTGGGTGCATGATTTCTCCGATTACTGGGGACGGCGCGGACCATCGGTACATCTTAATTTCCCCATGCCTGAAGAGACCGTCGAGTGGTTCTACAACGAGGTCACCGTTCCAGAAGGAAAGGATATCACTGGTAGTTATTACATGGCGAACGGCTTTGGTGAAGGCTATTTCGGGATGCAACGCAATTCTGAAAAGGAGAGCCGTATACTCTTCTCCGTCTGGAGTCCTTTTGACACGCAAGACCCGAAACTGATACCGGACAGCCTGAAGATAAAGCTGCTCAGAAGAGGCGAAGGGGTCTACATCGGTGAATTCGGTAATGAAGGCTCGGGGGGACAGAGCTTCCTGCGTTACAACTGGAAGGCGGGCACTACCTACCGGTTCCTCACGCAGATCCATCCCGATGGTGAGGGGAACACCCATTACACAGCTTACTTCTTCGCTACGGATGAGAACCGCTGGCGACTGATAGCCAGTTTTCTTCGTCCTGTTACTGATGTCCATTACACGCGTGCTCACTCTTTCCTTGAAAACTTTATACCTGAGCAGGGGTATCTCACCCGTGAAGTCTGTTTCGGCAACCAGTGGTTTCGTACGAAAGATGGCAGATGGATTGAGGGAACAGATGCCCGCTTCTCCTACGATGCTACAGCCCGGGCTGGTGTAAGACGCGATTACGGAGGTGGATATGACAAAGGGCAGAACTGTTTTCTCCTCCGTAACGGCGGGTTTTTCGATGAGAACACTGCGTTTGGCACATCATTCAACCGTGTAGCGGGAGGTGATCCTCCCACGATTGATTTTGATGCATTGGGGAAATTATAGACAGTTGCCAGTTATCAGTAATCAGTTGTCAGTATGTTAATGCCTAAATTACGTTGACCGTTTCTTTGGTTGATTTATCATAATTATATTCTGGAGTGATATGTGAAGCTGAGGATTTTCCCCTTCTGCTAAGATACAGTATTTCATATTCAATCGGGGT
>JAAYGM010000060.1 GCA_012727735.1 Bacteroidales bacterium | reverse complement strand
GCGTGATGATGCCCAACAGATTGAGCAAATATCGTTCTGATTTGGTGTACTCGGCATACAATTCCTCCATGTTCAGAAGGGTGGGAGGGGGATTTCCAATATCCTCAGTCACCAATTTGCTTATCTCTTTCTCTGTTTCATTACGCATTCCTTTTACATATTTATATGCGTAAAAATAGGTCCTGTCACTTCCCTCATCCCATGAATCTGACTCCAATATGCCATAGACCGAAGGGAATACAGGTACTAGTGGAGAGTCGATATACATGTCCCTGATCACACCTACAACCGGTAGGTCATTGATCATTTTGAGACCTGTTGAATCTTCGGCGACCAAGAGGTGATCGGCAGTCTGGTTAATCAGGTATCCATTCCTCTCACCCTCATGAATATTTCGCCCGGCGATGATTTCGATATCGAAAAAGTTAACGAATTCGGGCCCAAATATCTCGAACTTAAACAATTTATGGTAATCATTGGTGTCATCTCTCTCTACGTGGATTTGCCTGGTGGTGCTTTTTGGTAAAAAATCGCCTCCATGAGGAATCACATCTTCCACACCGGGTATTTTACGCAATGCATCAATCGGAATCTCATTGGGATAGGTGATTAACGTGTTGATGTGGGTGCGATTGAAGCCGATATGATTGCTATTCAGGTAATTGAATTGATACGCAAAAACCGTTGTAGCGAATAGCAGCAGCACCGTGATGAACAACTGCAGGAAAATAGACATGCGTGTGAAGCGATCATTGAACCCTCTACGACTCACTTTCATTGGCATCAGATTCTCCTGAATGCTTTTATTCATGAAATATCTGACGGGGAGAAATGCAAACAACAGGGTTAACAGGAGAAGTGAAATGCCAAAAAGGAGCGCATCGCGCAAGAAAAACGTTCTGGATGATTCAATCATAGAAAACGTTGCGAAATATGGATATATGATCTCTGTCAGGACCATACCCACCAACAGAGCCAGAGACACTAACATGACAAACTCACACATGAGCAGAGCCAACAGACGCATACCGGATGCCCCGTTCACTTTGTGCAATGTCAATCCACGGTTTCGAATTCCTATCTTGTTGATGAAAAGCATCAGATAATTGAAGAATGCACAACAAAGAACCAATAGTGAAACGGTCGCGAAAAGCCTGAGCTGATGATACCTTATTGCAACTTCTGTGTCCGGATGGGTGGTGCGTAATTCCTGTAATGGCACCAATTTGCATTGATACTTTTCGACAGAGTAGTATCCTCCGGGATGATCTTTTTTGACACTGATATCTGCCAGTTTATCTTTAAACTTTTCAATATCGACACCCTGTTTCACACGTATGTATGTGAATTTTGAATGGTAACCCCATGCCATGTCAAATTTGTCATCGTGCTTGTTGATAAAAATCAGATCGAACGGCAGGTTGCTATGGGTTGGTTTATCGGGTACGATATCCAACAGGTTTAATTTCAGGGAGTCATTCCATTTCCCAATATCATGGGCTCCCAGTTGTAGTTTGTTGGCAGCGCTTCCGGTGAAGATGTAATAGTCTTTATCGATTCTTTCGGGATAGGATATTTTGATTTCGGGATAGAACACAGCAAAGAATGAGGTATCTATATTGATACAGGCACTTTGATTGAGGACAATTTTGTCTCCCTGTCTGATGTTGGTCTTATAAGCATACAGCCCTGTTGCAGCCTCTATTTCCGGATACTTTTCCTTTAAATAGGCGGCCAACGCATTGGGTGCATATTGTCGAATGCCATCAACTTTTGTGGAGTCTTTTACAAATACCCTGAAGATCCTTTCTGCATCGGGGATATGCTTGTCATACCCTTGTTCGTAACGGATCCAGGAGAGGGTGAAAGTGAATGCTGTGAAACTGATGCTCAGTCCCACAATGCTGATCACACTCTGGGCTTTGTATTTCAGGAGGTTCCTCCAGGCAATTTTAAAATAGTGAATGAGCATATGTTGAAAGCGCTTTTAATTTATTCCGATTTCACCACCACTGCGGGGTTCTGACGTGCAGCTCTCACAACCTGAAAGAGCACACTGCCCAGCACCAGGAGTACCATCAGCAGGAACAGAGCGGCAAAGAGCCACCATTCCATCGATACCCGTCGCGTGTACTGCTCCCGCCCTCGCTGCATCACCAGCACACCTGCCGGGAAAGCGCCCATACAGGCCACCAGTGTGATGAGGAGATACTCCCGCAGGAAAAGCCGCATGATCTCCCTCACGGTGGCTCCGTTCACCTTGCGGATGGCAATCTCTTTGCGCCGGCGGCGGCAGGCCAGCGTGATGATGGAGTAGGCTCCGAAAACAGCTATCAGGATGGCTACTCCGGTCATGACACTCAACAGGATCAGGAGATATCTCTCCGACCGGGTATAGCCGGCATAGATCTCTTCCATATTGTTGATCCATATGTGCCGGTTGTCAAACTTCTCTTTAGCAAGCCGGTTGATCTCCTGCTCAGTTGCCTCTCTCTGACCCTCTGTATAGCGATAGGCATAGTATTGCAGCGGTGAGTACCCGTTTGCTGTTGCTCCGGCTTGTGTCTGTTGTATCCTGTAGATGGAGGGAAATACCGGTATCAAAGGTGAATCAATATACATATCCGCGATCACTCCCACAACCGGCAGTCCGAATACCCTCTTTTCACTGGTGGAGTCGATTGAGTGAAGCAGCCGATTGCCCGTTTCATTGATCAGGCATACCTCTTTTTCGCCTTCGAAGATATTGCGCCCTTCCATGAGTTTCAAACCGAAGAACTCCAAATATTCAGGACCAGATATGCTGAACATGTTGAACTTCAATTCCTGCATTTTTTCAGTATCAGAATTGACCTGTACAGCGCTTTGTATAGTATAGCGTCTGGGCAGGAAATCACCCCCGAAAGGGATCACCTCTTCCACTCCCGGTACCCTTCTCAATTCATCGATCGGTATTTCGTTCTGATAGAGCGACACGCTGTTGACATTGTGCCGGTTGAAGCCCAGGTCATCACTGTTGATATAGTTGTATTGGAGAAAGAACACAACTGTAGAGAAAATCAGGATGCTGCTGATGATCAGCTGCAGGGTGATGGTGATACGGCTGAATCGCTCTTTCTTTCTGCCCGGATCTGTTTCCTGCATCAGGTTCTCACGTATCGTACGCCTTAGAATATATCTTACGGGAAGGTATGAGAAAAGAGCAGAGAGGGCAAACAAGGCCATCCCAAAGAGGATTGCTTCGCGCCAGAAGAACGATTTGGGTGCACCAAGCATCGAGAACCGTATGAAGTGCGGATACAGCAGTTCCGTCAGTGATAAACCGATAGCCAGTGCGATCAGCAAAAGCATTGCAAACTCGCAAAAGAGCATGAGCAGCAGCTGCATATTGGTCGCCCCGTTCACTTTATGCAGTTCCCACTCACGGTGGCGAATCTTTATCTTGTTGATAAAGAGCATCAGGAAATTGAAGAAGGCACTGAGGATCACCAGAAGGGATACCCCCGCAAACAACCTGAGCTGCTGGTATCGGATTGCCACTTCCGTGTCGGGGTAGATGGTACGCAGTTTTGTGAGTGGCACGAGTTTGCAGGAGAAGTCCTGGGTAAAATGTACATCCTCAGAAACATAATTTTCAATACTCAGCTGATCCAGTTTCTCCTGCAGGAGAGAAATGTTGATCCCCTCTTTTACCCGTATATAGGTAAAACTGTCCAGATAACCCCAGGCATTCTCTTTTATTTCTTCCGGTTGAGATACCGTGATCAGATCAAATGGGACATTGCTTTGCTTCGGTTTGTCGGGAACAACAGACAAAAGAAATAGCTGCAGGGAGTCAATGCGCATTCCCCTCTGTTCCTCCTTTAACCCCAGCTTTTGAGCGGTGCTTGCGGTCAACAGATAACTGTCGGGAGCGATGGCCGGCGGGTATGAGATCCTGATCTCCGGATAAAATACATGAAAGAAGGAGGTGTCCGATGTGATGAAATGAATATCACTGAGAAACACTTTTTCGTTCAGGTTCAGATCAGAGTTGTAAGTATATATACTGGTTGCTGCCTCAATCTCCGGATAATTTTTCATTAAGTAACCGGCCAGGATTTTAGGTGTCTGTTTCTTCACCCCTCCAATTTCGGTGGAGTCATTGAAAAAAACACGGTAAATCCTCTCAGCATCGGGATTGTGCTTGTCGTACCCGTTTTCATACCTGATCCAGGAGAGGGTGAAGACGAAGGCGGTGAACCCGATGCTCAGCCCCACGATGCTGATGATGCTCTGTGTCTTGTATTTCAGGAGGTTTCTCCAGGCAATGATAAAGTAGTGTTTGATCATAAAAGATTGATTCTTTTGTAATTTTTTATGCTTGTTATTTAATGATTAACTCATCCACATTACCGAAGGAAGCATAGCCGTTCACCACCACACGGTCGCCGGGCTCCAGCCCGCTCAGGATCTCATACTGCACAGGGTTCTGCCGGCCAATGGTGATCGGTGTCTTCACTGCTTTATCGCCCTTACTGTTCAGCTTGTAGATCCACTGTCCACCGCTGTGCTGGAAAAAATCACCCCGCGGCATCACCATCGCTGTCTCCGGCTGTCCCAGCTCTATCTGCACGCGGTAGCTCTTACCGATGCGCAGGTTATCCGGTTGATCGTTCGTGAAGACCAGGTCCAGCCGGAACTGCCGGTCTCTTACCTCGGGCACCACCTTCGACACCCGCAGCGGGAATCGGGTGCCCTGATAGGTTACTGAAGCAGGCAGCCCCACGGTCAGCCGGTCTATGTAATATTCGCTCAATTGTGTATTGATCTTGAAGTTATCCATCACTTTGATCTCGCCGATATTTTCTGATTGTCCCACGCGCTGACCAGGTGTGACGTTGAGAAAGCTGAGCTGTCCCCCGGTGGTAGCTGTCACCACCAGGTTGTCCATCCGCGACCGGGCATGTGCCGCGTTCTTGCCGGCCCGTTCCAGCTCCTTGTCCATCAGCTCACGGCGTAATAGTGTGGCGGTGCTGTCCTGCTTCAATCCTTCCAGCTGCAGCAGGGTGCTTTTGGTTTTGTAATCGAACTCCTCCCGCTGCACATCGAGCTGCGCCTTGCTCTTCACACCCATCCGGAACTCCTCCTCCCCGAGGTAAAGATCTTTCTCCAGCCGACTCAGCTCATAACGAGCCTGCAGCGCCTGCTGCTGCAAAAGTATTGATTTCTGCTCCATCTCCACCTTTTTCTCCTGATAAAGTATGCGTTGTCTCTCCCATTCCTCCTGTTCCTCCTCAATAACCCTTTCCAGTTCAGGGTTCTGAAGTGTCAGGATCAGGTCGTCCCGTTGCAGCGTTGCCCCCTCTTCAGCCACGATCTCCTTCACGATCCCTGCCTCCAGGGTGTTGAGCCGGATGGTGAGGATCGGCTGCACGACTCCTTCGGCATCCACATAATCGAGAAAGTGATCTTCTGTCACTTCGGCGATGGTGATCTTCTCCCCGTCTATCCGCTGCTTCCGTCCGCCTGAGACAGATAGAATCACATAGAGAAGGAACAGGGTAAAAGCTACTCCTGCCAGGAGAGGGTATCGGTATCGCCGCAGGAATGATTTCTTTTGCAGTTGAATATCCATCGATGAGTCGCGCGATTCATGGAAGGTGTTGTTTTGGGTTGAGTTGTTCATGCATTCATCATTTTAAAATTCCTGTTCCTTAACAGTGATAGGACGGTTCAATTGAAAATCATAACCCGTGATGCTCCGCAGGGCATAGTAGAGGCTCCAGTAGTTGTGCATCTCGCTGATATAGGCACGCTTTGAACTGTCTTTCTCGGCAATGGCCGCATTCAGGTCGAGCAGGGAAGACTTGCCCAGCAGGTAAAGACGGTAGGCCACCTCGTTCCTGCGAGCAGCCCGTTCCGATGTCTTCTGTGCGATGGCCACCTTGCCTGCCTGCAGGTTGAACTGTTTCACCAGCCTGATCACGTTGGCCTCGAAGTCGGTGCGGGCCTGCGCGATCTCCGTCTTAGTCTTTTCCAGGTTGCTGCGTGCCACCTCCACACGCCCTTTGCCCACGCCCCAGTCGACCAGGGGGATGCGGATACCGAGGCTCACCAGCTGCTGATCCATCGGGTTGCGGTAGGCGTCGCTCAGCTGCGCCGCCGTCTGTGTCAACCCCACCTGCATGTAGAGGTCTGCCTTCAGTCCCCGCGATGCCTTTGCCTGTGCCACGCTGCTCTCGCTCTGCAGCTGCCGGAGGGCATGCCACTCAATATCGGGACTGTTCTGCCAGGCAAAATGAAGTGCATCCGCCACCGGAACCACAAAAACGGGCAGCTCGCTGCTGACCACTGCCGCCATCTCCACATTATCCCGGATGCCCAGGAAGCTGCGCAGCTCCTGTACGGCGTTGTCCACCTCAATGCCGGCGTTCAGGCGGTTGCTCTGCTCCGTGAGGTGGTTGATCTCCAGCTGCAGCATCTCGTTCTCGGTGATGGTGCCTATATCGTACCTCCCTTTTGCGTAGCGGAAGAGGGTGTCTGCCGCCGCATAGTTGTAGTCGGCCGACTGCAGCCTGCTCTGCGCCGTGGCCAGCGCGAAGAACTTATTGGCCGCCATGGCTGCCACCAGCTCCAGCGTCTCCAGGTAGCTCTTTTGTGCCTGTTTGTAGCGTGCCGGTTCAATCTTTTTGTCCCACTTCAGCCGGTTGTAGCCGAACAGGTTCTGTGAGTAGCCGAGCACCACGGGTGTCGACTTGAAAGAGCGTCTCTTGTCGGTGAAGAGATCGAGCCGCTGCACACCCGTCTCCAGGAAGAGGCTCCCTCCCAGGAGGGCGATATTCTGGTTGATGGTGAGGCTCCCCTCGTTCAGCAGCTGGTTCCTGTGCAGGAAGCTATCGGTCCCGTCGGGCAGGGTGACGGGACTGATGGAGCGGTTGAGGGCGCTGTAGCTGTTGAAGGAGAGGCTTGGCAGGTAGTCGGCCTTGAAGGTGCGCCAGTTCCAGTAGGCAGCGCGGTACTGGTGCCGTGCTGCCACTGCCTGGGGCGATTGTTTACGGGCAAGCGCGACCGCTTCGTCCAGTGTGAGACGAAGCGAGTCCTGTGCTTTGAGCTGCCCGGTGCAGAATGAAAAAAGAATAAAGAGTAGCATGTATCTCATACGTTACAGACCAATCAAATGGCGTGCCAAACCTGTAAATATCAGGGAGAGAAACAGATGCAAATTCTATCGACAGTGATTGATGTGCATTTTCGCACAAAAGATGTTCGGTTTCACACAGCTTGAACCGAATAATTCACCTATATTTGTGCATTAAACTGGATCCCGGAGAAACAGGGCTGACTATTTACTGAAATTTCACATCTGTTGCGTATGCAGCTAAACCTTTTCGCCTGTCCAATAAATGGGATTCCTTTTCTTAACGAGGATGCAAAAAGAGGGTAAGATACTGATCGTAGATGACAACGAAGATATTCTCTTCGCGCTCAATCTCCTGTTGCAGCCGCACGTGGAGAATGTGAAGGTGACCACGCGGCCGGAGCGGATCACCCATTTTATGGAATCGTACCATCCCGATGTCATCCTGCTCGACATGAACTTCCATCACGATGCCAGCAGCGGGCAGGAGGGGTTCTACTGGCTGGAGCAGATCCGCACCATCGATCCCAGCGCGGTGGTGATCTTTATCACTGCCTATGGCGATACCGAGAAAGCGGTGAGAGCCATCAAGGCGGGTGCCACCGATTTTATCCCCAAGCCGTGGGAGAGTGAGAAGCTGCTGGCCACGCTCTCTTCAGCCCTGCAGCTGAGTAAGAGCAGGAATGAAGTGACACAGCTCAGGAAGCAGGTGTCGGCGCTCGAAAGCAACAGGCCTCCCTTCCCTGAGATCGTGGGTGAGAGTGAGGCCATGCAGACACTGTTCGGCACCATCGACAAGCTGAAAGATACCGATGCCAATATCCTGCTGCTGGGCGAGAACGGCACAGGGAAGGACCTGATCGCCAATCTCCTCTGCCACTCCTCACCGCGTGCCGAGATGCCTTTTGTACATATCGATCTGGGGAGCATCCCCGAGTCGCTGTTCGAGAGTGAGCTGTTCGGCCATGAGAAGGGAGCCTTCACCGATGCGAAGAAGGAGAAGCAGGGACGGTTCGAGATTGCCTCCGGAGGAACACTGTTCCTCGATGAGATCGGCAACCTGTCGCCCTTTATGCAGTCGAAGCTGCTGACGGTGATCGAGAAGAGAGCGGTGATCCGCCTGGGATCTACAAAGCCGCAACCTATCAACGTGCGACTTATCTGCGCCACCAATGCCGACATCCATGAGATGACAGAGCGGGGTGATTTCCGTCGCGACCTGTTATACCGCATCAACACCATCGAGCTGCACATCCCCCCGTTGCGGGTGAGAGGCAACGACATTCTGCTGCTGGCCGATTTTTTCCGGGAGAAGTATTGCCGCAAGTACAAGAAGGAGATCAGGAGCATTGCCACCTCAGCACAGCGGAAGCTGAAGGAGTACCCCTGGCCGGGCAACGTGCGTGAGCTGCAGCATGCCATGGAGCGGGCTGTGATCCTGGCATCGGGATACATGCTCTATGCCGATGATTTTCTGCTTACACCGGTCACACCGGGTAAGTGGTCGAAGAGCCTCAACCTCGAGGAGCTGGAGAGGGGTGCCATCGATCAGGCGTTGAAGCAGGCCGAAGGGAACATGAGCCGGGCAGCCGACCTGTTGGGCATTTCGCGTTTCGCCCTCTATCGTAAAATAGGTAAACAATCGGACCAATAAGATGAAGATAGCCTCCAGATATCTCTATATGATCAAGATAGCAGCCATCCTGTTGTTGTCGATGACAACGGTATGGCTCTTCCTGCATGCGCTCTATTTCTCCTCTCTCCTCGTGTTGATCTGTATTCTGGCGCTCGCCATCTCACTCTATTACGACAGGAGAATGCTGATCTCCCGCATGGAGCGGATGATCTCCGGTATCCGCAACGCCGATTACTCGTTTCACTATCCGCAAAACAGTGCTGATCAGGAGCTCAACCGCCTGTCGAAAGAGATGGACCAAGCGTTGCAGCTGTTTCGCGATCGTGCACAGCACGCCTACATGGAGGAGGCGGAGTCGGAAGCGTGGCAGAAGCTGATCAGCGTGCTCACCCATGAGATCATGAACAGCATCGCCCCCATCATCTCTCTCTCGGAGACATTGGGGAAAGAGGAGGCACCGGCGTTGCAAAGCGAGGAGGAGTGCCTGAACATGCGGCGGGCCATGCAGACCATTCACCGGCGGAGTGCCGGGCTGCTCACCTTCGTGGAGAACTACCGCAAGCTGACACGGATACCGCAGCCGGTGATGCAGCCCATCCGCGCTGCCGGCCTGCTCAGGTCGCTGCAGCAACTGGTCGAGGCCGATCATATCTGTTTCACTTTCAGTTGTTATCCCGAACAACTGGTCCTCCGTGCCGACCGCAACATGGTCGATCAGATGCTGATCAATCTGCTGAAGAACGCCGGGGAGGCCACAGAGGAGCGATCCGATCCGGTCATTCAGATCGTTGCTCAACAGGTGGGCAGTGAGGTGCAGATAACCGTTTCCGACAACGGCACGGGCATCTCACCCGAAGCCATCGACAAGGTCTTCATCCCTTTTTACAGCACCAAGACCAAAGGGTCGGGCATCGGCCTGAGCCTCTGCCGCCAGATGATGATCCATCACAAGGGGCGCATCACGGTCAGCTCCGACGATCAGGGCACCCGCTTCACGCTTTTCTTTCCGGTGTAGCGAGGGTGCGCTCAACTTTTTTTGCATTCTTTTCCTATTCTTATTCTCTTTTATTACTTTTGCAGCAGGCACGCAATGTGCTGATTTTTTGATTTTGGTTGAGAATTAATAACTGAACTTTCGCATGTTCAAAAAAATGGGGTAGAAACAGCTAAAGATGAGACCTACAAATGTTTTGTGGGGACCCATTGACCTCGAGGAACGTAAAAAGAGCAGCTGTTTAAAGCGTAGCAAGTTCACTAAAGTTAGACAAATTCTCGCTATGGCATAATCCAAGCAAGCTTGTCTTCTGCTCACTTAGCTTACGAAATTGTTCTGCTCTTTTAGTGAACGAGGTCAAGCATGGGTCACAAAACATTGTCAGTCGATTATTTAGCTGTATACAGAGCATGCGAAACTTAAATTAATAAATTAATCCTGAAGAATGATGGGTGATAAAACGCAAAAAAGCGGCTCCGCGGGCGATGCCGTCTACGGACTGGGAGTGATCGGTGCTGCAGTATGGTACATCTCAACGGCCGCCACCTTCTGGATGGGTGTGGTGGGGTTCCTCAAAGCGATCGTATGGCCCGCCTTCCTGGTCTACGAGGCTTTCAGGTTTATCGCCGGCTGACGAGCGGTGTCAAACAGTTGCAATGAGTCAAGGCAAATCCTTATCATCACGTTGGCCGGTTTCATACAGAGGAGAAATCACCAGCTAAACTGGCCCTGGCAGGGTAATCTGTTGTAGGCATTATCGTGCTGCCATCTCCGGTGGCAGGAAGGTTTATTTTTTCAAAATAGTTAAAAAGTGATGGATATTTCATCTCTTTTCTTTTTATTCAGAAAATGAGATTATATTTGCCTCTGTTATTCGCTATTTTTGTTGCTGATATACATTTTAACAACCTTGACTTATGAACGTG
>JAAYGM010000059.1 GCA_012727735.1 Bacteroidales bacterium | reverse complement strand
TGCGCCGATCGCCATAATTGGCTGACACGATAAAAGTCCTGGTCTGCTCCATCATGGCAGTGCGAGCGGTTTCTTCGGTGATCCAGTCATCATTGCAGGTAATGGTCACCACTCCATTTGTTGTCATATCGACTTCAATCCGGGTGCTTTCACTGCTAATATCGGTGAATGCTGTTGGCGTAACCACCAAACCATCAGCAGCGGTTTGAATGATAGCTACCGTTTGGTTGACGTTACCCCCTTTCACAGTCAGCGTTGTGGAACGGTCGCTGGTATTGGAATTGGCATCCACCGTCACGTTGTATCTGTATACGGCATCAGAAGAAGAGGATGCTGGTGCCACACGGCACCAGCTCTCCTCATTGCTTTTAACCTCTAATGCTACATTCGATTTGACAGACAGTATCTCGCTTCCACCCGTTTTTGAAAAAATCATTTCCGATTTGGCCGGTATGATTTCCGGTGTGACCGGCTCATCTTCACCGGAACAGGCTATCATAAAAACAAAAAGTGCCATTAGCAGGGAAACACTCATTTTCACTATAAGATTTTTCATACGATCATACTGAATTGTCACTGGTTTTAGAAATCAATACTTGCCGGGAGTAATCACCTTGTTGATGGTTACACTCACCTTGGTGGGGTCAACCAGCTGCACCCAGAGGTCGTAAAGCTCGATTGCCCATACGATGGCACCTTCGCAGTCCCCATTGAGGTAAGTATAAACCTGATAGGTACCATCGCCGGTGACGGTGGTACCGCCATAGCTGGCTCCACCCCAATAACCGGGATCCCAGTCGGCGTCGGCATAGCTCAACTCGGTCCGATAATTGGCCGATGCACCCTCCACAAGATTTCCATCAATCCCACTAATGGTAAAGTCAACCAGCATCATGCCGTTAAACTTCAGACTTTCATTGTAGGCACCGGGAGAGGTAGCACCGGAGCTGCTGTACTCATTGTAAATCTCAATACGGCCATCGACGTCGTTTCCATCCTTGTTGCCAAAGCTTACAATGGATTGATTCACGGCCTGCTCCACATCGGCATCGAGTTTGATGGAGTTGACTGCAACACCCACCTTCGACCAGTCGGCGATATCATTCCACAGACCGGCGATATCCACACAGAATACGATGGCACCATTGGCCTGTGATGTCACTTCCATCCATACGGTGTAGGTGCCGTCGCCGGTGACCATCGCTTCATATTTACCCATGTTGAGATCGGACCAGTAGCTCACGCCCCAGCTCGGGTCGGAGTACTCGAGCCCCGCCACGTAGGAGCCTGCCGCATCACTCTTCAGATTGTCGGTGATGCCGCTAAGGGTGAACGAAACAACCATGTTCTTCGCGAACTTGATGGACGCAGGATCGATGGGCGGAGCGGCTGCGGTTTCACCAAATTCATTGTAGATCTCGATGCGCAGTCGCCCATTATTCTCCAGGTCGCCGAAGACAAGGTTACCCGATTCCGGAGTCACCTCGGCATAGGCACGCACTGAACGGAGCGCCAGACCGAGACTGCGCTTAGAAAAGCCTGACTTGGCAGATGCATCACTGAATGTAAGGGTATTGGCATAGTCACTGTGCACAGTGCTCACATTGCCACTCCAGTAATAGCCTGCACCATCGGCAACGGTTGTTTCACCTTGCCGATAACCAGTTACCGGAAGGAAAATGCTATTGCCGTTCAGTGCCGTAAACTGGACACCCTCCACACCGTCGACGGTGGTCCATTGCTGGGTGGTATTATTCACCAGCTCCGTAATCTGGGCATGGGTAGGTGTGAGGCTTTTCATGGGTGAATCGCCATCCAGATCAAGATTGAAAATGAGATCGTCATTACTCCCTGCAATATCAATGTTGAGATAGTCTTCCAACCTGGTTGAGGTCATCATGGCAGTCTGGTCCCCATAACCGAACAAGGTACCGGTTTCTGATTCACTGTCGGCCCCGATATTATTTTTGGCCCACATGACACTCAGTCCCAGATCCACATACTCCATCTGCTGCGTGGGTGTAGTCACTGACTTGGTTTCACCATAGACAAACCCATCCCCTATTCTGGCAAATGCAGCATAATAGTAGGTCGTCCCCGGCAACAACCCCCCCACCTCAGTCAACTCACGGGTAATACCGGAGGTGATATCGTCGGCAGACAATGAGAGTTTCACACCCGTTTCAAACGAACCGAGACCATCGGTGCCACTGATATCGGCCGTGAAGGTAGCTTTGCTGCTCGTGATTTCAGCCGCATCGTTTGTGACCACCACTGCATTGGTAGCCACGAACGATTTGATGTCGCCAAATTTGGTTACTTTGTCCTGCAGCGTCACATAGGTGGCATAATAATAGGTTGTCCCTGTTGAAAGTCCTGTGATCGAAGTAACCACATTTCCATTTTCATCCACACTGCCGCTTTTCTTGCTGCCTGCAGTGATGGGATCAGCATCGGTTCCATAGTAGGCACCCACTTCGTAAGAAGCGGATGAAACCAGTGAAAGATCTTTTACGGTACCGGTCACCTCCGCAGCGATAGCGGTCACACTGGCAGCTCCTGTGGTGATCTCGGAAATGATCTCGCCTGTTCTCACGGGATAATCCTCTTCCACATCACATGAAGTGGCAAACAGACCGGCTGCCAGCAAAAGAATGGTTGATATATATCTTATTTTCATACGATTATTCTATTTATGCAATTAAAAATTATCTTCAAGGGCGGTCTAATCACTCTTCTTCTACAATAAAAGGAGTGCCATTATCCATCTTAACCGTAATCGTCACCGAGATGCCTGATTGAAAGAGATAGTAGGGAGTATCAGCGGCAGTAGCGCCCCAGGGATTGAGAATATAGCGGCGGGCGGAGGTCTCATCATCGCCAATTCCACGGTCAATCACCGTATCATCGAACGGAATGGAGGTACCGTCCACCTTGATATCCTTGATTGCGACATCCATGTTGGGATTCTCTTTCAGTATCTTTTGGATATCCAGATAGAGGCCGTAGGGTATATCGCTGCTACCTGTGATCTCGAAGGTATAATCACCGTCACCGGAAATGAAGACCACCTCCGATGTCAGGAACACCCAGCCGGTATCGAAGAAGCTCAGCTGCCCCTTGTACGATTTCACTGCACCGGCAGTCTGCGCAACAAAATGATATCCCATGTACTGATAGAGGTTTCCCTGGTCATCGAGTTCCTTACTTGCAAGCCAGAGATCGGTCAGTCCGCCGGTAAAATCGCTGGTCTCATACGACATGATCCGCAATGAGCGATCGGCGTTGCTTTTGAAGAGTGCTCTTCCATCTGTTGAGAGCAGTATCTCAGGAAGTGCTTCACTAAAGGTGTAGATGCCATCATCGCTCAGGCTGTACTTCCCTTTATATTCCACACCGGCAATATCTGTAAGGGTGTAATCGCCTGTGCCGCTATTGAACACCAGCGTCACCTCCTCCACGCCGCTGCGGGCAGAGATATTTGCAATGCCTTTCAGTGATCCGTCGAGGTTGCACCAGTCGAAAGGTGTGTCGTCGGAGAGCTTGTAGGTAGTCACCAGATTGGTCTTGGGCTCTACATAGTCTCTCCAGTCGTCGGGCAGTGTGGGAAACACCTCTTGTGCCGGTGCTTCATAGCTATCCGCATATTCCTTGTTCACAAAGTTCCAAACGATCCACCAGGGATCTTCGCCGGAGGTATCTTTTTCACGCAGGATCCCTATTCTCAATTGGTTCTCCGTCATCGTCAGGATCTTCAGATCTTTTTTCCAGTTGCTGGTCATGTTGCTCCATCCGGCAGTATGTAACAGATCTACGTCGGTAAAGGTGATGGTATGTGCATCGGTATTCAGCATAAAAGAGCCATTCTTCTCACCTACCCCGCCGGTAGAACGGTCGTCCACCTGCACATTGGCCCCGTTGATCAGGTTGAAGGTGATGCTGCTTTCCCAGATGGGATTATCTCCTGCAGCCATCGAAAATCCGGCAGCCGGTTCCCAGTTGGCGGACCAGTTATTCCATTCCACGGTTCCGCTCGGATCGGCATAAGAGAGTTCACCGGGAGCCAGGCCATACTGTCCATTGTCGGGGATCCATGTCTTGGAAGCACCCACACCACCGGTCAATAATGTCCAGAGCTCGTTGGTGACGAAGCCGGCATAGAAATCCTGAATGGTAAAGGTGGCAGGCTCACCATACACGACACCACCGCGGGTCTGCACACCAAATCGGACGGCATAGACCCCGTCGAAGGGCATCTGCAACGTTACTTTCTTTGCCTGGCTCCGTCCCTGGGGATGCTCCCAGAGAGCGGTATAGCTATCGCCCATTTTACTTTCCAGATACACAATATTGGGATTATCGGCATCGTGCGCAATGGTATATGCCAACCCTTCCACCAGATCATCCGGCGTGACATCTTTTTCACCCAGATCATATTGTTCGGGTGTGCAAGCGGAGAAAAGGATCACCATGCTTGCAATAAACAGGTATATAGATGATTTCAGTTTCATATGATTATTTTTATTGGTTATTATGGCTGTTACCATCCCGGGTTTTGTTCCAGGGTGCCGTTAGCCAGCGTGATCTGATTGTAGGGAATCTGACTGAGTCCTTTTGTGGCACGAAGACGATCGGCCTTGATTGAAACCATATCGGGAGAACCGCCACTAAACACAGATACATTACCGGCTAGCTTATTGGCCGCATGATCAATGCCCTGGCGGAGCAGATCCCAGTAGTTGATGCTCTCGAATGCCAGTTCCAGGCGACGCTCCTGCATGATATGCTCTTTTGTCGCCGGCAGTGCCGTGTAGTTGGCAGAGAGCTGTCCGTCGGTGGTGTAGGCACGTTTACGTACAGTGTCGAAGTAAGCCTGCGCATTGGGGCTTCCCAGCTCAGCCGCCATCAACAACACATCGGCATAGCGGATGATCACATAATCCTGGTGGTTGGAGATTTGGAAATCGCCTGACCCATCTTCTTTCGATGCCGAAGTGCCATCGGCAAAGCAGAGCGGCGCATATTTCTTCACAGCATAACCGGTATATTCACGTTGGTCTTTGTAGCTGGCTTCAAAGTCGTCCAACGCGGTCACTCCTTCACCTGCAAGGTCAATGATAGAAGCAGTACGACGTGTATCGCCATTTTTAAATTCACTGACAAAAGCGGGATTTACTGTCAGGG
>JAAYGM010000058.1 GCA_012727735.1 Bacteroidales bacterium | reverse complement strand
CCGCCGCTGGACCAAAACGGGTAAATGTGCCACCTGCAAGGCATATAAATATTGCCAGGGCAACGGGTTACATCTGCGCGATGAGCAAACAGGCGAACTGCTGCAGTGTCATCTCGAGATGATGGGTCAATCGCCCGGTCAACCTGTGTCAACCCCTAAACGAACACTTACAGAGGTCCTCCGTTTTTTTACCTGATTATTGGTTGAACACACAGCCGGGCAGTTTTTTCTACAATTGCGTTAATTCTTGAAAATAAAATATACCGCCAGTACCAGTAGAACAAATCCGATGAGGTGGTTCAGCTTCAGCTGTGTCTGAAATGCGATTGATGAGAAAAGTACAAAAATCACCAGGGTGATCACTTCCTGTATCACCTTCAGCTGTAACAATGAGAAATTGCCACCGTTACCTTCAAAACCGATACGGTTGGCAGGCACTTGAAAACAATATTCAAAGAATGCAATCAGCCAGCTGATCAGGATGACGCCAAACAGCGGCAGCTTGCTGAACCATGCATTCTCTGCCATCTTCAAATGACCGTACCATGCAAGGGTCATAAATACATTGGAGACAACCAGAAATCCGATCGTGAGTAGATAATTCATGTTGATATATAAAAAATTGGCGGCAAAAGTAATACAATTCTCAGGATAACAATCGACCCGGTGAAAATTATTTACTATAAACAGGTATTGCTTATACTCCTGTGGGGGTGAACACCAAATCCCCTTCATTGTTATAGATGTAAAGCAAGAATATAAACAAAACAAAATATGAAGAAAGCATTATTGATTGTAGACGTACAGAATGATTTCTGCCCCGGGGGTGCTCTGGCAGTGAATGATGGGGATAAGGTGGTGCCTGTGATCAACAACATCATGGAGCGGTTCGACATGGTTATCTCCTCGCAGGACTGGCATCCGGCCGACTCCGTTCATTTTGAGAAATGGCCGCCGCATTGCGTCGCCGGCACGGCGGGAGCAGACTTTCATCCGGAGCTGGACAGGGCAAAGATTGACCTGCGACTGTTCAAGGGTACGGAGAACAGGGACGACGGTTATTCCGCCTTCGAGGCCACCAACGCATCATTGACCGCCTTTCTGCAGGAGCACAGTATTCAAACGCTTTATGTGTGTGGCCTGACAACTGACTACTGCGTGAAAGCAAGTGTGTTGGATGCATTAAAAGAGGGTTTACACACCTGTGTGATCACCGACGCCATAGCTGCGGTCAATCAGCAGCCGGGAGACGACAAAAAAGCGTTGCAGGAGATGTATACCGGCGGATGTATCCTTGTGGAAGCGGATGAGATCAGGGGATAGTATTTCCTCCCGATGACACAGCAGAAAAAGTGAGATCCGTTTTCTGTGGGATTATTGTATCTTTGTATCAGATGGAAAAATTATCGCTGCGCACAGTAAAAGTGATGCGCTACATTCTGCCTCTACGTGAGGGCGGCTCACTGCCGGCACTGGCGGAGGCCGACGACGGGTTCAAGTATGTGCTGAAGTTCCGCGGTGCGGGACACGGCACAAAGATGCTTGTATCTGAACTGCTGGGAGGGATGATCGCCTCCCTGCTGGGACTGAACATACCGGAGCTGGTCTTTGCAACCCTTGATGAGGATTTCGGCCGCACAGAGGGGGATGAGGAGATACAGGATCTGCTGAAAGGGAGCGAGGGACTCAACCTGGGGATGCATTACCTTTCGGGAGCCCTGGCCTATGACCCGACAGTTGAGATCGACCCTCTGCAGGCCTCGAAGATTGTCTGGCTCGACGCCTTCACCACCAATATCGACCGCACCTTCAACAACACCAACCTGTTGTTGTGGCACCGTGAGCTCTGGGTCATCGACAACGGTGCATCGTTCTATTTCCATCACTCCTGGAACGATTTCGAACGGCATGCACTCAACCCCTTCCCGCATATCAAGGATCATGTACTGCTGCCGCAGGCCACCATGCTCGATGAGGCAGACCGGTTTGCGAGGGAGATACTCACGGAAGAGCGTCTACGGGAGATCGTGAACCTGATCCCCGAGGAGTGGCTGGTATGGCGGCATACAGATGATAGCCCTGCAGAGATAAAGGATATCTATTCCCACTTCCTGCAGACAAGGTTACTGAATTCAGAGATTTTTCTAAAACATGCCGGCGATGCTAGAGGATAAGCTATATCATTATGCCGTGATACGGCTGGTACCGAAGGTAGAGCGGGAGGAGTTCTTCAATGTGGGACTGATCCTCTTCTCGAAAGAGGCAGGATATATCCGGCTGGAATACCATCTCTGTCCTTACAAGTTACGCCTGATGCAGTCGGAGGCATCCTATGAGGAGGTACTCGAAAACCTGGAGACACTCCGGCAGATCGCCGGAGGAAACAGAGATTGCGGTCCCATAGCCGATTTGGACATCCCCGAGCGTTTCCGCTGGCTGACAGCCACACGTAGCTCCATCATACAGACCTCCCCCACTCATCCGGGAAAAAGCTGCGATCTTGAGAAAACATTCCGGCGACTATTCGAAGAGATAGTGAAGTAAAAGGATAACTCCTTTTATGCAGAACAGCATTTGAGGGAGATGACCAGGTGGGTCATTGTGATAAATTATTCTCTTCCGAAGAGAAGATCTCCGACCGGCTTCACTCCAATCCCCGGGAGGTCCGAAGCAATGATCTTCCCATTCTCCAGCTTAGCCCCATCAAAGCAGTCGTTACCGATGAGCAGTGCACCGTCGAGGTCGGCAAAATCCATGCCCGCGTAGAGCTGTGCCGCTGCCGAGATGGCGCAGGAGGTCTCCGTCATGCAGCCCATCATCACCTTCATCCCCAGCGCCTCAGCCAGGTTACGCATCTTCCACGCTTCATGCATGCCGGTACACTTCATCAACTTGATGTTGATCCCCGAGAAGACGCCCTTCAGCCGCCCCACATCAGCTAACCGCTGTAGTGATTCATCTGCGAAGATGGCCAGCGGGCTCTCAGCTGTAAGCCATGCAATATTGTCCAGCTCGCTCTTCGGCATGGGCTGCTCCACCATCACCACCCCTCTCTCCTTCAGCCAGAAGATCATATCCAGCGCCTGCTGCCGCTCTTTCCATCCCTGGTTGGCATCCACAGCCAGCGGCAGGTCGGTGACAGAACGAATCGCCTCAATCATCCGCTTATCGTCCGGTCCGCCTACCTTCACTTTCAATATATGAAATCGCCCAAGTGCTTCACGCGTTTTCTCCCGTACCACCTCATCGCTGTCGATCCCGATGGTGAAAGTGGTATCCGGCACATCCTGTTTATCCAATCCATACATCCTGTGCCACGGCGAACCGATCATCTTCCCCGCCAGGTCGTGCAGGGCAATGTCCACCGATGCCTTTGCTGCGGTGTTACCGGGGGCAAGCGCATCCAGGTAAGCCATAATCTCCTCCAGGTGGGCAGGGTCGGAGAAGGCGGAGAAATCCACCTTCTTCAGAAAAGCAATCACCGAAGCCTGCGTCTCGCCCAGGTAGGGCGGCAACGATGCCTCTCCGAAACCCTCCAGGCCGTCGTACTCAATCCGGGTGAGCACCACGGGGGTAGTCTTGCGGGAGAAGCCGGAGATGGTAAAGGTGTGGTTTAGTTGCAGGTCGTAGGGTGTCCAGGATAGTTTCATCTTTGCTGTGCTCCTTTTATGCAGTTTGTGTGTGGCATTCACCGAAAGAGAGGGCAGGGCCAGCGTAGCGGCAGCCATGGCCGAGTTTTTGATAAATTGCCGTCGGTTCTGTTTCATTGTGTTGTAAGGTTGATGCCGCTATTCAGGAGAGGATCTAACGATAAAACGGGTTGTCGAACAGCTCTTCCATCCCTTCACTGTAGACCTCGCCGATGATCCGCTTTGTGCGGAGATAGCGGTTGGCGTTGAAAGCGTCGTACAACGGGTCGGCAGGATCGAAGCTGCTGATGTGGATATAATCGGAGGCATGGATAAATCGCTTGTCACCGAGATAAATCCCCACATGCACCACCCTCTCCTGTGGATTGTCATCGGTGGCTTTCGAGCCGAAGAAGACGAGGTCACCCGGCAGCGCATCACCGAAGTTACCCAGCTCATCTATCAGCCTCCCATTGAGCACCTGTTGTGATGCATCGCGTGCCAGGAGGATGCCGTGCATGAAATAGACCTGTTTCGTAAAGCCGCTACAGTCGAGCCCTTTCGTGGAGGTCCCTCCCCAGAGGTAGGGCACACCCATCAGCTGCTTCGCTGTCTGCACGATGCTCTCCCCGGTCAGCCAGCTGTTTTTCTTCAGCCAGTCGGTCACTTTCGATGCATCCGATCTCTTTACAAAAGCTTCGCGCCCGTCCGGGTAGTGCACCTGATAAAAAACTCCTTTCGCAGATTTCACCACCAGCATATCGCCTGCCACCAGGTCGGAGACGGGCAGCGCCTCCATCCCTGTATCGTCATAGGAGCGGACTGAGAGGGCAGTGATGATCACCTTCGGTAGTTTCAGATAGTGCTGCAGAGCCTCTTTTGACAGCGGTGTCACAGAGCCGTTTATCCATCCGATATACCGGTCGGGAGTCTGCACCCTGCGCCAGCCACCATTCTTTTCAAGGATCTTCACCGGCATACCGAGCAGTGCCTGCGATACCAGCTCTGCTCCGTAGCGGGACTCAGAACGGAGTGTTGCCACAGAGTTGTAGATCACACCCCACCCCTCTTCACCCAGCTTCTCGTCCGGCAAGAGACGAATACTGTCTTTCACCGCTGCCGATTCCTTTCGGGCGTGTGAGATGATTTCCTCATACGCTTGCCTGCTGGTGGTCTCACCTTTCAGTACCAGGGTGTCATTTTGTTGCAGCATCTCAACCTGGAACAGTTCCACACGTTTGTCCGGTGCATATTTTTTCTGTACCGCCTCAATCATATGCTGCATATCGCTGTTCTGGGCCATAAAATGTAATGTTGAAAAGATCCATAAGAAAATAACAAAAGTAACTTTTGGCATACTCTCTGTATGAAGTTTAAATTGGGATAAAAATACAATTTATATTTCAATATCCATTCTATTTGCCTTTCGAATCAATGGCCGGAAACAATGTGAAAAAACAGAAAAATGCCGAAAAAGCCAGTTGTTTAATAGCGCGTTTTTAATACAATTTCCCCCAGGTCTTTGATCTCGTCTTGTGAAGTAAAAATGACCTGCCCTTTTTTAGCCATTACATTCCAGGCAATATTGCTTGTGATGTCATCAATCACATTGTCATTACCCGTCTCTGTCACCAATTCGAAAGTCCTGTCACTTGTCATAACTACAGGTTGAGAAAAGTCCTGATGAACGATTAACAGGTCGCCCCGCCCATCAATCGAGGCCTGATAAATATCCTGCAAGCTGGTTAAAACATTTCCGTGAGCAACCGCTTCCTTCATCTCCTCAATGGCTTCAGCTCTCTTTATCTGTTGTCGTTCTTCCACAATTACCCAACTTTGTTTTGCTAATTGATGCGCAGGAGTATTATTATAATCAATATTCGCATGGCCAATATAAATAGCCGGATTGTCTGCAACCTGCATTAAACGGCTGTAGTTGTCTTCGGTGCAGATGACCACGCAATGCAAGCCTGTTTCGTTATGTACATTTACAACCGCCTTATCCACTTTATTCAGAAACTCACGAACCATGTTATCCATCGATTTTGAGTCACTTCGTTTCTCCGACTCAATGATAAAATGGGAGTTTTCAGAAAATGGGAAATCATCATTCTGCATTTCATGTGTGATTTCATCATTCAAGGCCTCATATAAGTGTACTCCACTTTGCGACAACAACAGAATCAGATATTCCTCACTCCTGTTCAAGGTCTTTATTAATGGCCGAACATCAAATGAATCTGAAATAGCAACTTTATTTTGTTCCACTGCCCAGGGTGATCTTATTATTTCTTCGGTATCATTGGAAAGGTAAATGTGCAAACTATCCAGATTGTAATTCACATCGACCTCAATGGATGATAATTTTTCCAGCAGAGGGGCTACATCTCTTTTGCCAAATTCGCTTATCAACCGTTCTTCTGCTTCATTGATAAGATTTTTTAATAAAATTATATCTTGCGCATTATCTGGATGTGTTCTATGTGTGTTCAGCGAAATCGTCACACATGGCGTGTTTAATTCTGCTGCTAATGCTTCTAATGTTTGCCTGATTGTCATAATGATTTTTTTAATGATGCGTTGACTCCAACACTTTTTTGAAGTATAGGACTACTCCCATTATAAATGTTTATTCGTTTGACGAAGTAGACCCACTATCTACTATAACGTATTGTTACAGGAAAAAGTTGGGGATTTCTCTACACAGCGGGTTGAAGATGTTTCGCGCTCGACACAATATTCATACACTCCTGTTGGTTATACTTTCTCCTGAATCCCTATTTCTTTGTATGATTCATAAAAACCAATGCCATCCTCCTTTTATCGTTTCACTACGCAGGCCAACTGTTTTTAAAAGCCGATTGCCTCAATCCATAGTAACAACAGCAATATAAGTAAAACAGCCGGGACTACCACTACCCAGTTATTCACCTTTAACAAGCGAGGCAGTGTGATATCCCCGAATTCACCTTTTTTAAGTATGCCCTCTTTTAATCTGGGGTACATCAGGGCAAAAATCCATGTCCCCAGGAGAATGCCGGCCAAGCCGCCTGTGATGGCATCCAGATATCCGTTTCCAATCGCACCGGCAATGGTTCCTGGACAATAGCCAAGCAACGCAAAGCCAACACCAAAAATAAGGGCGCCAATCACGTTCTTGCCTACCGAGCCGCTCTTGATCGAAAGCTGAATCCACCCCTGCGACTCCATCATGTAAACGCCTATCATACCTGTCACCACAGCCGAGAGCATCACTTTCAGAACCGTAAAGTCGGTGAGGAGCAGCTGACCAACGATCACATCATATTTGGTTACCCCTCCCTTGTGCAGCAGAAAGCCGAACAGTATCCCAAAAGCCAGACCAAAGATTAACGATCTTTTATCTTCCACATCCTTTTGCGCTTGTTGTGTTACTGAATCCTCTATTTTTGTTTTCATTCCGGATTGGTTTAAGTTAAGCAATAACCTGATAAATGATGTGGGCAGTTATTATCCCCCCGATAAAGAAGAAGATGACCGAAACCCAGCTTGAAACAGCCAGCTGCAGTGTACCACTGATGCCATGCCCGCTGGTGCAGCCATCAGCAAAGCGTGCGCCATAACCCAGAATAATACCCCCGATAAATGCAGCAACCACCCTGACCAGGGCGTTATTGCCAAAAGCTGATGCCCAGAGCGATGGAACCCATACACCGCTCTGGAAATCACCTGAGAAGATGGCCGACAGGAATGACCCTACAACAACACCGAGAACAAGCATCCACTGCCAGTTAATGTGAAGTCTGATTTTTTTATAATAGGGTTTTTGCTCTGCTTCTCCTTCTGTAAAAAAATCTTCAATCATCCCCCCGGCACGAGCAAAGGTGGTAGAGGTGGCAAGCGGCTTGCCTGATATTAAAAAACTCAACCAGCTCAAGATCCCAATACCTATGCCGGCAGCATAGGGCGACCATTGGGTATCTGTTAAAATTGAAGCAATTGTTTCCATATCTTTACCGGTTAAAATGATATTTCATCTCTCTCATATTTGATATAAACCTTGAGCCATGTGGATTATGACAAACAGCACACCGTTTGGCATATCCGGCAGCACTATAGCCGGTCATCCCTCCTGCCACATTGCAGATGTTTGTAAACCCGTGCTGTCTCATTATGCTTACCCCAAGGCTGCTGCGATTGCCGGAACTGCAGATCATTATGATCCTGTCCTCCTTGTTGAGTTCTCTGTGTCGTTCACGTAAATCGGCCACGGGAATATTGATGGCCCTCTCAATATGGCTCTCTTCAAACTCCTGTGTTGCCCTTACATCGATCAATACGAACTTTGATACACCAGTAACCATATCGTGCAAATTTTCGGCTGAGATCTGTGTAATAGAATTGGTTTTATAACCTTTGGTAACCCATCCCGCCATACCACCATCAAGATAGCCCACCACACGATCCTGCCCAACGCGTCTTAGCCATACATTCGTTTCTTCTGCTTCTCTAAAACTGTCTGACACCAGCAGCAGGTCTCTGTCAATGGGCAACACCCAGCCGGCAAAGGTGGGAAGGTTACCGTTGAAATCCAGGCTCCATGAACCGGGGATATGCTGGCTGCCAAAGGCAAGGTAACTGCGGGTATCAACAATTTCTACATTTCCTTCTTCAATCAGCTCCCTGAAGGAATCACTATTCAGTTCTTTCATGCGGGGAAGCTGTGAAACAAGGGAAGGCCCTTTGCGGTTGATATCGCTGCACCGGCTGAAGTGGTCAGGTGCAGGTGGCATATCTTCGGTAAGCGACTTGATGAATTCTTCCTTGTCAGTGATCTGCAGTGCTGCGTTATATTTCTTTTCGTAGCCGATGGTCGAACGCCACTTGGCACCCATTGCCCGCCCACAAAGAGAACCGGCACCATGTGCAGGCAGGACTTCGCAAAAATCGGGAAGCTTTAAAACCTTATCAAACAGACTGTGGTATAGTTTACCGGCCAGCTCCTCGGCCATATCAGGGAAGAGGTCGGGACGTCCAACATCACCTACAAACAGGGTGTCGCCCACAAAGGCACAGACAGGATCATCACCGCGCGTAGTGTCTACCACCGCAAAGCAGAGATGCTCCGGCGTGTGACCGGGTGTCTCCAACACTTTAATCACCATCTCTTCAATCTCTATGGTATCACCCTCGATGAGACCCACATGATCGAAAGTGCATCCGGCCGATTTGGCCACATAGATTTTCGCACCTGTTTTCTCCGCGAGGTCCATATGTCCCGAAACAAAATCGGCATGCAGGTGCGTTTGCAGGATATGGGTGATTTGTACTCCCAGCGCACGCGCCTCATCAATGTAAACATCGGTGTCGCGTTGTGGATCAATAACAGCACATATATCTGATCCGGTCAGAATGTATGAGCTGTGTGCAATCTTGTTGATGAAAAAATGTTTAATCAGCATAACAATGAATTTTAGATGGTTAAAGCCTGATAGATTAAATCATAAAAAGATAGAACATAAAAACAGTTATTGCCAGAAAGAGGATTGTCATTCCACTCCCTGCCTTTAAGTAGTCACCATTGCAATATCCTCCCGACGACATCAGGAAAGCATTCACCTGGTGCGTGGGCAGAATAAAGGAGTTTGCAGCACAAACGGCTGCCATTAGAACTAGTGGTCTGGGATCCATCCCGGCAATAGCGGCCATGCCTATTACCAGCGGCGCGAGCACGACAATTGCTCCAACATTCGACATAAACAGTGAAAAGAGGGTCGAGAGCACACCCACCATCAGCAGGATGAATAGAGGGTGCAGGTCAACAACCACACTCATGATGGACTCGGCAAGGAACAATGCAGCACCGGTTTTCTGCATAGCCACACCCAATGGAATCAATCCCGCCAGCAGAAAGACAACTTTCCATTCAATGGCCTCATACGCTTCTCCGATAGTCAATACGCGGGTAAGCACCATGCAGAGCGCTCCGGTAAGAAATGCCATGGAAATGGGGAAGCCGATCATTGCCAGTGTGATGGCAAACAGAAAACAGCCAGTTGCCGGCCATGTTTTTGACCCCTCCTTTTTATCCACCTCAAATGCGGTGAGCACAACAAAATCAGCACTCTCTTTCAACTCTTTGATCTTAGCCCATCTGCCATACACAATCAGGGCATCGCCCATCTCTATCTCCACATCGGAAAAATCCCCCTCCACTCTTTCGCCTTTATTGAATAATATTACCGGCTCAACAGCATAGCGTTTTCTCAGTGAGTACTCCCTCAAACTTTTCCCGGCAAGTTCTGAGCCCGGAGGAATGATTACCTCGGCAAAACCACTCACATTGGGATTAAAGTCATCAGAAAAAAGTTGTGATCCTGTGAGCTCCTCAAGCTGAAAATCTTCTGAGAACCGTTCAATATCGAAAGCAGAGCCCAAAACGGCAAGGGTCTGTCCACCCTCAAATTTTGTTTCACGCCAGGGGGCATAGACCACATCATCCCCCTTACCGATACCTAACAGGTTGACACGGTATGTTTTCCATAAACCGGCCTCTTCGGTTGTTTGTCCAACCAGTGGGCTTACAGGAGATAAGGATAGCAACCTGATATTATCCGGTAAATTAAGCTTCTCAACCAGCTTTTCCTGTTCTGTTTTTGCTGTTTCCCCCACTTTATTCTTCGGCAACACATTCTTTCCAAACAGCAAAAAGTAAGCGATGCCAGACAATAAAAGCACGATACCAACTGGGGTTACACTAAACAGGTTGTAGGCATCATACCCTTCTGTTTTCAACAGGTCATTTACCAGGATGAGCGGCCCCGAGCCAACCATGGTCAGGGTTCCCCCCAGTATGGCTGCAAACCCAATGGGCATTATTAGTGATGATGCAGAAATCTTCGTGCGGCGTGAGACCTGCATGATTCCGGGCAGAAAAAGTGCAGCAGCACCAATGTTTTGAATTAATCCCGACAGCAATCCTGTTGAAATTGAGAGCAATCCAACGATGTTACGTCTGCGGGTACCTGCCTTTCTGATAATGATTTTTGAGAATTCATCCATGATACCTGTGCGGGCTATACCCCGCCCCAGGATCATCACGCTTAACATCGCTATTACGGCATTGCTTGAAAATCCGGAAAACATCTCCTGCTGATTTAGAATGCCGGTCCAGCCCAACGCCAGCATACAGCCAATGGCAACAATGTCAATGCGGACGACATCGAGTACCAGCATAATCACTGTTACAGTGAGGATGATCAAAACTATAATAATGTCTGGTTCCATTATTTAAAGTTGAGTTCTGAGAATATTATTCTGGACCATTTAATCTCTCCTTATGATGCCACAGGCTGTTCTTCACCTT
>JAAYGM010000057.1 GCA_012727735.1 Bacteroidales bacterium | reverse complement strand
TCATTCGCATATTGATTTCCACGCAGGGCTGCACGCTGAAGCCTTCACCTGTCTGGCAGATCATCATATCCACACCCGCATAACCGGTATAGAAGGGGAAACAGGCAGCCAGTTTCTCCAATAGTGTCTCACACAGGTGGTGTAGCAGGTCGACAGGGACATAGGCAGAGAGCTTCTCCACGATCCGTCTGTCTGATAACAATTCATTCCCCAGGTAGGCACCCGATTTGGCGGAGCGGAACATCGAATAACCGGTAAAGCGGGAGACTCCCTGATCCAGGTAAAACTCCATGGCAAAATCCTCCACCTTGTGCAGTACGGGTTCAGCCACCACCCCTCCCTGCTCACGGATCACCCGCCGAGACCAGTCGGTCTGCTTGTCGGTGATGGCTCCAAGGATGCGTATCAGCCCCTTGCCACTGCCGGAGAGCGGCATTTTTAACAACTTATCGCCGCAGAAAGATGAAAGGTAAACCTGCATCTCCTCCAGGGAGGTGAAATAGTGCGATTCGCCACAGTAGGCAGGTTCCTCTGCCTGCAGCTCCCGTAATAACCGTACGGCATGCTGCCGGCCGGAATAATCTCTCAAACGTTGCAGCTCTTCTAAAGAGGGTAGTTGTTCCTCCAGCATCCCGCGACTGATGAGTCGTTTTCTCAGTGCGGGGTTCCAGCCCCATGGGATGATGTTCTGGTGAGTATGTTTGCTGATCTCGTCATAAGAAATCAGCGAAGATGTAATCGGGAAGAGCTGTTGTACAGCTTCGAGATGCAGCCTGTGCAGCTCTCCACCGGCTACCACCGGGTCACCCTTACTGTACCATACCGGCAGCAGCGCCATATCTGCGGCCATAGCGGCAGCCGACGCAGGTGGTGTGTAGTTGGGTGAGAAATTGGCCAGCGCCAGATCGTTGTCGGGATTAAAGAGATACATCTACAGGTACTCTTTTACCTCAATCTCACCGTTGATTGCCAGCAGCGCGTTCTCCGCAAGGGCACCCATCTCATCCTGTCCCGGGTAGACATGCACCGGTGCGATACGGTAAACCCGTTCTATCACCAGGTTGCAGAACCACTTGCTGTTGGCGATACCGCCGGTGATCAGGATCGCATCCACCTCTCCTTTCAGCACGGTACCCATGGCTCCGATCTCCTTCGCCACCTGATAGGCCATCGCCTCCAGCACCTCACGGTATTTTTTATCGCCATCCTTCGCTTCCCTTTCTGCGATATAGGCATCGTTGGTACCCAGATAAGCCATCATCCCTCCTTTGCCCACAATCATCTCCGACATCTTCTCGTAGCTGTATATGCCGCTGAAAGCCACTTTCAGCAATTGTCCCACAGGCAGCGACCCGGTACGTTCGGGCGAGAAGGGGCCGTCGCCGTCGAGTCCCTGGTTCACATCCACCACCTTTCCCTTCTGATGGGCTCCCACGGTGATTCCGCCACCCAGGTGCACCACAATCAGATTAAGATCTTCATATTTTCTCATGATCGACTTGGCGTGTGCACGGGCAATTGCTTTCTGGTTCAGGGCATGAAAGATGGATCTTCTCTCAAAGAAGGGATGGCCGGAGTATCTTGCCAGTGGCTGCAGCTCGTCCACCACCACCGGATCGGCGATAAATGCTTTTGCCGACGGCAACAAATTCGCAATATCGTATGCAATCAGTGCTCCCAGGTTGCTGGCATGTTCGCCCCGCTTGCAGGTCAGCAGATCGTCACGCATGGCATCGTTCACCCTGTAGACACCCGATGCGATAGGTTTCACCAGCCCACCGCGGCCAATCACGGCATCAATAGACTCTACAGGCACATCCGCGCTCTTCAGCTCTTGATAGATGATATCCTTCCGGTATTCATACTGATCAGTGATCTTTTCAAACCGACGCAACAGGTCAGGGGCATGCTTGATGGTTTTCAGGAAGATCACCTTCTCCTGCTGGTAGATAGCGATCTTGGTGGAAGTAGATCCCGGGTTGATCACCAGGATGCGGGTGTTGGTTGCCATAGGTTGATGATTTTATGGATTATTAATTTTGTTTGTTTATCTGATCACAGCTCCCAGTGCCAGGGAGAGGAACTTGCTCCGGTCGTTGTCCGACCGGGAGGTGAGTACAATCGGTACGGAGGTGCCCGTCACGACGGCAGCCGAGACAGCACCACCCAGGAAGTTAAGCGCTTTGTAAAACATATTGCCTGCCTCGATATCGGGTGCGAGGAGCATATCACAATCGCCGGGCACCTCACTTTCGATTCCCTTGAGCAGGGCTGATTCGCGGCTGAAGGCGATATCGATGGCGAAGGGACCGTCTACCAGGCATCCGTGCAGCTGTCCGTTGCGATTCATCTCCTTCAGTGCTGCGGCATGGATCGTTGCCTCCATCTTCGGGTTCACCTTCTCCACGGCTGCTGCCACAGCTACCTTTGGCATTGCTATACCCAAACGGTGACAGAGCTCAACGGCGTTCAGCAGGATCTGCCTTTTAGCTTCCAGGTCTGGCGCTATATTCATCGCCGCATCGGTAAGCCCGAAAACCTTGTGGTAGTAAGGTGACTGGAAGAAAGCGACATGACTCAGCAGCCCACCGGTGTTGAGTCCCTTTTCCTTGTCAAGCACCGCTTTCAGCAAATCGGCCGTACCCACGTGCCCTTTCATCAGCATGCCGGCACTGCCCTCTCTCACCTTCTCTACGGCCATCTGCGCAGATACGGCCGCACCCTCGCGGTTGTCGAGCACCTCCATCCCATCGGTCGACAGACCTGCGCTGTTGACGGCAGCAGCAATCCTGTCACTGTCACCAATCAGCAGTGGAGTCACAAACCCCTCTCTCATGGCGTGATGCAGTGAGATCAGCACATCCTCATCTTCAGCGGCAGCCACCGCCACGGTACATCTCCCTCTCTCTTTGGCGCGTTGCACCAGCTCTGATAACTCACGAATCGGCATAATAGTAATATTGAAAACTTATCCCTTACAAAAGAACAAATTTTTTCACATATTTCGCCCTGATTACCGGGTTATTTTAGCAAAAAGTAAATCAGTTTTTGTGGATCACGATGTATCTATGCCTGTCGATCAGTTTGTCGATGTATGCAGTCGCCGCACTTCTTTCCAGCATGTAGAGGTACTTGAAGATGTTCTCCATGCTCTCACGAAAGCGCTGGTCATCGATCGACCCTGCAGCCGTCCTGATGAACTGTCGCAGCCTCTCTTCATCCGGAGCGACATGCGCGAAATCATGCATGATCACTGACAGTGTCTCATCCCGCTCCTTTTTGCCGGAAAACGGCTTCAGCGGCAGGTTTTTCGTGAATCTCTCCACGTTCTCCAGGTAATCGATGCAGCCGCCACCTCTCAGCGTATGGAAGAAATAGATCCTGATCGTGTTGAATTGCGGAGCTCCTTCAATTTCGAAGACAAACCTGGGGATTCCCTGGTAGTAGAACCTGGCTACCTGTGTGATTTCAGGGATATTCTTCCGTTTCAGGTCACTCTCAGTGACAACCACTCCCCGCTGGTTCTTAAAATAAATTTTCTTTTCCATATCCTGTTATCTTTCGTTAAGTGAAATATGACAGGAGATATTCAGACCACAAAACAGAATCAG
>JAAYGM010000056.1 GCA_012727735.1 Bacteroidales bacterium | reverse complement strand
TTGAACTGAGCAGCCAGCCCGGTGATGGAGAGGTCGTCGGCATTTCGCACCACAGGCACCATCAAACCCCGCTCTGTATCCACGGCCAGGCCTAAATGGATTTTATTGAAATAGCGGACGCTGTCACCCAGGAAATGGGTGTTCACGCCGGGGTATTTTTTCAGTGCCTTGATAACAGCAAAACAGACCAAATCGTTCAACGTGATATTTACCGTCAGCTGTCCGGCTTCAAGTGCCACTTTGGCTTTTTTTCGCAGATCGAGCATGCGTCTGGCATCTGCTCCAAGATGATGCGTAAGCTGCGCAGAATTCTGTAGCGAAGCATGCATCGATTTGGCAATCAGCTTGCGAATATTCGATATCTTCTTATCTTCGTAATCTCTACCATATATTGTGTTCACAGGAACAGAAAGGTCAGCAGCCCTGGCTTTTCCGGCCAATCCTGTACCGGTTGTCTCCGGTTGTGCCCCCTGCTCAGCAGCAACTTTTCTTGCCAACGGTGTCATTCGGGGACGGTGTTGTAACAATGCCTCTATATCTTTTTCAATGATCCGTCCTTTTGGTCCCGTCCCGGTAATACTGGAGAGATCCACAGCCCTATTTTCTGCCAGCTTCCTCGCGCGGGGAGAGACAAACAGTTCTTTTCCTGCCGGGGAATCAATATCCCGGACCATAACTACATCCTTTTGCGAAAGTCCCTCATCACTCATATCAGCTACATCACCACTCTTCTGCTCCACTGGTTCAACTTCCAGCTTCATCTTTTTACTCTCACCCAACAGAGGGGAAATCTCCTCTCCCGGCAGACCAATAACCATCATGTTCTCCAATACAGGCACCTCATCCCCTTCATCATAAAAGCACTCCAGCACTACACCATCTGCGGGTGACTCTTCTTCAAAGGAGGCTTTGTCGGTTTCATAGGCAAAAAGAAGGTCTCCCTTTTTCACGCTATCCCCTTTTTTCTTCTTTAATTCGGTGATGATACAACTCTCAACTGATTGCCCCTGCTTGGGCATAATTACAACTACTGCCATTTATTACTTCATTAAGTGTTTGCCCTACTGTGAATGAAACCATAATCAATGCAAAGATATCTATTATAGATAAAAGAATCAATCTGATTATCCACAAAATATAATCCTATCAACAGGATGACAAATATATTGATTTAATGTCGTGCATCGGTTTAATAATTGATTTTTAAGCTATAATTTTTGATATAGTTTTTTTGTTTATTTTGGGATCATCTGCAGATGTGTGAAATAATATCAAAAAACATAGTCATTAAATCATTTTTTTTACTGCAATAAATTTTTAGAATCAGTATGTTTGCAAACAATCTTTAAAACCTCATATTTAACCTCAACATGAATGAAAATAAGATAACAACATTTTTAGCTATCGATTTAGGAGCAAGCAGTGGCAGAGCCATACTGGGGACCATCGGCAATAAACATGTGGATTTAAAAGAGATCAGGCGTTTTACAAATCCCATTATCGAAGTGAATGGCCGCCTGCACTGGGACCTACTCTTTCTTTACAATCAGGTGATTGAATCTTTGAAAGAGATTAAGCAGCAACAGAAAGAGATACGCTCCTTAGGTATAGACACGTGGGGGGTGGATTTTGTCTGTTTTGGCAAAGATGGGGAACATTTGCGCATGCCATACAGCTACAGAGATCAGCACACCTCTGGAGCACCGGAACGATTTTTTTCAAAGATTTCAAAAGAGGATGTGTATCGAAAGACAGGCATACAGATCATGAATTTCAACTCCCTCTTTCAACTGAATACACAACTGGAAGAAAAGAGCTCCATCTATCAGATCATTGATAAGATAGCGTTTATGCCTGATGCTCTCTCCTATTTACTCACCGGGAGGATGGTCACAGAGTATACCATTGCTTCCACATCGCAAATAATCAACCCTTACACAAAAGAATTCGACAGCACACTGCTTGAAGCACTTGAGCTGTCACCTGATCAGTTTGCCCCCATCGTTTTCTCCGGCACCGAGATTGGCATGCTATCCCCTACGGTGAAGCATCTGACTGACCTCAAAGATATCGCCGTTATCGCCGTAGCCGGTCACGATACAGCCTCAGCCGTGCTGGCTGTTCCGGCAATGAATGAAAATTACGCCTATCTGAGCTCCGGCACCTGGTCTCTAATGGGTATTGAATCGAAGGAACCGGTGATAAACGATGAGACATACGCCCTTAACTTCACGAATGAAGGGGGTGCTGATGGATCTATCCGTCTCCTGAAGAATATTTGCGGTATGTGGCTTATTGAACAATGCAAGAAAGAGTGGGACAAAGTGAAGCCGGTCACTTACGATGAAATAGTGACCGCAGCTATGCAGTCTCCACCTTTTCAAAGCTTTATTAATCCCGACTCAGCCTGTTTTGCGAGTCCCTCCTCTATGATAGATGCCATACAAAATTATTGCAGAGATACAAACCAGTATGTTCCCTCCACAATTGGGGAAATAGCAAGAACAATATATGAAAGTCTTGCATTACGCTATAAGCAGACATTGCAAAAACTGAAGAAACTGGCTACTTTCCCCATTGAAACATTGCATATCATCGGAGGCGGATCCAAAAACAGGATGTTGAACTCGTTTACGGCAAATGCAATTGGCCTACCTGTTATTGCAGGTCCCTCTGAAGCATCGGCCCTGGGAAATATCCTGTTGCAGGCCAAAGCTGCCGGTTTGGTGAAGAACAAAGAGGAGATGCGGCAAATTGTCCGCAACTCTGTCACATTGGAAACATTTGAACCCACCGGGAGTGATGCGTGGAATCATCCATACCAAAAATACCTTGAAGTATACAAAGAAATATAATCAATAGATAAAAGTTAACAAATATGAAGGAAGAACAGATTAAAAAAGCATATGAGGATGCCAGGGCACAATATGCAAAGTTGGGCGTCGATGCAGACAAAGCCATCGAACAGTTGAATAATCTCTCCATTTCTATACACTGCTGGCAGGCAGATGATGTCTCGGGATTTGAGAATCCCGACGGAGAGCTTACGGGGGGTATACAGACTACGGGAAATTATCCCGGAAAAGCCCGTACAATTGAGGAACTGAAAAGAGACCTCGAAAAAGTGATTGCACTGATCCCCGGCAAACACCGAATCAGCCTGCATGCTACTTATGGCGATTTCGACGGTGAATTTGTGGATCGTGACAAGGTAGAACCGAAGCATTTTCAAAGCTGGATTGACTGGGCCAAAAAGAATGATGTAAAACTGGATTTTAACTCCACCTTTTTCTCCCATGAGAAAACAAACAGTGGATACACCCTTTCCGATTTCGACCCTGAAATTCGTGCATTCTGGAAAGATCATCTCAGACAGTGCAGAAGGATAGCTGCTGAAATAGGCCGCCAGCAGGGTGACCCCTGTATACATAACATCTGGATACCCGATGGCGAAAAAGACAAGACCGTTTCCCGCTATGAACACAGAAAACTGCTGCAGGAGTCGCTCGATGAAGTATTGAAAGAAAAAATCAGCACAGAATACCTGAAAGATTGTATTGAATGTAAGCTCTTTGGCATTGGCAGCGAGAGTTATGTGGTTGGCTCTCATGAGTTCTATATGGGATACGCAGTAAAAAACAATATGCTCCTCACACTGGATGCGGGTCACTTCCACCCCACCGAAACCATCTCCGACAAACTATCAGCCATACTGTTGTTTGTCCCTGAGATCACACTGCATGTGAGTCGCCCTGAACGCTGGGACAGTGATCACGTGGTGATCCTCACCGATGAACTGCTCGCCATATCGCAGGAGATTGTCCGGTCCGGTCAGATGGATCGTGTACATATAGGCCTTGACTATTTCGATGCATCCATCAACCGTATCGGAGCCTACGTGGTGGGAATCCGTTCTGCGCAGAAGGCAATGCTGCAGGCACTGCTGGAGCCTACTGATAAACTGAGGGACTTTGAAAAGAAGGACAAAAGATTTGAGCGGATGGCCTGGCTGGAAGAATTGAAAGCGATGCCGTGGAATGCACTCTATGTCTATTATTGCAACAAGCAAGGTGTTCCTATAGGTGATGAGTACATCAAAAGTATTCAGGAGTACGAAACAGAGGTGACATCCAGAAGAGTATAAACGATGAACATTATCTTCGGTTTACTGATTATTGCTGTGGGAAGTATGGGCCAGTCAAGTTCATACGTCCCCATCAACAAGATCAAAGAGTGGTCATGGGAGAACTTCTGGCTGGTACAGGGGATTTTTGCCTGGGTTGTTTTTCCTTTGCTGGGTGCAATCATGGCAATCTCATTCCCTGAAATGATTGAAGTATATATCTCCAACGCCGCAGCCACGTGGCAGACAGTAGGATACGGCGTGCTCTGGGGTGTAGGCGGATTAACATTCGGACTGAGCATGCGCTATCTGGGCATTGCGCTGGGACAGTCCGTGGCGCTGGGAACCTGTGCCGCCTTCGGCACGCTGATACCGGCCATGCTGTCGGGAACAGATCTCTTCTCGCCCAAAGGACTGATATTGTTGCTGGCCGTTGCTGTGACACTGGTGGGCATCACCCTGGTGGGATATGCCGGCAGTCTCCGATCGAAGAACATGTCGGATGAAGAGAGGCGGAAAGCCATCAAAGACTTTGCTCTGAAAAAGGGTCTGTTAATCGCTCTGTTTGCCGGTGTCATGAGTGCCTGCTTCAGCCTGGGACTGAATGCCGGTATTCCGGTGAAAGAGGCGGCCATCGCCGCCGGAGCAAAGGAGTTGTTCGCGCAGAATCCTGTCACCCTACTGGTCACCTTTGGCGGATTTATAACCAATCTGGTTTATTGTCTTTACATGAACCGGAAAAACAAAACAGGCGGCGAGATCAGGCGTTCATCTAAAGCTGTTTTAATCAATAATACGCTGTTCTGTGCCCTGGCGGGATTACTGTGGTACACACAATTCTTCGGTCTGGGTATGGGACAAAGCTTTTTTGAACCGGACAGTGTGATGATGGCCTTTTCATGGAGCATACTCATGTCACTGAATGTGGTTTTCAGTAATGTCTGGGGAGTAATTCTTAAAGAGTGGAAGGGTGCAGGAAAAAAAGCCGTTATTTTTCTTGCCATTGGAATGGGAACACTGATCCTTTCATTGATTATTCCAAATCTGTCTAAATAAGGTTGTTCGGATAAAACATTCATTCTCTGGTTTTTTCAATCAGGCACAATACGGTCTCTGCTGAATAAGGAGGCAGACAGATTAACCGTATTGTGCTTTGATTTTTTTTGTATATTTACTGCCATAAAAAAAGAGATAACCAAATTAATAAATAAGTAGATGAGATATAACGATCTCGGCATCGATTTTAAATACCTGTTGGTGAATGCAAGGGATGAAAAATTCGGTCTAACTGTGAATACAGTTGGTTTTCAACCTATTGCGCCTAACTCGTTGTATCCCTCCACAGAACACCCCAAAAATTATTATTTCAGACCGGGAAAAGGACGTATTTTATCAGAATATCAAATTGTTTATATCAGTAAGGGGAAAGGTTATTTCTGTTCTGCCTCCATGAAGAAAAGAGGAATCACAAAAGGGCAGGTTATCCTGCTCTTCCCCGGTCAGTGGCACACCTACTGTCCGTTGAAGGAGACAGGATGGAACGAATATTACATCGGATTTGAAGGGAAGATTATTGACACGATTGTGACCAACGGATTTATCAGTCCCGAGAATCAGGTGCTCGATGTGGGTGTGAATGAAGATCTGGTAAGCCTTTTCTCTACTGCCATAAGAGTGGCAAAAGAGGATAAGGTATCCACTCAGCAATATCTGGCA
>JAAYGM010000055.1 GCA_012727735.1 Bacteroidales bacterium | reverse complement strand
GGTTCACCACCCAGAAATATTTCTTCACAGCCCACATCGAAGGGGTGATGGTCTGGTGCATCAGCGGGTCCTCCACCGGTATCAGGGTCTCCTCCTGTTGTGTGCGTGCCTGCACGAAGATCAGGATACCGATGCCGATCAGCAGCATGATGATGCTGAAGCCGGTCCAGAGGATCAGGTCGCTGGTGGGTACATTGCCTATCTGCTCATCGGGAGGCCAGTTATGGGTGTAGCTGATCTCCTCTCCCGGGCGGTTAGTGACGCAGGCCCATGATGCCCAGAAGAAGAACTGCGCCATCTTATCGAGTCGTTCCTCCGTCTTGATGCTGTTCTTAGCGATGGCATAGTCCGCACGTAGCTTGTCCAGTGCCGGGTCATCCATGAAGAGACTCCGGTAATGAGCCCTGATATGTTTAAACGCTTCATACCTTTCGCTGCCGATCACCAGCTCTCCGGAGGTCTCATCGTAACTGTTCTCACGGAGATACTGCTGCAGCCTGATCTCCATGGAGGCCTTCTCCTGATCGGAGAGTTGTTCGAACGGCTTTCCAGCCTCCTCATGCGACCATTTTCCAAGAAGGAACTGTGCTTCCCGGTGCAGATAGTCGGCTGTCCAATCGGGTGCGATATAGGCGCCATGACCCCAGACGGTGCCGACCTCCTGACCCCCGATACTCTGCCAGATATTCTGTCCATCCCTGATATCATCACCGCTGAACAGTAACTTTCCAGATTCATCGGTAACCTGTACTGGTACCGGTGGTGCCTTCTGGTAGATCTGATTACCGTAATAGAGTAACACGGAGAAAGAGATGACAATCACGCTTGTCAGTGCAATCCATAATTTTTTCTGTGTCATGATGATTTCAATTTATTGGTGAAAAACTGATGAGATTCATTTCATTTGAAATCTCTATTTAAGACAAAAACATCGTAAATAAGGGTAGACAACAAATGCATTCAATTAATGCCATGTATAGTTCATCCTAACGCTTTAAAATCAGTTCACAGTTTTTTTTATTGACTACCAGATCAAAAACAGTCGTATTTTGCAACAGATGAAACATGTTTTCCCTGATCCTGACCACGGAGTGATGCATGGGACAGGGATTGTTTGCATCACAGTGAGACAGACCCAACGCACACCCATCAAAGAATGACTCTCCATCAATGGCTCTCACAATCTGATCAATGGTGATAAGATTCAGCTTGTCCTGTTTTATTTCGAACCCGCCGTTTGGACCCGTAAATGAATCTACCAGTTTATTCCTTGATAACAATCCCAGGATCTTGCCGGTGAACGCTTCAGGAGAACCGGTGTTTTGCACGATATCACCTATCTTCACTCTTCTCTCCAGCATTGATTGAGAAGCAATATAAAGTACTGCCCGGATACCGTATTCACACGCTTTTGAGAACATATTTTAGCTTTAATTATGTCAAAGATAAAGTTTAATTTTTAATTGCGACAAAAAAGTCGCAAATATTTTTTTACTTTTGCAGCATCTTTTCTTTTTCTCTGTTGGTCTCTTCTTTTCTGTCAATGGAGAGAGGGGGGTATGCACAGGTTAATATTTAATAAAACATAAAAAACAGGCTTATTCAAACAATAGGTTTGAAAAAGTGTTGTTATGTAGAATCATTCTAATTATGTAGGAACTGCAAAAAGAAAATATATAAAGGAAGCTGATATGGCGAAAACTAAATCAAAAAAAACTGAAGTAACAAAAGAAAAGATGCTGCACATGCATCGGTTGATGCTTGATATCCGTAATTTCGACAGCAAGGTAAACAGACTGGTGAAGAAGGGTATGATTCCCGGAATGACGCACTTCTCCATTGGAGAGGAAGCAGCCAACGTGGGGGCGGTAGCTGCCCTCAAACAAGGGTTTGACATGATCACCTCCAATCACCGCGGTCACGGACAAAGCATTGCATTGGAGATTGACCTTAACGGGATGATGGCGGAGATTATGGGGAAAGCTACGGGCACCTGTAAGGGGAAAGGCGGATCGATGCATATTGCCGACCTTGATAACGGTAACCTCGGTGCCAATGGCATCGTGGGCGGCGGTATGGGGATGGCTATCGGAGCAGCACTCACCCAGAAGATGAAAAACACAGGGAAGATTGTTGTTTGCTTTTTCGGTGACGGAGCCGTCAACGAAGGCACCTTCCATGAGACACTGAATATGGCTTCCATCTGGAAACTACCGGTCATATTTTACTCCATCAACAACATGTACGGTATCAGCACACCGATTAAGGATATGATCAATATCGATTATAACTATCAGCGTGCCTGCGCCTACGGTGTCCCGGGACATTTTATTGAGGATGGCAACGATCTGATGGCTGTATACAACAAGTTCGAGGAGATCGTGCAGTATGTACGTGACGGGAACGGACCTGTGTTGGTGGAGTCGCTCACCTACCGCTGGCTGGGTCACTCCACCTCCGATCCGGGCAAGTACCGCACCAAAGATGAGGTAGATGAGTGGAAGAAGAAAGACCCCATATCACGTTTCAGGGATTATCTTTTAGAGAATAAAATAGCTTCAGAGAAAGAGATCGGTGAGATTGAAGCCTCGTCACTTGAAGCGGTGGAGGAATCGGTCAAATTTGCACTGAGCAGTCCCGAGCCTACACTGGAGTCGGCTTTTGAAGATATTTTCGCAGATTAAAACAACAACAGCATAATAAATAAATGGAAAAAGAGACTAAAATTATGTCCGTTCGTGACGCCATCATCATGGCGATGTCGGAAGAGATGCGTCGCGATGAAAACGTCTTCCTCATGGGAGAAGATGTGGGTGTTTTCGGGGGGGACTTCGGTACATCGGTAGGTATGCTCGATGAGTTCGGTAAGGAACGTGTGCGTGATACCCCTATTTCAGAGAATGCCATCTCCGGTGCTGCCATCGGAGCAGCCATGACAGGTATGCGGCCCATTGTGGATGTTACGTTTATGGACTTTGTTGTATATATGATGGATAACATCGTGAATCAGGCTGCCAAGACCAGATACATGTACGGCGGAAAAGGTCAGATACCTGTCGTCTTTCGTTGTGCCGCCGGCGGCGGTGTGGGATCGGCAGCACAGCATTCACAGTCACTTGAAGCCTGGTTTACCCATATCCCCGGATTGAAGGTGGTGGCACCCGGCACGCCTGCCGATGTGAAGGGTATCCTTAAGGCAGCCATCCGTGATAACAACCCGGTGATCTTCCTCGAATACAAGGCACAGTTCAACATGAAGGGTGAGGTGCCGCTCGATCCCGAGTTTGTTTTACCGTTGGGAAAGGCAGATATCAAGAAAGAGGGGAAAGATGTATCCGTCATCACCTATGGCCGCATGCTCGAGAGAGTGATGCAGGCTGCCAAAGAGGTGGAGGAAGCCGAAGGGGTGAATGTGGAAGTGGTGGATCTGATTACGCTCTCCCCACTCGATAAAGATACCGTGCTCGAATCGGTGAAGAAAACAGGCAAGGTGCTGCTGGTCAACGATGCCCACAAAACAGGCGGGTTCATCGGTGAGGTGGCGGCCATGATCGCCGAGAGTGATGCTTTTGATTATCTCGACGGACGTATTCTGCGTCTTGCCGGGGAGGATGTACCCATCCCCTATAACCAGACACTCGAAGCGGCGATGATCCCTAGTGTGGAGCGCATCAAGAAATACATTCTCAAGTTAGTCAATAACCGATAAAAACGGATTGAATGGAAAACAGTAAACTGAGGGCAACACCGGCAGCAAGAGCGCTGGCGAAACGTCTGGGTGTGAAGCTGCCTAATGTGACCGGCACAGGTTACAAGGGGCGCATCCACAAAGTGGATATCGCCGGCTTTAACTATGAAGAGAAAGTCCATATCTCTCCTCTGGCCCGTCGTATTGCCGATGAACATAATATTGAGCTGAAAGGTCTGAAAGGTACGGGCCATCGCAGCAAGATCATGAAAGAGGATGTGCTGAAGCTGATCTCCGATCCGGAGCTGAAGGCAAGGCTCACCCGTGATGATTTTGCAGAGGCAACTGCGCCACCCAAAGCGATGCCGGCCATTGCACAGACACCTACAGCAGCACCGGCAGCAGCTGGTAGCACGCCGGCAGCTGCTCCTCAGACCGCGATAAAAGGTGAGACCGAAATAGTGCCGATGACGCAGATGCGTAAGATCATCTCCAAACGGATGATGGAGAGCTATTTTGGCATACCCTCCTTTATCCAGACATGGGAGGTGGATATGACCAACCTGCTGGCGCTTCGGAAGCAGCTCATTGAACCGATCAAAGAAAAAACAGGCAAGAAGCTGACGGTGACCGATCTGATATCAATGACCGTGGTGAAGACGCTGATGAAACACAAATATATCAACGCTAGCCTCAACAAAGAGGGGACTGAAATCACCTTCCACAACTATGTGAACCTCGGCATGGCTGTAGGGATGGATGAGGGTCTGCTGGTGCCGGTGGTGAAGAACGCCGACAGAATGAGCCTGAGCGAGTTCGTGGTGGCACTGAAGGACCTCACTGAACGTACCTTCTCGAAGAAACTGATGCCTGACGAACAGGCAGGAAGTACATTCTCTATCAGCAACCTGGGAATGTATGGTGTGGATGAGTTTACCGCTATCATCAATCAGCCCAACGCAGCCATCCTGAGTGTCTCATCCACGCATGAGAGGGTAGTGCCTCTCAACGGTGAGATGGTGATACGTCCCATCATGAAGATAAGCCTCACGAGCGACCACCGCATCATCGACGGGCTGGCAGCTGCCAGGTTCATGACCGATCTGAAGGCGTTGATGGAGGATCCGATTACGTTATTGATTTAAACAGAAAAATAGTATAATATGGCTTTTGAAATAATCATGCCCAAAGCCGGTATCGACATGACCGAAGGGCAAATTGTAAAATGGTTGAAGAGTGAGGGTGATGCTGTCACGGAAGGTGAGATCATCCTTGAGATTATGACCGATAAAACCAGCATGGAGATTGAGGCGGAAGCATCAGGGATCCTGCTGAAGATTGTCCACCCCGATGGTGATACCGTGCCCATTGCCGAGGTGATCGGTTATATCGGCTCGGAGAACGAATCGGCAGACACGCTGATGCCCGAGGTGATCGAAGATACCGGAGAGAAGGAGAGTGATGAGGATAAAAAGATGATCCGTCTGGAGGACAACTACCAGGTGGTGGTCATCGGAGGCGGCCCTGCCGGCTACGTGGCTGCCATCAGAGCGGCACAGCTGGGTGCCAGGGTGGCCATCGTGGAGAAGGGGACCTTTGGTGGTACCTGTCTCAATGTGGGTTGTATCCCTACCAAGACTTACCTGAAGAATGCTGAGATCATTGAACATATTCATGCTGCAGCATCGAGAGGGATCATCATCGACAGCTCCATGATCAGGGTGGATATGGAGAAGGTGCAGGAGTACAAGAACGGTGTGGTGAAGAAGCTGACCAGTGGTGTGGTGGCCCTGCTTAAGAGCAACGGCGTGGATATCTATCAGGGACTGGGCAAGATCAACAAGAACAAGGATGTGGTGGTGAATGATTCACAGATCATCAAAGCCGATAAGATCATCCTCGCAGGCGGGTCGAAAGCATCAAGGATCAATATCCCCGGTATCGAGAGTGAGAAAGTGCTTACCAGTGATGATTTGCTGGCCATCAAGGAGGTGCCGGAAACACTGGCCGTGATTGGCGGCGGTGTGATTGGTACTGAGATGGGACAGTCATTCGCAGGCCTGGGATCGAAGGTGATCATCATTGAGATGATGGACCGCATCGTGCCCACCCTCGATCAGGAGGTCTCGGCCGAACTGAACAGGATCATTCAGAAGAAGGGTGTGAAGGTGATCACCAATGCCCGCATCGCCGAGATCGTGGACAAGGGTGATAAGCTGGAGATACGTATCGACGGCAAGGAGTCGGTGATCGCCGACAAGACGTTGATATCCATCGGTCGCGTACCTGACCTAGACGGGGTAGGTGAGGTGAAGCTGGAAACAGAGCGGGGTAAGATCAAAGTGAACGCGTTCATGGAGACCAGCGTGCCGGGTATCTACGCTCCCGGCGATGTGAACGGCATCAAGATGCTCGCTCACGTGGCCTTCCGCATGGGCGAGGTGGCCGCGGAGAATGCGGTCAAGGGCAATCACCGCGAGGTGAAGCTGCTCTCTGCCCCTTCCGTGGTCTACACCTCACCCGAGGTGGCACAGGTAGGACTCACCGAGGAGCAGGCACGTGAGAAGTATGAGGATATCCGTATCGGACGGTTCAGCTTCGCTGCCAACGGGCGTGCACTGGCATCGGGTGATGCTGTCGGGTTTGTGAAGGTGATTGCCGACAGTCGTTACGGTGAAGTGCTGGGTGTGCATATCATCGGCCCCTCGGCTGCAGAGATCATCACCCAGGCATCGCTGATCATGGAGATGGAGATCACGGTGGATGAGGTGGTGAACACCATCTACGGCCATCCCACCTACTCTGAAGCACTCGCAGAAGCATTTGCCGATGTCTTGGGAGAGGCGATCCATGTCCCGAAGAAAAAGAAATAGGTAATTTATCTCAGACGATTGCGGGTTTCGGAGTGTAAAAAAGCTGAAAAGATTTTTTACACTTTTGAAACCCGCTTTCATTTACCTGAATAGGATCTGCATCGACCTCAGATCCAATAAACGCGGTTACAGCAGTACACTGGAGGCTTGCTGTTTCATCAGCCGCCTCCATTTATAATAGCCGAAAACCGAGATGACCGAGTAGATGGCAAACAGGGCGGCAGTGGGATAGAGCCCTTTCCACAGATAGAGCCCGCAGGAGATGATGTTCACCACGAACCACAACCACCACTGCTCCACATGCTTCTGCGCCAGCATCCACATGCCCAGGATGCTCAGGGCGGTGGTAAGGCTGTCGCCCACGACTACCGGACTGTCGGTATAACGGTGGAGGATAAGCGCGATCAGGGCAAAGAGTGACAGACCGATAACCGTAAGGGGTAACATCAATCGTTTTGGCGTATGGGTGATGGGCAAACCCGTTCCATGATTTTTCTCCCTGTTCCATCTGATCCAACCGTAGATGCTGGCGAAGAAATAGTAGACGTTGATGCCCATATCGGCATAGAACTTACTCTGGAAGAAGATCCACACATAGAAGAGGGGCATCAGCACACTCACGGGCCAGAGCCACCTGCTGGCCCTGTACTCAAAAAACAGATAAAGCAGGCCGATGACGGCACCGATGATTTCGATTGTTTGCATCAATTAAAACGAGATCGTTAGCCGGGCCATGATGTTGCGTGTTGCCTGAGGATAGTAGCCAATCCAGTGGATGGTGCTGCCATCGGTGAAGCTGTCGGTGGCGGCCCATCCGTTGGCGACATACGCACTGTTGAGGAGGTTGTTCACGTAGAGCTGCAGGTCTATCTCACCCATGCGGGTCTTGCGGAAGGTATATCCGGCAGAGAGGTTGCTCACGAAATAGGCATCGATCGATTTGGCCTCATCGGAGGTGTTGTCCAAAAACTGCTTGCTCACATACTTGCCCAGCAGGTTCAGATAGAATGCTTTGCCAGGCTGCCAGGTAAGACCCACAGCGCTGATAACATCTGGCGAATAGGAGATATTTGTAGAGCCGTAATCTTTGAAATTTGTCCCACCCATGCATAGTTCTCCTGGTTGTCGTACTGATCGAACCAGGCGGTATAATTGCTGATCCTGTTCCGGCTAAAGGTAGCATTGGCATCTACCCGTACCTTCTCCTCCCATAAAGGTACCGATGCTTCCAGTTCAATACCGGCACGGTAGCTCTCTTTCACGTTCTCCATCAGCTTGTAGCCAATGTCAGTCAGCTTACCCGTCTGCACCATCTGGTTGTGGTAATCCATATAATAGAGGTTGGCACCCAGTTGTGTGCCGTTGTTGCTGTAACGGTACCCCAGCTCGTAATCGATCATTCTCTCCGGCCGTATGGGGTTCACCGCTCCCCCTTTGATCCCATCCTTCAGATCGGCACGTAGTGGCTCCCGCTGTCCCACAGCCGTGGAGGCATAGAGGCTGTTTTTTTCATTCAGCTTATAGAACAGGCCTGCCTTGGGGTTGAAGAAGGGGTAGTTGAAGTCGCCCGTCAGCTCCATCAGGTCATCGTCCATGCCGCTGAAGCGGTAAGTCACATGACGGTACTGCAGATCGCCGAAAAGAGAGAGCTGTTTCGTCAGCTGGTACTCCGCTTTGGTGAAGATACTTACTTCCGATTTCCTGCCCACGTTGCGATACCACTCGTAGCCGGCCGGTATATTTTGTGTATGCTTGATCCATGGCAGCCTGCCATAATGAGCACCGTCGTAGAAGCTGTAGAGACCTCCGAGGGTAAGCTTGAGCGCTTTCTTTTGGTAATCCACCCCAACGCTGGCCACATAAAAATCGTTCTCCATCAGCTTGCGGCGAATGAAGTCGGTGCGGCTGTAGGTCTCCTCCCCGATGGTCTGCGACTCCAGCCCGAAGTCGCTATACTTCCGGTTATAGCGGTAGTTCTCATAGTATCCATATCCATGGTTGTAACTGATGCCCGTGTTGAGGGAGAGATCACCTGTCAGCTCCCTGGAGAGGGTGAACTGTAGAATATCGGAGTAGTAGTTGTCGGTCTCGTTTTCGTAATAACGCCGGTTGCCGGCATCATCGTAATACTCGCCGGCGGGATTGTAGCGGCGTCCATACTCCTCATCCTGCATCTGTTCCTGCGACACGCCCTCCCAGGTGATGCCGGTATGCTGGATCCCTTTCAGGTAGCTCAGCCGCAGCAACTGTTTGTCGCTGTAGTGCGACAACACGGCATAGAGGTTGGAGTGGTTCGCCGTGCCGTTACGCACATACCCTTCCCCCAGTACCCTCGAATAGCGGGCATCGAAAGAGAGACCATTCTTCCGTATTCCCGTGCCGGCAGCAATACTCGAGGAATAAGTGCCGTAGCTGCCCACCGCTGTGGAGGCTTCACCGTAAGCCTCTGTGCGGGCGCCGCCACTCCTCAGCGAGATGCTGGCACCAAAAGCGCCCGAGCCGTTGGTAGATGTACCCACACCCCGCTGTATCTGGATGCTTTGCAGTGTGTTGGAGAGGTCGGGAAGATTGACCCAGTAGACCTCCTGGCTCTCGGGGTTGTTCAGCGGCATCCCGTTGAGGGTGACATTGATGCGTGTGGCATCGGTGCCGCGGATTCTGAAAAAGGTGTTGCCCACCCCCAGGCCATCCTCCGTGAAGGAGACAAGGGAGGGAGTGGTCTGAAGAATAGCCGGGATATGGCGGCCTGCATTTTGTTTTTTGATATCAGCAGCGCTGATGGTAGTGTAGGATACCGGTGTTTTGACTCCTGCCCGTGTGGCGGATACAATCACCTCTTCGAGTTGAATAAACGCCAGACTGTCTGCAGGAACTCCTTCTATGTCAGGCGCATCCTACATCTGCTGCCTGCCTTCTCTTTTCTGCGTTTCCGCTGCGTTTGATTGATAACCTGTTGCCAACATGATCGTCAGCCATAGAAAAACCTTTTTCATTTACGTCATTTTTTTTGATGAGCAAAGCC
>JAAYGM010000054.1 GCA_012727735.1 Bacteroidales bacterium | reverse complement strand
CTTTACCCGTCCTCAAAGCTGGTATTTCAGCGGCTCCAACGCCCCCGCAGCTGCAGTGAGAGACGATAAGATTTTGGCTTACGGTGATCCGTCGGGCAGAGGTCCCATCATCGAGACCGACAACCCCCTGGGATCCTTCACCTATGCACCCTACAACCCGGCAGCCTACAAGCCGGGTGGCTTCCTCAGCGGCGCGGGGCACGGCAGCGCGGTGAAGGACAACAGCGGTAACCACTGGCACTTCTCCACCATGGCCATCACGGTCAACTACAAGTTCGAGCGAACGTTAGGCATGTACCCCGCCGGCTTTGAGGAGAACGGACAGATGTATGTCAACACCGCCTATGGGGATTACCCCCACTACCTCCCCGATGTGGAGGTGGAGGATCACAAGCATCGCTTCACCGGCTGGATGCTGCTGTCGAAAGATAAGCCGGTGAAGAGCAACTCGGTGCTGACAGGGGTACACCTCAACGTGGCGGACGAGCATGAAAAGGGACAGATGCCGGAGCAGGAAGCTCCCGACTATGGCATCGAAAAGATCAACGATGAGCATATCCGCTCCCTCTGGGTGGCTGAAAACAACAGCGACACCCTCGGGTTTGAGATGGATCTGGGAAGGGTGATGACCCTCCGCGCATTCCAGCTTAACTACCAGGATTTCAATGCCACTATCTTCGGTAAACCCGACACCCTGCGGCAGCAGTTTGTGATTGAGACCTCGGTCGACGGCAAAGCGTGGCAGACCTCGGTCGACCTTTCATAGAACAGCGAGGACAGACCCCAAGCCTATATCGAGCTGGAAAAGACGACAGAGGGAAGGTTCATCCGTTTCACCAACAGATATTTCCCTAACCGCTACCTGGCCATCGGTGAGTTCCGGGTGTTTGGTAACGGTGAAAAACCTGCCGCATCCACCTCTTTCCGGGTAGAGCGACAGGCTGATGCCCGCAATGCCGACATCAGCTGGGAGCCGGTACAGGATGCGATGGAATATGTGCTCTACTGGGGTATCGAACCGGACAAGCTGAACAATTCGGTGATGATCTATGATGCCTCTGCGTATGAGCTGAGAGCACTGAACAGAGGGGTGGACTATTTTTTCGCCATCGAGGCATTCAATGAGAACGGAATCTCCGATTTGGTCTCTTTTTAATATATCTTAAGAGGTTCATGCGAAGGGAATCACTATTTTTGCAGGATAGAAAAAGGATAGTTAAATGAACCATACGAGTCAGAACCCTGCAGACAGGGAGTTTTCAGCAGAAGAGATCAACGCTGCCAACAGCCGGACACTGATGGGAACGCTGGGAATAGCGTTCACCCTTCTCTCCCCGGGCAGGATAGAGGCCGGGATGCCGGTGGAGAAGCGTACCTGCCAGCCCTTCGGCCTGTTGCACGGCGGAGCGACCCTGGCACTGGCAGAATCGGTGGCGGGACAGGGATCGATGATGCTTTGCGGCCCGGATGAGGTGGCGGCAGGTGTTCAGGTGAGTTGTAACCATATCTCCTCCGCCAAAGAGGGTGACAAGGTGCACGCCGTGGGAACCATCATTCACCAGGGTCGCACCTCACATTTATGGAATGTGGATATCTTCACCTCAACAGGCAGACTGGTCTCCTCAGTCAGGGTGACGAACAGCATACTGAAGAGGAGATGAGCAACGGCAACAGGCATCAGCGATTGGATGCGCTCATTAAACAGGATGCATGCTTCGCCATTTACAGGCTGCCGGGGGAGGCCTCTCCACGGTTCGTGATGCAGCGATCAGGGAAAGCAGCACTCCACAATGACATTGAAGCTTTGAACGGACAGAGCGGTTTTGTGATCGCTCCCTTCCGCATCTCCCCCGGATCACCGCTCGTAGTGATACGGCCGGACTGCACCGACCTCACCGAGGTGGATTGTACTATCACCGCCAGGTCACGGCAGGAGCTGACCGGAAAAAGGTTTGACAACATCGATAAAGCTGCATACAGCCGGCTATTCCATCAGTTCCACACAACACTGCTGAAGGGTGAGATAAAAAAACTGGTACTCTCAAGAAGCAAGACGATTGGCCGTGAAGAAACCTTCTCTGCGGGACGTTCTTTTTACAGGGCTGCAGAGAAGTATACCCGATCGTTTGTATTCCTTTTCCATACTCCTCAAAGCGGTACCTGGCTGGGAAGCACACCAGAGATACTCCTGGCAGGGACCGGGAGCGAATGGCAGACAGTGGCACTGGCAGGCACACGGTTTCCCAATACAGGAAACATCTCCTGGGATGATAAAAACCTACGCGAGCAGCATCTGGTTACCTCCTACCTGCTGAAACAGCTGACCACCTTCCGGGTCGCGGCGGAGATAAATGGTCCCTATACCATCAAAGCAGGCAAGCTGGCACATCTGCGTACTGACTTCAGCTTCTCACTGCCCGTCAATCCGAGAATAGGCACACTGTTAAAGACGCTCCATCCCACCCCGGCAGTATCGGGACTTCCCAAGGAGGAGGCCTTTCGGTTTATCAATGAACAGGAGGGGTACGACCGGCGTTATTATACCGGTTTCCTAGGTATGCTCGATCCATTGGCAGAAACAAATTTGTATGTCAACCTCCGCTGCATGGAGATAGGAAAAAGTTCGCTTACTTTGTACGCCGGCAGCGGCCTGCTCCCCTCCTCCACCTGCAGGGATGAATGGAAGGAGACGGAGCAGAAGCTCAAGACCATGGCAAGTATCGTTAAATAAAGTGCGTAATGTATTCAGATAAAAAAAGTGTTCTACAACTGGTGGCTTTACTCAAGGCGCATGATATCACGCATGTCGTTCTCTCTCCCGGCTCGCGCAATGCACCGCTGATCCATTCGCTGGCGACAGACAAGGATTTCACCTGTTACAGCGTCGTGGATGAAAGGAGCGCGGGTTTTTTCGCGTTGGGAGTGACAGAGGCGCTCAACAAGCCGGCAGCGGTATGCTGTACCTCAGGAACAGCTGCGCTGAACCTGGCTCCGGCCGTGGCCGAAGCTTATTACCAGCAGCTGCCGCTGCTGGTGATCACCGCCGACCGCCCCCCCGCCTGGATTGGGCAGATGGACGGGCAGACCATCCCGCAAGCCGGCATGTTCGGCCCTATGGTACGCCAATCGGTGCAGCTGCCTCAGGTGAGCGACAGTGATGAGGAGTGGCATTGCAACCGGCTTATCAACGAGGCGATCCTCAGCCTCGATAATATTGAAAAAGGCCCTGCCCATATCAATATCCCCCTCTCCGAACCACTCTTCGGGTTCACCACACCCACCCTCCCCGCTGTGCGTATGATCCGCCGGCCGAAACAGTCATATGGTATCAGTGAGGAAGGTACATACCGCAAACGGTTCGCACGTTTTACCAAAAGGATGATCATCGTCGGCCAGCTGCTACCGGAGAATGGGCTGTCAGAGCTGCTGGAGAAGCTCCGCAAGGAACAGGGCGTGGTGGTGCTGGCAGACCACCTCTCCAACGTGGAGGCAGGGGAGACGCTCCGATACGATGCGCTGCTCCGCAGAGCGACAGAGGAGGAGCTCAAGGCGCTGACACCCGGGCTGGTGATCACGCTGGGCGGACATATCGTCTCCAAACGGCTGAAGCAATTCATCCGCTCTGCCGTGATCAGTGAGCTGTGGCATATCGCTCCCTCGGGAGAGGTCACCGACACGTTTCAGCAGGTGACCGACATTGTGAGAAGCGACTATGAAATATTCCTGCGCTATCTGGCGGAAGATCATTCCGGTATGATATCAACGCGATCCAATAATCCTGCATCTCTGCCCACTAAAGCATCTACAACACCCGATAACATATCCTTCCCGTTCGCTGAAGCCTGGAAGAGTGCCTGTGCCACCTTCAATGCACCGGAGGCAGCCTTCTCCGACCTCTATGCGGTGGGGGCATTGATGCACAGCATACCGGCCAATGCCACGCTGCAGCTGGCCAACAGCCACAGTGTTTATCTGTCGCAACTGTTCGCCCTGCCCTCTTCGGTCCATTGCTTTTGCAACAGGGGCACCAACGGCATTGAGGGGTCGCTCTCCACGGCTGTAGGGTGTGCAGCTGCATCGCAGCGGATGACCTTCCTGCTGACCGGTGACCTGAGCTTCTTCTACGACATGAACGGCCTCTGGAACAGACATCTCTCTCCCAACCTGCGCATCCTGCTGAACAACAATGGCGGAGGGGAGATCTTCCACATGCTACCGGGACTGAACGGCTCGGAGGTGCTGAAAGACTACATTGCGGTGGCACATACCACCGGGGCAAAGTCCTGGGCTGAGCAACAGGGATTGCACTATCTTGCCGCCCGCAGCAGTGAGGAGCTCCAACAAATGATGCCTGTCTTCATGAACCCCGAGGGGGATAAACCCGTTCTTCTGGAGGTGTTCACCTCCGCGAGAGAGAACAAAGAAGTGATCACATCCTATTATCTACAACAAAAAAACAAAAAGAACAATGATAACGAGAGCATGGAGAACGATAAAGGAATATGAAGATATTCTCTTTGATTTTTACAACGGTATTGCACGTATCACCATTAACCGTCCCCGTTACCGCAACGCCTTTACCCCCACCACTACCGGAGAGATGAGCGATGCCCTGCGCGTCAGCAGGGAGATGGAGGAGGTGAGCGTGGTTGTGATCACCGGCGCAGGCGACAAGGCATTCTGTTCGGGAGGTGACCAGAATGTGAAGGGAAAAGGCGGCTATATCGGTAAGGATGGCGTGCCGCGTCTCAGTGTACTGGAGGTCCAGAAGCAGATCCGCTCCATCCCCAAGCCGGTGATCGCGATGGTGAACGGCTACGCTATCGGTGGAGGCCACGTGTTGCATGTTGTGTGCGACCTGACCATCGCCTCCGACAATGCCATCTTCGGACAGACAGGCCCCCGCGTGGGCAGCTTCGACGCCGGCTTCGGATCCTCTTACCTCGCCCGTATCGTGGGACAGAAGAAAGCACGGGAAATCTGGTTCCTCTGCCGTCAGTACAATGCACAGGAGGCACTCAACATGGGACTGGTGAACAAGGTGGTGCCTTTCGACCGCCTCGAGGATGAGGTGGTGGAATGGGCTGAGACGATGATGCAGCACAGCCCGCTGGCGCTGCGCATGATCAAGGCGGGGCTCAATGCCGAGCTGGACGGACAGGCGGGCATCCAGGAGCTGGCAGGTGACGCCACCATGCTCTACTACCTGACCGACGAGGCGCAGGAGGGCAAGCAGGCTTTCCTGGAGAAACGGAAGCCGAACTTCAGGCAATTCCCCAAACTACCCTAAAACAATACTTTGAATTTCCGGAATTGTTTCTTCGGTCACATACAACCAAAGGAACCTGAATAAAGATTCATGTTCAGAATAGAGATCATCCCCCACACGCTTCGGTTCAGACAGCCGGCAGGCACTTCGAGAGGTGTCTACCGTGAACACAGGGTGTGGTATGTGCTGCTCCGAAACAGGGCCGATCCCTCGCACATCGGTATCGGCGAGTGTGCACCACTGCCCGGCCTGAGCTGCGACTACAACGACCGCTATGCTGAGACACTCAGCCACTTCTGCCGGATCATGGAGGAACAACAACAGCCGGATAGCGAGCTGTTGCGCAATCACCCCTCTATCCTCTTCGGGCTGGAGACGGCCCTGCGGCACTATCAACAACGCTCCTGGCAGTTGTGGGACACCCCCTTCAGCTGTGGAGAAGAAGGGATCACCATCAACGGGCTGATCTGGATGGGCGATTATCCTTCAATGCTGCAGCAGATTGAGTCAGCACTGGCAAAAGGGTTCCATTGTGTCAAAATGAAGATCGGAGCGATTGACTTTGAAAAAGAGCTGGCACTGTTACGCATCATCCGCAGCCGCTATGCAGCCACAGAAGTAGAAATGCGTGTGGATGTCAACGGTGCCTTCAGCAGAAGTGACGCCGCGGCAAAGCTGGAGAGGCTGGCCAAACTGGAGATCCACTCCATCGAACAACCCATCCGGGCGGGACAGTGGCAGGAGATGACCCGTCTGTGTGCCTCATCTCCCCTGCCCGTGGCGCTGGACGAGGAGCTGATAGGCATCAGTGATCCCGGTGAGAAGAGAAGACTGCTGGAAGCTATACGGCCGCACTATATCATCCTGAAACCCTCCCTGCACGGCGGCATCAGCGGATGCAGCGAATGGATCACCCTGGCTGAATCGTTGCATATCGGCTGGTGGATCACCTCAGCACTTGAGTCGAACATCGGACTGAACAGTATCGCGCAATGGAGCGCTACCCTCGGCAACCCGTTACCGCAGGGACTGGGCACCGGTACCCTCTACAGCAACAATATCCCTCTCCCGCTGGAGATCAGGGGTGATCGCTTGTGGTTCCATCCCGGGGGTTTTTTCCCTGAGATAACAGACAGGTTCTTCCCTGACATCGACGACGAGCACTTTTCATAACATCACGGGAGCATTCCTCCCGCATGATGACCTGAAGGTGCTTCACAATAATAAAAAATGACGAATATGGATGAACTATGTATCTCAGGAATAACCTACAACCGCGATGAGATCCTGAGAGACCCACCGGCAGGTTTTGCGTCGGAGACACCCTTTCATCATCAGCTCTATCTCTTTCTGAAGGAGTGGTTCTCACCATCTTCCACCATCCGTCTGCATACATCGGGATCAACGGGTGTGCCGAAAGAGATCACCGTTCTCAAGGAACAACTGCTGCAGAGCGCGAAGATGACCTGTGACTTCTTTCAACTGAAGAGAGGCGACAGGGCCTTGCTCTGCCTTCCTCTCGATTATATTGCGGGGAAGATGATGGTGGTGCGTGCCATCTATGCCGGGCTGAATCTCTATCCCGTGGAGCCATCGGGCCATCCGCTGGCGGAGCGTGCTCTGTCTTACGATTTTGCAGCGATGGTGCCGCTGCAGGTCTGCAACACCCTCCAAAGCGAAGAGGAAAAAAAACGGTTATCTCAGATCAGACAACTTATCATTGGCGGAGGAGCCGTTGACGAGGAGCTTCAAGAGGCACTGAAAGGGTTCCCCAATGATATCTACTCCACCTACGGTATGACCGAAACGCTTTCCCATATTGCACTGCGCCGGATCAATGGTGTCGAAGCAGAGAGCTACTACACCCCGCTGCCGGGTGTAGGGATCAGCGTCTCGGAAGAGAACACATTGATAGCCGATGTGCCTTTGGTGAGCGACGTGCCGGTCGCCACCAACGATATTGTCGTGATCAGAGAAGATGGTACATTTCGTATTATCGGGAGAAGAGACAATGTGATCAACAGCGGGGGCATCAAGGTGCAAACAGAAGAGGTGGAGGAAAAACTGGGTCCTTTCATAAATGGCAACTACGCAGTCACCTCCCTGCCCCATCCGAAACTGGGACAAGCCATCGTGCTGCTGATAGAGCCGGCGGCTGACCCTGAGGTTGTAAGAAAGGCCGTGAAACAGATTCGCCCCCGTTATCTGCAGCCGTTGCACATCTTTACGGTTAAGGCTGTTCCACTCACCGGAAGCGGTAAGATCGACCGCACAGCAACACTAAAGCTGGCGAAAGAGATAGGTTTATAGTCGACCTTCAATATTTGAAGATCGCACCGTTACGGTTGCTGCCGCATCACTGCCGATCACTCTTTTTTCTTTGGAAAACGACTCAGCTTCAACTCTTTTACTGCACCGTCACTTTTTCTCTTACTGTCGTAAGGTGCATCATCTCTTTTACGGTCGTCTCTCTTTCTAAAATCGCGCGGTTTATCGGAATCAAATGAACGTCTGTCCGGTCTTTTGTCAGAACCAGAAGAGCGTCGTTCCGGCCTGCTGTCGGGGTTAAAAGAGCGTCGTTCCGGCCTGTTTTCAGTATTATAGGGTCGCCGCTCCGGCCTGTTATCAGAACCGGAAGAGCGTCTGTCAGTCCTGCTGTCGGGGTTATAAGGGCGTCGCTCCGGCCTGCTGCCGGAATCAAATGAACGCCGTTCCGGTCTGCTATCGGAACTGTAGGGGCGTCTTTCCGGCCTGCTTCCAGAGTCGTGGGGGCGCCGTTCCGGCTTGCTGCCGTGATCAGAGGAGCGCCGTTCCGTTTTTCTGTCGGAATCGTGAGAGCGATCACGAGGAGTGAAAGGTCTCTCTTCTTTTCTATCAGTTCTCTCCTCTCCTCTGTTTCTGTTATAATCACCACGCGATGCATCCTCATCGGCGTGTTCGCTCCTGTTGGAACGGCGATAGCCCTCTTTTGAGTTTCGTTCCTGCTGTGCCTCCTTTCTCCTTCTATTCTCGCGAGAGTCATCACTCCTCAGGAGTTCCTTCCGTTTCCCGGAGAAGATCTCATACTCCCGCATCTCACATTCCAGTGCGCCGTTGTAAAGGAAAAAACGATTGGAATGCTTCAGCCCGATCGCATCGAACGACTCTTTCCTGTAACTCAGGACATAGGCATTGAATCCCAGGAAGACATGCTTCAGCCGCTCACCGATCATCGCATAGAGCGCTTCCAGCTCTTCCACCCTGATACGTTCACCATAAGGCGGGTTGGTGATCAGCACACCTCCATCGGCAGGCGCTTCGGTGTATTGCTGCAGAGGCTTCACACTCAGATCAATATATTTTTTCAAACCGGCACTTTTGATATTTTTCTCCGCGATGGCGATGGCTACCGGTGAGATATCAGAACCGACGATGCGATGGGTGAACACGCGTGCTGAGGAATCATCATTGTAAATTGTGCTGAAGAGCTCCTCATCGAAATCTTTCCATTTCTCAAACGCGAAGTGAGGACGATGTATACCGGGAGGTATTCCCAGCGCGATCATCGCCGCCTCAATCAATAGTGTTCCTGAACCACACATAGGATCAACAAAGGTGCTTTCACCATGCCATCCCGACTTGAGAATCATGCCAGCTGCAAGCACCTCACTCAGCGGTGCCTCTGTTTGTGCCACACGGTAACCCCGTTTGTGCAGTGATTCACCTGAGCTATCGAGGGAAAGCGTGCATTTGTTGTGCGCCACATGGATATTGAAGACGATATCAGGGTTGGAGACACTGACAGAGGGTCGTTTGTCATACTTCTCGTTAAACCAGTCGGCAATAGCATCCTTCACCCGGTAAGCGACAAACTTTGAATGATGAAATATGTGTGAAAAGACGACTGCATCTATCGAGAATGTTGTGTCCAGCGTAAGAAATTCTTCCCAATCAAGTTGCTTCAGTGCCTCATATACCTCATCGGCATTCTCTGCCTTGAATGAATAGACCGGTTTTAAAATCCTCAACGCCGTGCGGCAATGAAGGTTGGCCTTGTACATCAGGGCCTTGTCGCCGGTAAAGGAGACCATCCGCGTGCCTATCTCCACATTGTCTGCACCCAGGGTAATCAATTCTTCGGCCAGCACATCTTCTAATTCCGCCATGGTTTTGGCTATAAGCGGAAATTGTTGGGTTTCAATCATCTTTTCTGTCAATTATATGGGTACAAAGATAGTCATTTTATACTTCACTGTTTTACCTTTATCTTCCTCACTTTCGATTCGTTTCCAAATGCATCCAGTGCCGTGACCACATACGTGTATCTGTTTTCTCCCCCCTCGTAGGGCAACACAAAAAAATTATCAGGTGTTACAGTCAATATATTCTCTGCCCTGTTGATGTCTGCTTTCTGCTTGTGCTGAAAACGATACACCACAAATTTCCGGGCTGCCTCAGCGTTGAACGGCTCTTTTTGCTGTTCCCACGTGAGAAAATGCATGTCTTCCGTAAACACCTCTGTCAGCTTCTTCACCGCATCAGGACGCCCGTCATGCATATGCGTGTAGGCCGGGATTAAAGCTCTTTCTCGATGAATATCTCTTTTCAGCATATCGGCTGCACCGGCAAAATTATCAAGGATCTGGTAGCCGTACCAGTAGCAGTTACCATGCACGAACGACATCTCACGCGTCATCTCTATTTTTGTGTCAAGCTCATTCTTATCGATGCTGCGCTTCAGATCCTGTCCTATATAGAGATGTTGCTGGAAATTATTGGCGTTCCACCAGTGCAACAGCGTGGTGTAGTCGGCTGCAGTGTGTCCTCGCTCCCAGTATAGTTGCGGCAGGTTGTAATCGATCCATCCTTTCTCCACCCACAATCGAATGTCGGCATAGAGATCGTCATAATTCTGCAAGCCGTTGGTCTCACTCCCGCGGGGATCACTGCGTTTGTTGCGGTATATCCCGAAGGGACTGATGCCGAAGCGTACCCACGGCTTTGTGCCGGCGATGGTATATTTAATTTGCTGAATAAGCAGGTTCACATTGTTACGCCGCCAGTCGCCCCGCTGTGAGGAAGAGAAACCCTGGGAGGGAGCATAGGTGTTAAAACTGTTGTCATCGGGGAAAGGGGTGCCGGCAATGGGATAAGGGTAGAAATAATCATCCATGTGGATGGCATCCACATCATAGCGCGTGACAATATCACGCACCACATCGCAGATGAAGCTCCTGTTCTCCGGCAGACCGGGATCAAAAAAGAGCTGGTTGCCATACTGCACAAACCGCTCGGGATACCTCCGGTAGATATGACCGGGTGACAGCCTGTTACTGATATTCGTTTTCACCCTGTAGGGATTCATCCAGGCATGTAACTCCATCCCCCGTTGGTGGCACTCTTCAATGATAAAAGCCAAAGGGTCGAAAGCAGCATCATCAGGTGCTTTACCCTGCTCACCCGTTAAAAACCTGCTCCAGGGCTCCAGCTCAGATCGGTAGAACGAATCGGCTTCAGGACGAATCTGAAAAATGACGGCATTGATGCCGGCCTCATCGAGCTTTCGTACCATATCGGCAAGATAGTACTTCATGGCTGCACTGTTCATCTGTTGGTAGCGTGACTGTCCCACCGTCTGAATCCAGGCTCCCCTGAACTCACGTTTTGGGATGGGATCGGCTTTTTGTGTAAGGGTATTTTTTGAGGTACCGCACGCCGCCACCAGGACGGTCAGAAGAGAAAAGAACAGCAGCCGGTGTAATCTATTCATAATGAAGAGCTATCTAATTATTGATCAGGGAATAAAAATATAGTCATCGTTCTCCAGTAGCTGATCCGCCAGATGCTTCTTGGGATAAACAACAATGCGGCTGTGATCGGGGAACCTGTTCTCCATACGGGTAGGCATACTCTCCATCACCGGAAGGTGGGAGACATAACCCACGTGGGCTGAGATCATAATAATCAGATCATCTTTCCTGATCTGATCACCGCAAGACAAAGGGTTGTCCCAGTCGACGAAAGGCTGGAATGAAAAGTTCCCTGTATTCTTTTGTCCGGCAATGATCTTCTGTGTATCAGGGTGACCCAGATGGAGCACTGGAACAGAGAGCTCGGATGAGAGGGTGGATACTTTGTCTACCCACATACTGAACCCATCTTCCTTCTCCACCGACGGAGGTGAGATAAGTACAATCCGCTTGTGTGTGATCAGCTTCTGTTCTACATGACATACAAAAAGATTCTTATCCATGTTCTTTATGATCAGATCGATCTTCTCACCCAGCAGCTTATCCCATAAGCCCGCTTTACCCGGCCATCCCAGGATAACGATATCGGACATAGTCTCGCGTGCCGTCCTTACGATGCCGTCCGCTGGATTATGATCTATAGTGGTGATGATATCCACGTTCACCTCAGCCGCTTTTGCCGTGGCGACAAACTCTTGTAGCCTTTTCCGGAAACTGACAATATTTTTTTCTGCCTCCTGGTTATTAGGTACCACCCCCAGGAGCGAGATAGGGTTGACCGACTTCTTATCTTTCAGCAGCAGTGCCAGCTGCACATGGTAACCAATATGGGAAGGGTTGGCTATTGGCACCAGTATCTTCTCCTGTGCAAACTCACCCATGGCGGCGGGAGTCAAAGGTGCATTCTCTTCACTCAGGGCTATTTTCTTAGCCGAACGCTGTGTAAAGACGGATGCCACAATGCAGGTGAGCAGGATAAGGATGATGGTCCCGTTCAGGATATACTCATCCAGTATACCCGCCCTGTATCCAACAATGATGATGGCCAGGGTGGCTGCAGCGTGGGAGCTGCTCAGCCCGAATATAAGCGTTCTCTGTGTGGTTGTGTAGCGAAATGTTTTTTGTGTAACGAAGGCAGCGACCCATTTCCCCACTAACGCTACTATGGTAAGGGTTAATGCTACCACAATGGTCTTGAGACCATCGAACACCACCGAGACATCTACCAGCATACCGACTGAGATCAGAAAGATAGGGATGAAAAGGGCATTACCGAAAAACTCAATCCGGTTCATCAGGGCGGATGAGTGAGGGATAAGCTTATTCAGTGCAAGCCCTGCGGCGAATGCACCGATAATAGGTTCAATACCTCCCAGCTCCACCAGAAACCCGGCGGAGAAAACAATGAAAAGGACAAAAATAAAGTTGGAATATTTTTCCGATTCAGCCTTCTGAAAGAACCATTTGGCTATGCGTGGTACGATGATGAAAATAATCAGAGAGAAGAGGGCCAGTGAGATAAGCAGCTTAAGCAAAAAACTCAGATCCAGTCCACCATCACTACCCGAAAGGACCATCGCCAGAATGATCAACACAGCCGTATCGGTGAGGATGGTACCCCCAACGGTGATGGCTACAGCCTGGTTTCTGGCCACACCCATACGGCTGACAATAGGATAAGCAACCAGTGTGTGGGTGGAGAACATGCTGGCAGTGAGAAAGCTGGCATTGGCATCATAACCCAACAGATAATAACATACGGGATACCCGATGAGCAGTGGGATGATGAAGGTGTAAAAGCCAAATGTGAGGCTCTTGTTCCGGTTCTGCTTGAACTCACCCAAATCGAGCTCCAGACCGACAATGAACATGATATACAACAGCCCTATGGTAGAGAATATCTCAACCCCGCCGTGATTGTGATCAATAAAGTTAAGTCCGTAAGGGCCAACGATCACACCTGCCACAATCAAACCAATAATACTCGGAACATTGAAACGTTTAAGAAGTATGGGAGCCAGAAGAACAATCAGTAAAAGAATGGAGAATATCAATACCGGATTGGTGAACGGTAGAGCAAACTCATGCTGTAATTCGGTTAGAAAATCTGCCATCAGGATAATTTTATCGTTTTGTGAAAAGAGGCTGCATACTGTCATTATCCTCTATCATACACAAAATTAAAAAAATAAATTGATTTATTTGACACCCTCATCCTTTTTTGGAGGCACAAAAGTGATTATCTTTGCGGGTTATATTTTTACGTCATGGGCAATCAAAAACAGATAGAAATAAAGGGTGCACGCGTCAATAACCTCAGGAATATCGATGTGATCATCCCCCGCAACACCTTTACGGTGATTACAGGCCTCTCGGGATCAGGTAAATCCTCACTGGCTTTCGACACCCTCTACGCCGAAGGACAACGGCGTTATGTGGAAAGCCTCTCCTCCTATGCACGTCAGTTTCTGGGGCGGATGAACAAACCGGAATGTGACTACATAAAGGGTATTCCACCTGCGATCGCCATTGAACAGAAGACAACCTCCCGCAACCCACGTTCTACGGTAGGCACCTCCACCGAGATTTACGAATATCTGCGACTCCTTTACGCACGTATAGGAAAGACACTCTCTCCTATCACCGGGAAAGAGGTGAAAAGACATTATGTCCACGATGTGGTGGAGAAAATGGAGGAGTATCGCCAGGGAACACGCCTGGCTGTACTCTCCTCCATCCAGTTACGGAACAACCGTAATCTGCGGGAGCAGCTGGAGATACTGATGAAGGAGGGCTTCACCCGTGTGGATGTGGGAGATCAGTTCTACCGCATTGATGAGTTGCTGGAACAAAAGAACCTCCCGCCCGCTGATGAGGTGCTGCTGGTGATCGATCGCCTCTCCTGCTCTTCCGACAAAGCGAGTATAAACAGGTTGACCGACTCGGTGGAGACAGCCTTTCTTGAGGGGAGCGGTGAATCTATTATCCGCTTCTGGGGAGAGAACGGCATGGAGAGCTTCGTCTTTTCCAATCGTTTTGAGGCGGACGGCATCATATTCGAAGAGCCATCGGAAATGATGTTCAACTTCAACAGTCCCGCCGGTGCCTGTCCTAAATGTGAAGGGTTTGGGAAAATAATGGGTATCGATGAAAACCTGGTCATCCCCGATAAAAGTCTATCGCTGCAGGAGGAGTGTGTACAGTGCTGGAGAGGGGAAAAGATGAGCGAATGGCGGCGGGAGTTTGTACAGAATGCCTACAAGGCCGATTTCCCGATCCATCGCGCTTATATTGATCTGACCGTTGAGGAGAAGGACATCCTCTGGAACGGACGTCACGACCTTGATATCTATGGCATTAATGATTTTTTCGGGATGCTCGAAAAAAATCTTTATAAGATTCAATACCGTGTGATGCTGGCACGTTATCGCGGTAAGACAGAGTGCCCCCTCTGTAAGGGTGCACGCCTTAAGCCGGAAGCGCTCTACGTGATGATCGGAGGCAAGTCGGTCTCGGAACTGGTGCTGATGCCCGTGACAGAGATGAAACTTTTTTTCGATCAGCTGCAGTTGGAAGAAACCGATGCCGCTATTGCCGAACGGCTGCTCACGGAGATAAACAACCGGCTGCAGTTCCTTTTAGATGTGGGACTGGGCTATCTCACCCTCAACCGGCTCTCCAACACTCTGTCGGGAGGTGAGAGTCAGCGCATCAACCTTGTCTCCTCACTGGGAAGCAGCCTTGTTGGATCACTCTATATCCTCGATGAGCCAAGCATTGGACTCCATTCCCGCGACACGCACCTTCTCATCGGGGTACTAAAGGAGTTGCAGAGTTTAGGCAACACGGTTGTGGTGGTTGAACATGATGAAGAGATCATCCGTGCGGCGGATTATATTATTGATATTGGTCCCAAGGCTGGGCGACTGGGTGGTGAAGTGATGTATCAGGGTAATGTCGCAGAGCTGGAGAAAGAGAGTGAGAGCTATACTGTCAGGTATCTAACAGGGGAAGAACTGATTGAGGTTCCCGGATCACGCCGCAAATGGAACAACTACATTGAAGTCAAAGGAGCACGGCAGAACAATCTGAAGAACATCGATGTGAAGTTCCCACTGAACGTAATGACCGTAGTGACTGGTGTGAGCGGATCGGGCAAGTCCTCGCTGGTGAATGATGTGTTCTATAACGCACTGCAACATCATTACAAGGGCACGGCGCTTGAACGTGCAGAGTTCAACGCCATCTCCGGTGATATCAAACAAATGAAAGGGGTGGAATATGTGGACCAGAACCCCATAGGCAAATCATCCCGCTCCAATCCGGTGACCTACCTGAAGGCATTCGATGAGATCCGAAAGCTCTTTGCGGCACAACCGCTGGCAAAACAGATGGATTTCACACCGGCCTACTTCTCTTTTAATGTGGAGGGAGGACGTTGTGAGGAGTGTAAGGGCGAAGGTACCATCACCGTGGAGATGCAGTTCATGGCAGACATCAAGCTGGTGTGTGAGTCATGCCATGGTAAACGTTTCTCGCCTGAAGTGTTGGAGATTGAATACAATGGACAGACCATTTATGATGTGCTTGAGATGACGGTCAACCAGGCCATCGAATTCTTCGGTGAACAGAAGGGGACAACAGAGAAAAAAATCACAAGGAAGATGCAGCCTTTACAGGATGTGGGGCTGGGGTATCTTAAGCTGGGACAATCATCCTCGACTCTTTCGGGAGGTGAGAACCAACGTGTGAAACTGGCCTATTACCTTGGCGAGGAGAAATCAAAACCGACCATTTTCATTTTCGATGAACCGACAACGGGGTTGCACTTTCACGATATCAGGACACTGCTAAAAGCATTCAATGCGCTCATTGAACGGGGACACACGGTAATCATCATTGAGCACAATATGGAGGTGATCAAATGTGCCGATCATATTATCGATATCGGACCCGAAGGCGGGAAAGAGGGTGGTTATGTTGTTTGCTCCGGTACACCTGAGCAAATTGCCGCCTGCCGTGAGTCACATACAGGGAGATTTTTAAAGGAGAAGCTGCCTTAAGAGGTAAAACGGTTTAGAACAGGTTCCTCCCTATCCAGAAAGCAACGATCACCGACAGTACCACGACAGCCGACCATCTCCCGAAGAAGATCTTCTCCAGCCGGGGAAAGCGACGTTTTCCGCCGAGATACTCCAGATATATCCCCAAAAATATGTATGGCAGTGCCAGCACCATAAAAGTATTCTGCTTCAATGCGCCCATGATGTTGAGATGCAACAGATGATGGATGGCTCTTTGCGAACCGCACCCGGGGCATTCAAAACCGGTGGCGAGGAGAAAGGGACATTTGGGGAATAAAGAATGGGTGTCGGGATCAAAAAGAAAAAAAAAGATAAAAGCTGTCACAAGCAGAATATTTGTGGCAGCGATAATCCCTATTTTTATTGACCTGTTCACTATGGGAGCAGAAACGCTTAAAAATTGTACCCGCTTGCACTTTCTTCAATAATGTTCTCCATATATGCCGGCATATTTCCGGTAGAGAACATGATAATCCATAGTATCAGGTAAAGAATGCCAATTGTAAAAGCAATAGCAGTCCACATTTTGGCCTTTTTCGCCGCCCTCAGCGATGCATCATACTGGCCGTTGAAGTAGAGTGAATCCACCTTTGCTGCATATACAATCCCCACAATCCCCAGTGGGAGACAACAGAGTATTGTTGCAACAATCGACTGCCAGAGCCAGTTGCCGGGTTTCATGGGAGGGAGCCTCTCTGCTGACTGCTCCTGATACTGTTGTTGCGGCGCGGGAGGTGGCATTGAAGGCTGATCCTGTAAGGATCTCTCATTATGATCTTCCATATGTTTTTTTTGTTTTATGTATTCAACAGTTCACCTATCCCTGCTACTGAACCAACAAAGACAAAGAGCAGAATGATTGTAATGACAATTAGCAACACCCATCCTATGGCAATCCACAACGCAATTTTTATCCACTTGGCAGCTGAACGGGATGCTTCGGCTGAAGCAGCATAATCACCCCTGTTGAAGAATGACTCTACCTGGGATGCATAGACAATCCCGATAATCCCCAGAAGACTCAGGAAGCTACTGCACAGGATGAAAGGCAGAATGGTGACCAGGATGGACTCCACCAACCATGTCTTTGGCATTGGCTGAGGCGGGTGTGATCCGTACGGGGTTGCAGGTCTGTTGGATTGTGATTGCAACACCTCTACTGACTGCTCTGTTTCATGGGCAACAGCTGAACCGGAAAATAGGAAACTTAGCTCAGCAACCTCATCGGCACGCTTCCATTGTTCCATACCTTGAGTCCAGACAAGCGTTTCAGGTTTCACAATCTCTTGTCTGAGTTCGTCGGGTGAGAAAGTACCTTTCTGCTTCCCTTCAGCGTCGATGTAAAAATAGCGGTTCATAGATTTTGTTTTTATTGATAATCTTCAGGGTTAATCCTTATTGTACGTATGTGATTGTTCTGTTCATCGGTATAGTCATACTCAATAACAACATTGTTTTCCGTGAATATACGCAAATCAGCATTTGTGGAGAACATTGTTCTGATATTCTTCATGAGTTCGTCCTTTCTGCTCTCGAGCAACGAATCGGGGTTATTGATGTTCGTCACACTGTAACGATAGCGGAATACATTATCGTTCGTCACGGTGGCTTCTTCGAACCGTGTGTACTGATCGAGCGACACCGGAGCAGATTCATTGAGCTCTACAGCCATCTGTGTCAGTTTTTGATGCAGCTCTCTTTTACCGGTGTTACATTGTACAATTAACAGAGAGTAGAAGATCAGAGAGAGAATAAAGAATGTTTTTCGCATTTGTAAAAGAATTGTTCCACAAAAATAAAAAAGTTTGGACTACATTAAAAATATTCAACGTTAATTTTTTGATTTACCGTCAATAATGGGCAGGATAGGGCTATTCACTGCAGAACAGGATGTTTCTATTTACACCGGGAGGTGGCTGATAAAGGTGGCTATAACTAAATTGGCAGAATGTCTCTCGACATTCTGCCAAACATGTTAACCTTAAATCTAATACTATTATGAAAAAACCACGAGACAAATATAAAAAAGAAATTAAAACCCTCCAAATAATTTCAATAAAAAATAAAAAATTATCTGATTCAATCTAATTGAAAGTAAAATCAGACAACAGGTAAACCCATCCCCGTGATTTTGCGATATAAATCGAGTGCATAGACATCGGTCATTCCTGAAACATAATCGACAATAGATTGTATTCTCCCGTACATCGTGATCGCATCAGTCTCATACTGTTCAGGAATTCTGTCCAGAAGCAACCTGGAGTAGGCATGGTCCGGTTCCCGGATCGCATCGGTGAAGACCTCCAGCAGGAAACCAATGATGCGATAACCGGCAAGCTCAATGTCCAGCACATCCTTTGAGCGATAAATATGCTGAAATGCAAACTCAGAACAATTCATGTAGGCAGCTGCAACTGCAGGTGACACATGCTTTATCAGTGAACCTGTATACTCTCCGGCAAGAATCCTCTTCTCGTTCGCAACAAAAATATCAGCACACGCTTCTATCAACAGGCCAATCACTCCGGCACGCAGATAAGCGATCTGTTCATTCACATCATTCACCAGCGCAAGCGTCTTCTCTCTTCCTAGCCGCTTGTCGCTGTCAAAAAACGAGAGTAAAAGATCCATCGCCTTTTCGGTGGAAATCACATGCAGTTTATGTGCATCCTCAATATCCATCAACTGGTAACAGATATCATCAGCAGCTTCCACCAGATAAACCAGTGGATACCGTGCAAGCTGCAAGGGATGATCGTTCAGCTTATTGATGCCCAGGCTGTCGGCTATGCGCTGATAATCGGCCTCTTCGGACGAGAAGAAACCGAATTTGTTCTTCCCCCCGCTCAATGCGGATGAATAGGGGTATTTCACCACTGAGGCGAGTGTGGAGTAGGTCATTGCGAAACCACCCTTTCGTCTCCCCCTGAACTGATGCATCAACAGCCGAATGGCATTGGCATTTCCCTCAAAGGAGGTAAAATCGGTCCATCGCCCCCCCTCTTCCTCAACAGCTTTTTTCAGAGAGATCCCTTTCCCTTCAGAGAAAAAAGTGGATATCGCCTTCTCACCGGAATGGCCAAAAGGGGGGTTTCCAAGATCGTGTGCAAGACATGCTGCTGAGACTATCGCTCCGATCTCTTCGAAATGTGTCTGAGCGGTCGGATATTTATTGCGCAGCTTACGTGCAACATTCTCACCCAGTGAACGTCCCACGCTCGAGACCTCCAGGCTATGCGTCAAACGGTTATGCACGAACACACTCCCCGGCAGAGGAAACACCTGTGTCTTGTTCTGCAACCGGCGGAAGGGTGATGAAAATATCAGCCTGTCGTAATCGCGCTGATACTCTGTCCGTTCATGTTTATTCACATCTTCATAATGCTCCATGCCAAACCGTGTCGCTGATAGTAACTGTTCCCAATTCATTTTAAATCTTCTTAATACAACAAAGATAGAACAAACTTTTATATAACCCCCCAACTACCTGACAGACGCTGCGGCGCATCATCAAAATGAGTCTTCGATATATTTTGGAAAGATTATAAACGTAAAACTGATAGAATCTCCACAAATAAGCGTAAATTTGTATCAAAATTTCAGAAAGGTTTATCAATGACTGACATCATCAAGCATGAGTGCGGTATCGCAGTTATCCGCCTGCTCAAACCCCTCGACTATTACTTTAAAAAATATGGATCATGGCAATATGGGTTGGACAAACTCTACCTGCTCATGGAAAAACAACACAATCGTGGCCAGGAGGGTGCCGGATTGGGTGCGGTGAAGTTGGAGGCCTCACCAGGAAATGAGTACATTTTCAGAGAGAGGGCTGTAGGTTCAGGCGCTATTGCAGATATATTCTCTAAAGTACACTCCTCATTCCGGCAATTTTCCGAAGAGCAGTTAAAGGATATTGATTTTGTAAAAAAATCGGTCCCTTTTGCCTCCGAACTCTTTATCGGGCATCTGCGATACAGCACCACCGGCAAAAGCGGATTGACCTATGTTCATCCGCTGCTGCGACGAAATAACTGGGCTTCACGAAGCCTGGCCCTGGCAGGGAATTTCAATATGACCAATGTGGATGAGATGTTCGGGCAGCTGATAGCGGAGGGACAACATCCCCGTGAATACGCCGATACGTTTGTCATGCTGGAGTCGATCGGTCATTATCTCGACAGGGAGGTACAGTACCAGTATGATCAACTTCAAAGCAGCAATCTGAGCGGCCAACAACTGAGTCATCAGATTGAGGAGAAGCTGGATATCCCTTTCCTGTTAAAAAGAGCATCCAAAATCTGGGACGGTGGCTATGCCCTCTGCGGGTTAATAGGCAGTGGCGACGCTTTCGCATTGCGTGATCCCTGGGGTATTCGTTCCGCATTCTATTATTACGACGATGAAGTGGCAGTCGTGGCATCGGAACGCCCTGTAATTCAAACAGCATTCAACCTGAAGAAAGAAGAGGTGCACGAACTGCAGCCGGGAGAAGCGTTCGTGGTGAAACGCAACGGCGCGATCTCGCTGCATCAGATTCAGGAGAAGAAAGAAAAAATAACACCCTGCTCTTTTGAACGAATATACTTTTCCCGTGGATCGGACTACGATATTTACCGTGAACGGAAAAAGTTGGGAGAGCTGCTCGTACCGAAAATCATTGAAACAATTGATGATGACTTCGACAATACGGTCTTCTCTTTTATCCCCAACACCGCAGAGGTAGCGTACTACGGCATGCAGCAGGGTCTGGAGGACCATTTCAACCACAAAAAAGCACAGACCATTCTTGAGAAAAGAGACAGCTTAAGCAAAGAAGAGATTGACGCAATACTTTCAAAGCGTGTACGGTCCGAGAAGGTGGCAATCAAAGATATCAAACTGCGCACCTTCATTGCGCAGGGTAATGCCAGGAATGACCTTGCCGCACATGTCTATGATGTGACTTACGGATCGTTAAGGAGAGGGGTGGATAATCTGGTGATTATCGATGACAGCATCGTCCGAGGGACCACACTCAAACAGAGTATCATCAAAATACTTGACAGGCTTGACCCGAAGAAAATTGTCATCGTCTCCTCCTCCCCACAAATACGATACCCCGACTGTTACGGCATAGACATGTCGCGAATGAGTGAGTTCATTGCTTTCAAGGCAGCCCTGGAGCTGCTGAAAGAGCGTAGCCTGCAACATATCATCGAAGAGACATACAAGAAATCGGTGGCACAGAAATATAAACGTAAAGAGGAGATCATCAATCACGTGAAAGATATATACGCTCCTTTCACCGATGAAGAGATTTCTGCCAAAATTGCGCAGATGCTCACCTCGAAAGATATAAAAGCTGAAGTAGAGATTGTGTTCCAGAGTATTGAGGACATGCACAAAGCATGCCCCAACAATAGCGGTGACTGGTATTTCTCGGGCAACTACCCCACACCCGGCGGCAACAGGCTGGTCAACAGCGCATTCATCAACTACATCGAAGGTGCGGAGAACATCACCCGCCAGTATGCTTTGAATTTCAATAAAAACAAAGAATGATAGAACGCATTATCATCCTTGAGAATGTTGACCCGCTGGTTTTCTTCGGCATCAACAACGGCAATATCCAGTTACTGAAAACTTTGTACCCTAAGTTGCGCATTGTGGCTAGAGGGAACGTGATTAAAGTGATCGGTGATGAAGCAGAGTTGGTATCGTTTGAAGAGAAGATACATGAACTGGAGAAGTTCAGCATTGAGATGAATGTGCTGAAGGAAGAAGACATCCTGGATATCGTAAAAGGCAAGGCTCCCACAATCATCAATGTGGATAATCTCATCATTCACGGGATGAATGGAAAACCAATCATGGCACGTACCGCTAATCAGAAGAAGCTGATGGAGGCGTTTGATGTGAATGACATGGTTTTCGCGATTGGTCCTGCCGGTTCGGGTAAGACATACACAGCCATAGCCCTGGCTGTCCGCGCACTGAAAACAAAGCAGGTGCGCAAGATCATTCTTAGCCGTCCTGCGGTGGAAGCCGGCGAAAAGCTGGGGTTTCTGCCGGGCGACATGAAAGAGAAGATCGACCCGTACCTGCAACCGCTTTACGATGCACTGGAAGATATGATTCCGCCGATGAAACTGAAGGAGTATATCGAGAGTAAGATCATCCAGATTGCACCGCTCGCATTCATGCGCGGCCGCACACTCAATGATGCGGTGATCATTCTTGATGAGGCGCAGAACACCACGAAGGCACAGATAAAAATGTTCCTTACCCGCCTGGGAATAAACGGGAAAATGATCATCACGGGAGATATCACACAGATAGACCTGCCTCACTCCCAGCAATCAGGCCTGATACACTCGATGAGGCTGTTACGTCACATCAATGGCATTGCAACGGTAGAGTTCAACAAGAAGGATATCGTCCGTCACAGGCTTGTACAAAGGATCGTAGAGGCCTACGAGCAGGAAAGCAGCAGTGAGCAGGGTTCATCACCACAAAGCAAAGCAGAGAAAACAGAAAAAGCGGAGGGAACGACGTTGCCGGAATCATAACAAACAACAATCAAACAAGAGCGGCCCTGTTCTTGTTAAGAAATAACCAGTATGATGTGGTGACGCTGAATAATATATAACGTGTGGAAACGACTAAATTGACAAAATATGGATACGCTAACGAAAACAAATTACCTCTTTCCGGGACAGACAAAGGTTTATAACGGAAAAGTACGCGATGTCTACAGCATCGGAGAGGATAGACTGGTGATGATTGCTACAGACAGGATATCCGCATTTGATGTAGTGCTGACAAGGGGGATCCCCTACAAAGGACAGGTATTGAACCAGATTGCATCAAGGTTTCTGGATGCAACATCAGACATCGTACCCAACTGGAAGCAAGCCTCACCAGACCCGATGGTAACGGTGGGTGTGCGTTGTAAACCATACAAGGTGGAGATGGTGATTCGTGGTTATATCACCGGCAGTGCCTGGCGTGAATACAAGAAAGGTGCCCGCACCCTTTGCGGACTGCCCCTGCCGGAAGGATTACATGAGAATCAGAAGTTTGAAACACCGATCATCACCCCCACCACAAAAGCCGATGAGGGTCATGACGAAAACATTTCGAAAGAGGAGATCATTGCCCAGGGGTTAGTGAGCAGAAATGAATATGAGCAACTGGAACAATACACCTACGATCTGTTTAAACGCGGTACGGAGATGGCTGCCGAGAAAGGGTTGATCCTGGTAGATACCAAATATGAGTTCGGCAAAAAAGATGGAGTGATTTACCTGATTGATGAAATTCACACACCTGATTCATCCCGTTATTTTTACAGCGAAGGGTATAAAGAGCGATTCGAAAAGGGAGAAGAGCAGAAACAACTATCAAAAGAGTTCGTGCGCAAATGGCTTATGGATAACGGGTTCCATGGGCAAAAGGGACAGCAGGTCCCGGAAATGAGCGATGCATATTGTCAGAGTGTTTCGGAAAGATATATTGAGCTATTCGAGAAAATTGTCGGGGAAAAATTTGTGAAAGCAGACGCCGGGAATCTGGAAGCACGTATTGAGAAGAACGTAACTGAATACTTAAGAATATGAGCTACAAGGTAGAGAAAGTTAATCCCTATAATGCAGACCAAAGGAAGAATGAACAGGTTGTACGAATGTTCAATGACATTGCACCCAGTTATGACCGGCTGAATGGTACCCTCTCATTGGGGATAGATGGTTACTGGCGCAGTGACTCACTGAAAGAACTGAGAAAATACAAACCCAGGCATATGCTGGATATCGCCACCGGCACAGGTGATTTTGCCATCCTGGCACAAAAGATACTGCAACCGGAAACGATCACTGCCGTGGATATTTCAGAGGGCATGATGGAGGTGGGTAGAAAGAAAGTTGCCAGGAAAGGTATTGCCGACATCATCCGATTTGAGTATCAGGACTGTGCTGAGATGAGCTTTGCCGACAACAGCTTCGATGCAGCCACGGTCTCCTTCGGTGTACGTAATTTCGAAGATATTGACAAAAGCTTTCAGGAGGTTTTGCGTGTGCTTAAACCCGGAGGTGTTTTCCTTTTTATTGAGCTGACCACTCCCGACAAATCACCGGTGAAAGAGTTGTACGGCACCTATACAAAACATGTGATGCCATTCCTCTCGGGGCTCTTCGATACTGAACAGCGGGCGTACCAGTATTTGCCTGAATCCATAGCCGCGTTCCCACAGGGAAGAGAGATGATGCTGATATTGAAAAAGAACGGGTTCAGAAACATCCGTCTGAGACGATACACCCTGGGTATCACAACCTTGTATATCGCAGAAAAATAGAGGCATGGACACCTACGGACTTATCGGATTTCCGCTAAAGCACTCCTATTCAGCCCTGTTCTTCACAGAGAAATTTAAAAAGGAGCATATAGATGCCGAGTATCTTAACTTTGAAATCGGGGATATTCTGAAGATCCGTCATGTGATACTTTTCAATCAACAGTTGAAAGGATTAAATGTAACCATCCCCTACAAAGAGAGTGTGATTCCTTTTCTCGATGCCATCTCGCTGGAAGCAGAAAAAATTGGTGCTGTCAACGTAATCAAAGTGGAACGGAGACCCGCTGATATGTATTTCTACAAGCTGACAGGGTACAACACAGATTATATTGGTTTCAAAGCATCTCTCACCCCCCTCCTGAACAGAGCGACCCACAAAAAAGCCCTGATACTGGGGACAGGGGGTGCTTCAAAAGCGGTAGGCCAGGCACTCACCGATCTGGAAATTGAATGGAAACATGTTTCCCGCTCCGCGGGAGTCAACAGGTACAGTTATAATGAATTATCGCAGGAGATCATCTCGGACTACACTGTCATCGTGAACGCGTCACCTGTGGGTACTTTTCCAGACCTGAATGAATCTCCCGCCATACCCTATCAGTATCTTACATCGGATCATCTGCTGTATGACCTGATTTATAACCCCGAGGAGACGCTGTTCCTGCAAAAAGGAAAAGCACAGGGTACCACAACTAAAAACGGGAAAGAGATGCTCTGTAGGCAGGCTCTGGCGGCATGGGAGATATGGAAGGGCGCAGAATAATAAAAACCTTTTCGTGCTGATGGCTAGGTAAGGTCAATAAAAAATATCGCCCTCTTAAATTTCACAATAAGAGGGCGATGGGATTCCTTAGCTGTTTCATGAAGAATGTGTTAACTAAGAAAATATATAGAGGTGCGAGAGTGTAATTTGTCCTTTTTTATATCACACTGGAAACTTCAATTACTTCAGTGGCTTCTTTTTCAGCTTCCAGGGCCGGCTCTTTCTTTACTTCCTTGCCTTCTATATCAAAATAAACCGTCTTCTTAGATTTATCCTCCTTCTTTATCAACTTAACCTTGGTAAGTTGTTTTTCAGCATTATATTTCAATGCCTTCACATCATACTCTTGTGTTAATGCATTGACCGCTGCCTGAACTGCGGTACTGAGGTCTTCCAGTTTCACTTCTACAAAACCATCGTCACCTGTGGTGTCACCTGTTATAATAGTTGCAGTCGGTTGCAGATCCATTGCATTCAGCTCCTGCACATGACTAACTGCGATCATACTTGTTGCAAATGCAATTGTTAAAATAGCTTTTTTCATAATGATTTATATTTAAAAATGATTACACATTGAATTTTAATCCAATTTTAATTTCCCTGTACACCATCTATATATCAAACTCTGTGCTAAAACAAATAAAGCATTCGGGAATCACACCATATACCACTGTATATCTGCAATATAAAACATGCAAATGAGTATTGCTCCCAGCGATTCAAATGTGGAACAGATGGGGAAATTGTAGAATATTTCTACAACCGAACCTGATTATTCTACACTTCTTATGCTCCCCTGCCAATAAACGATAGTTCATGTAAATTCAAATATATCCTGTATATTTGAAACGCCAATGATACATATATGGGATCAAATATGGGATCAAAAAAAACACCTGAACAACGGATAAGGATAAAAATTGGGTTGATACTGCTTGTCATCATCCTCTATTTTACAGGACTATTTATCTATTCCTATATTTTCAAGCAGCACATTGACAAGCAGAAACAGGAGATGATCAACGCCAACAATGTCTTAACCTACAGCAATCAGCTGATTGTATCAGTACAGCAGGCTCAGGATATGTTGAACAATTACCTGGTCTCACCGCAAAGGAAATTTCAGCAGCAATATGATTCAATCTGGGTCGATATTTCCGGGCAAATAGCGTATATTAAGCGTGTCTCAAATGAAAAAGAGAAGGATATTTTGCTGGAAGACATCGATTCACTGCTCCGGGAGAAGAATAGAATAGTGAATAAGCTCGTAAGGCAGTTCCGGTCACAAAATCCTATGATTGAACTCGACAAGAAAATAGAGACCTATGATAATATCATCCAGGACTCGATCGTGGTGACCACCAGCAAGGATACCACAATGGTTTCAAAACAACGGAAGGATTTCTGGAGCCGTCTTAGGAATTTATTTGATCCGAAATATGCTCCCGACACGACGTTAACCATATCACACACGGAACAGGAGGCAAGATCCACTTCAAGAGTTGACACGGAGATGTATTCCGATCTGAAGAACATCACCCAGGAAGCATCCAGAACCTATTCAAAACAAATAGAGGGAATAGAGAGACAGGTGAGGGAGCTGATTCTCGCAGAACAAAACATTTCTCTGGGTATATCACGGCTCATCACCCGTTATTATAACGAGGCGATAGAAACCTCAAAGGAGGGAACAGAAAACAGTGAATCACTTACGCAGAGGATCTTTGCTTTTGCACTTACCGTGGGAGCAGTTTCACTGCTACTGATTCTGGTTATCATCTTTCTGATCATTGATGATCTTAACAAGGGACAAAAAGCACGCATAGACCTTGCAAAAGAGAAACAACTCACCGAAGAGCTGATTGAGAGCCGTCATAAGCTGCTGTTGTCCGTATCGCATGATATTAAAACACCTCTCAGCTCCATCATGGGATATTTGGAGATGTGGGATACGAATGAAGTTCCGGAAGAGAAACAGCGACAGCTCAGGTCGGCACGGAACTCAGGAAGACACATTCTGAGCATGCTGGCCAATCTCCTTGAATTCTCTCGCCTGGAGCGTAACAAAGGTGAGATGCATAACAGTCGGTTCAATCTGATGGAATTGATTAATGATGTGATCAATATGTTCCTGCCCTTCACAGAGGAGAAAAAGCTGCATCTAGAATTGGAGAACATGACCTCATCTCCGTTTTTCGTTGAGACAGATTACACACTTCTCAAGCAGATCCTTGTCAACGTCACATCCAATGCAGTCAAATACACACTTCAGGGAAGTGTACATATTCGGGTGGAGTATGTGCAGCAGCTCATCTTCACTGTCATCGACACCGGGATAGGGATTGACCGGGAGGATCTGGAGAAAATATTCAGACCTTTCTCCCGCATCAAAAACCCGTTGAAAGCCGAAGGTAACGGTTTCGGCTTGTATGTAACCAGGGGGCTGGTAGACTCACTGAAGGGTGAGATTACGCTTACATCGGAAAAAGGAAAAGGCACCAGCGTGACAATTAAGTTGCCTCTGACACGACTTGATGGTCAGAAATCAACAGTGAATAAAGAGCATTCTATGATGAACAGCCGCGTCTTTGATAAGATACTTCTTTTCGAAGACGATGCCTCACTGGGGAACATGCTGAAAGAATTCCTTATTCACAAAGGATTTAAGGTGAAGTTGTGCAGTAATACGCGTGATGTGAAAGGTTTCCTGCGACTAATCTCCTCTTTCGATATTGTGTTTACGGATATGCAGATGATGCATATCACCGGAATTGATATTCTCCGTGAAATTAGAAAAAGTGATGATGCTATTCCTGTCTGGCTCATGACAGCCTACGATGAGTATACGACGGAGAAGGCACTGGAGAAAGGATTCAGGGGTCTGATCACCAAACCCATTCAGTTGAGCAGGCTCACTGAGATCCTTACCGTCTCCGAGCATCAGGAAGAGAGGGGGGAGCTATTCAATGGGAGATTTCCAAAACTGACCACATTATTTCACAACGACGAGCAGGTAATCAAAGATATATTAGCAACATTTGTTGAGACGTCGGAGAAAGACAGGGAGACATTGACAGAGCTGATAAACAGAAACGACTTTAAAAATGCACAAGAGCTCTGCCACAGGATATATCCGTTTTTCAGTCAGCTGGATGCTGATCATCTTTGCGGACCATTACGTAAAATGGATAGACTGAGGGGTAGTGAGGAGGATTCCTATCCTGAATGGGCAGATGAGTTAAGGGAAACAATAAGACAGATCAGAGAGTTCACTGAGCGAATCAGAGAAGAGTATTTATAAAATTTCGCTTTAACTGTGAATAGTCCCGTTATTGCGGTGGTCATCAGTAAAGAGCTGCTTATAGACTGATATTGTATAGATGAATCTTATTGTAGAGCGTTTTCCGGTCTATGTGAAGCAGCAGGGCGGCTTTCGTCTTGTTGCCGTTCACCCTCTTCAGTGCCCGGATTATTTTCTCTTTCTCTTTTTCCGGTTCCGGGAATAGTGATTCTTCGATCACATTTTCATGCTTTTCCTTCTTTTCAGATAACAGGGGCAAACTTTCTTCTGTAATGGAATCTACCGCCGAAAAGAGGACTGCACGACGGATCACATTGCGTAACTCTCTCAGATTACCCGGCCATGAGTACCCCTGTAACTGCATGAGCGCTTCCGGTGATACAGTTCGCACTTTTTTATTAAGCTCTCTGTTTGCCTCCTCTCTGAAATGGTCTGCGTAAACTGGAATATCATTGGCACACTCCCGCAAGGAGGGCACCCTGATCATGAACTCATTCAGCCGGTGATACAGGTCTTCTCTGAACCGCCCTTCTTCTATGGCTTTCTCCAGATCTTCATTTGTCGCAGTAATGATTCTCACATCCACCACGATATCCATTGAGGTGCCCACAGGCCTTATTTTTTTCTCCTGCAAAGCACGCAGCATCTGCATCTGGACGCCGTAGGGCAGATTGCCCACTTCATCAAGAAACAGTGTACCACCGCTGGCAGCTGAGAAAAATCCTGTTTTATTCTCTATGGCAGTAGTGAAAGATCCTTTCTTATGACCAAAAAGTTCACTCGGGGCAAGCTCCATCGACAAGCTGCCACAATCAACAGCCACGAAAGGACCATCAGACCGTGTGCTTCTGTTATGAATCAATTGCGCTACATGCTCCTTGCCTGTTCCGCTTTCTCCCGCAATCATCACAGCCAGTTGTGTGGGCGCAACCAGGTCTATAAATGAATACATCTGGGTTGAAAGGGGACTGCGCCCGAAAACAATTGTTTCTTCCCCAAGGCTCTGTCTGTTTTCTGCCGATGGCTTTTTCCGGGGAGGAGATGCCTCATTTTCCAATTCGAAAGCCGCTTCAATCTTCAGTGTGAGAAGAGAGGGGTTGATCGGTTTTTCAAGGAAATCAAAAGCACCCAGCTTGATAGCCGCTACAGCGGTCTGTATCTCACCATAACCTGTCATGATAATGACGGGTGTCGACAGATCTCTTTCGTTCAGCCAGGTCAGCAGCATGATACCGTCACCATCAGGCAGGCGCAGATCAGACAGGATGACCCTGTATGATGTTTTGACCAGTTCCTCCTGAGCAGCAACCATCCCAGCACATAAAGTAACTGAAAAACCGTTCCTCTCGAACCACTTCTGAAGCATGGCACCGAAAGAACGATCATCTTCCACTATTAGTATTCTCTCGTTCACTTGATATTTATATGAGATCGCGTAAAGATAGCTTTTTTATTTTTTTTCCAAAAAAACCTTACGGCTGTTTGATGAAAGGTAACATTTTATATACCTGATTAAGTTTTTTTAGCGGTTCACAAGCTTTAAATCGACATCTTACATTCCTTCAGATGAAGAGAATGTAGTATATTTGGAGTAAACTATCGCTATATGAACAATCTTCTAAAGAAAGAGACTGATACCAGGCTGAGAAAGCTGCAACAAACAATAAGCGACGCGAATGCCGATGCATGCATTATCACATCATCGGTCAACCAGTTTTGGCTTTGTGGTTATATTTTTGACGGATACATGTTGCTGTTTCCGGAAGGGGATCCGGTGCTGTTTGTGAAACGTCCTGCCGGCATAACGGATGAGAGAGTGATACAGATCCGTAAACCGGAACAGATTCCTGACATGCTTCGGGATGCTGATCTGCCTTTACCTAAACGTGTTCTGATAGAGAGCGACCTGCTAAGCTACAGCAGCGTGATGCGTCTGCAGGCAGCACTGGAGATGCCTGAAGTGATCAATGTCTCGGGAGAGATACGGAGATTACGTTCGGTGAAATCGGAATATGAATTGAATCAGATACGTGAAAGTGCCCGGATTCACACCAAAGTTTATGAGCTGATCCCCTCATTGTATCGAAGGGGAATGACCGATCTGGAACTACAGATCGAGATCGAACGGGAGATGCGTCTTCATGGCTCGGTGGGCATCTTCCGATCATTCGGTGAGAACATGGATATCTTTATGGGCAGTATGCTTGCCGGCGACAATGCCCAGGCAGTCTCCCCATTCGACTACGCACTTGGGGGTGCCGGCACATCACCGTTGCTGCCGCTGGGTGCCAACGGTACGAAGATGCTACCGGGGATGACGCTGATGGTGGATATGGCGGGAAACTACCGCCCATGGATGGATGATATGAGCCGAACCTTTGCCATCGGAGAAGCTCCCGATATCGCCCTGAAGACCCATCAGCTATCAATCGATATTGTCCGTGCAATAGAGCAGAGCAGCCGGGTCGGCACTCCCTGTGCCAATCTCTACCTCATGGCGGAGGAGATGGTGAAGGAGAAGGGAATGCAACGCTATTTCATGGGTACCCGCCAGCAGGCGAAATTTATCGGCCATGGTGTGGGTCTTGAGATCAACGAGCCACCTGTGCTGACACCCCGCTCGAGGGAGATCCTCGAATCGGGGATGGCGATTGCCCTGGAACCCAAGTTCGTGCTTCCCGGTATCGGCCCTGTAGGAATCGAGAATAGCTATATCGTCCATGAGAACGGACTGGAGAAGATCACCCTCTGCGAAGAAACGCTGATTGTTTTATCATAGATATTTGTTCTCGCTCGCGCGTATCTTATTTGGTGCTTGATACAGTTAAATTTAATACCAATAGTTTTTTTGGATACCATCAGATGAAACAGAGGTGATCTGATAAAACTGATCAAATTATCTACACGAATTTCTCCCGTTTCTGAAGGTTAAGGAATCCGATCATCAACCATATAATCGCGCCGATTACAAGGAATAGCCGGTTTTTAAGGATGGTGTTCTGCCAGATCATTGGATGGATGTCGGAAGGAATAGAAAACGGATTCAGGAAAACATTCCAGTATGACTGGGCAATTTGTCTATTGGCATTCAGGAAGATATAAAAAATAAGACCGAAGACTATCATGATGACGGCGGTACCGTTGCCGCTCCTTGTGGTTGTGGAAAACATAAAAGCCAGATTGCCAAAAAATAACATCGGAAAAATCAGCTGAAAAGCCATTTCAAAGATGTTAACAGGGTATAGCATAAGACGAGCGACATAAGCAAAAACAACCAGGATAAAATAGTTAGACACATAAATCATCAGCATCCGTACACCCCATACTTTGTATCGGTAATTGGGTATCCCGAAAATAATTTCCAGTATCCGGTTGTCTTCATCGTTCTGAATACCGAAAACGACCGGATAGAAAATAAGCAGTAAACAAGGGAACAACAATAAGCTATAAATCGAACCCTCATTAATATCGGCCCTGTTCCATGCTTGTTGAAACATGAAAAAGGCAAAAAAGGCAAAAGCAGCCAAAAGAAACCAGAGGAATTTACCGGCAAATATAATCTTCAGGTTATACCGTACAATGCTGGTTGTCAAGTCAATATATTTATTTATTTTCATTGCATCAGATATTTTTCAATAAACAGAGGTAGGCATCTTCAAGGTTGGCTTCTACCTGAACAGCACCGGGATATGGCTCTGTCCCGGAGATATACCGTACCTGTATCCTGTCTCCATCCTGTATATTATGTACCACCAGTGATTTGTCCAGCTTTTCCTCAAACGACTCCTTATCAATCAGGAACTGCCAGATTTTACCTAAAGCCATATCGACCATCTTCTCCGGTACACCGAAGTACTTCAACTCCCCTTTGTCTACCACCGCTACCTGATTACATGAGCTGGATATATCTTCAATGATATGGGTAGAAAAGATGACAATACGATCTTTACTCAACTCTACCAACAGGTTGCGGAACCGGATACGTTCACGTGGATCAAGTCCGGCAGTAGGTTCATCCACCACAAGTATACGCGGCAGGTTCAGCAGTATCATCGCAATACCAATACGCTGCTTCATTCCGCCTGAGAAGGAACCGATCTGATCATCTTTGCGTTCAACCATATGTACCGACTTCAATACGTATCCGATACGTTCATCCCGCACACTTTTGTCGGTCAACCCTTTCAGGATCGCCTGATAATCGAGGAATTCCCATGCAGTCATATTCTCATACATCCCGAACTCCTGCGGAAGGAAACCGATCAGACTCTGTAGCTCTTCCCGGTAGAGACGGGTATCCAGCCCGTTGATCCAGATGCTCCCGTAACTCTGTTCTAAAATACCGGTAATGATACGCATCAGGGTCGATTTTCCGGCACCGTTGGGTCCAAGCAATCCGAACATCCCTGTTTTTATTTCAAACGAGACACCACGCAATGCTTTAAACGGACGACGGCGCTTACCAAACAGCGGGATGCTCATGACCATACGGAAATAGGAGCGTTTCAGCCCGGCATAGCGGCCTGTTACTCTCTCGATATTGACATTCTTCCCGTACAGATATTGTGAAGAAACATAGATGGCGATGCCTAATCCCCACAAAACACCTATTATCAACACCATCGGCAGATTATCCAGCATCCTGAAGTGACCCCACAATATCAATGGTGGCATACTCCAGAAGAGGATGCGGTTGGTAGATCTCACAATCCTGCTCCCTTCATAACGATAAAACAGGTATGCCCGTATCTTACGCCATAAATAAAGTGTGGCAGCATACATCACAAACGAGAAGAGGAAACCCCACAACCTGCTTTCGATATAAAAGTAAGTGAAATAGAAGCCAAACCCCCACAAGATAAACTGCCAGGCAACAGGGATAAAATCTTTCAGCGAATGGTATTCACCACTCAGCCCCATACGTCTCCTTATTTCCAGGCCGCTGTTCCATTCACGCGTAAAACGGCCGGAACGATCATAGATCTTCACCAGGCTGCGTACGACTATCTCTACCTCCTGAGCCGGATCAACGACATCTGCTCTGGCACGACGCAGGCTGGTCTGTGCAAAAAATGTAACTCCCGGAATCAGCACTGCAAGCACCGTAAGGTATAACACCTGATACAACATACCCTCTCCATAGAGATAGATGGCTGCGACACCGGTCACAAAAAGCAGGAGATGGATGATTTTTGTCCTTACCGTCAGCGTCTGATACCATTCCAACGCATTCTCCAGTCCCATATATACTGTCGGGATAATCAGCAGTGTCAACAAGGTTGAAAAAGCCAGACCGCCGATGACAGTAATGGCAAACGGTGCACCGATAGCTCCTGCATACTCAGTATTGCCCATGGCTAGCGGCAACATGGCAATAATCGTAGTGATGGCCGTAATCAGTATGGGTCTGATACGGGATATCCCTGCTGTCATCAATGCTCGTTCACGCCGGTATCCACGTTTACGCAACAGTTTTGAATAGTCGATCAGGATGATGCCATTGTTCACCACCACACCCAGCAGGATAAGGAATCCCATTAACGTATTTGCGTTGAGTAGGCTGTTGCCGGTAAGGAACAATGCGATCAGTGAGCCGATGGCCGCCAGGGGTATCGAGAAGAGGATGACCAGTGGGGTCGTGACCGATTCAAACACCATTGCCAGGATCATAAATATCAAAAGAAAGGCGGCGAGGATAAGAAATTTAAAATCAGCAAACTGATCCTCCTCGTGGATCACTTCGATGGCCACACCGGCAGGCAGATTGTAGCCGGCGATCAGCTGGTCGATGTCTGCACGATACCCTTCAAGCAACGTTTTGGATTGTTCGATGCTAGGCAAGAACCCGTAACGCACATCCAGTTGTTTATCCTGATTCACACGGATGATGCGGGAGCGCCCATATCCTTTGTTGACCGAGGCAATATCCTTCAGGTTGTGCAACCCGCCGCTACTGTTCATGATCTGCACCGCATGGAGATCATCGATGGTTTTTTGCTTATTCTGCTGCTCCTCCTCCTCTTCGGTCATTTCATCCCGAATGATGATATCATATGATTCCTCACCCACCTTGAACGTGGTTCCTGAAGAAAACTCACTGTCAAGCTCCGATAAGCCAGTCAGAATATTGGTGCGTGTAATGCCATATGAAGTGAGCAGTATCTGATTAAAATCAAGCATGATTTCCGGCTGACGACGCATGAAAGAGACGCGGGTATTTTGTATGTACTCCTGTTGCTCCAGTTGATACCGGATATCTTCGGCAACTAGCTGCATCATTTCATAATCCGAACCTTTGACAATGATCCTTTCCTGATTGTCACCGATACCCAGCAGGCCCATGAAGCCGACCATACCACTCATCCCTCCTGCATTATCCTGCCCACCTCCCGTCG
>JAAYGM010000053.1 GCA_012727735.1 Bacteroidales bacterium | reverse complement strand
CTTATTCAGTTTCTCCAGATCAAAAGGAACAGGCTTATTGTCCCTTATCCTCTGTTTCTCTTTCTCAGCTTCTTCACAATCATAGAGCAGTTCGTTAATGATCTCCAGTTTCTCCTTGTAACGCTCAATTTCTGTTGGACTGGCGGTAAGTGTATTTTCCGGAATCGATGGAAAACTACGCAATATGCGCAAATAGTTGTAATCCGGGTTGTTCTGCATCAACAGAGTGCCATTGACCGCCGTCATTCCATCTCTCATAGACAGATCACTGTTCTGTTCTCCATAGCTGTGCATCATACACAGGATTGCAATAATGATAAAATTGATCTTTTTCATATGATTCATGTTTTTTCAGTTACTTGTCTCCTTTCCTACCCCTCCGAATGATATCTTCGTTCTTGGGGAAGAAACCATGCCTATATCGCTTGAAAATCCAATAGATTTACTCACAGAAACGGGTCCCATTCCTACTTTGGCACCTACCTCCGATTTAACCGCCCATCCCGTGAAATCACCTGCCTCGTTAAATTTAACCGTTAGACCCTGCTTGGCGGCGGCACTTACGCCACCAACACCGGCTTTGACACCAACCAGGACCGTAATTTCGGTATCTCCGTTCTTAATGTTTCGTTTAAACGATCCCCCAATACCTTGCAGAAATTCAAGCTCCCAGGTATCACAGGTAATGCCAATCCCTATTGCTCCCAAATCAAAACTGACCTTTTGATCCTTGAAGGGGCAATCATCCACTTCTTTCTCGGGCATCTCAATCTTTTTTACCGGTGAATTTTTGTATTGATTCAGGTCTTCATCCTTGGTCACGATGGGGGCGAAATAATCGGCCAACGCGTAACCCTGAGGTAATAAAGAAAAATCAGTTGCGATGGGTAACAGACTAATATTGACAGTTAACTCCCGAATGTCATTGAAATAATTGACAGCATCCTGATCATACATATCACCAGCCACCTGGTAAGCTACATTCCAATATTCATAAAGCAATATCTTTAAGCCCCGATAGGTCTCCAATGTCATATCCCTCCATTGAATAAAATGGTCATCAGCAAGGGCAGAGGCACGCTTGTTGATATCCCTGGCGAGTTGTTTAGACTTGTAGTAATCATTCTCCAGCACGTACTTCATCATCTGTTTGTATTCACCACTTTCCTTTAAATTATGCAGTTCCTTCTGAAAAATATCATCTGCCATTTTTCTTCTCGCTGAATTTTTATTGTATTCCTGCTCTATTTTTTGGGTGTAATAATCATTTACCAGCTCCAACATAAATAATTTCTGTCCATAGGAGGGCAACAACTCGACACTTTCAATACTCTCCATTTCAGAAGAATCGTCTTCCGATAAATCATTGTCTTCATCGTCACCGTCTCCATCATCTTCCTCATCCGGGTATGAGTCAGTCTCATAATCATCAAGGGCTTCCTCCAACTCGTCGGCATGGTAGGTGGCAGCAAATTGCAATCCCCCTGCCATGCTCTTCTCCATCACATCCTGTGAAAACTCTACCAGATTGGGTAATGAAAATATAAACGCTTCCCTGCTGACCCATTTCGGAAAAACCGGCAGTTTCAACTGATCATCCTGCGACTTCTCCTGCTCACCTTGATCCTCACCTTGTTGATCTTCTTCCCAGAAAGGAGCATCAACATGCCCTCCACCTTTTACGGCCTCCCTAAATCCCTTCCGCATGGAAGCTGAAAAGCCCAGTTTGCCCGCCTTGATAAGCTCATCTATGGCACGCCTGCTATCTTTTTTATGGAGATATACTCTCGCCATCCCTTCATGGGCCGCACAGAAAAAATCATCGTATTTGATTGCCTCTCGATAGTTTTCTTCGGCCTCCGCATACATGTTCAGGTCAATATAGGCGTTACCCAGATTGGTCAGGATCATCGGTGAATGAGGCGCTAAGGTTTTCGCATAAGAAAAGATGAGGATAGGGTCATCAATACCCTGAGAAATTTGTTTCACATCTACATCATGCAGCGCACGCAGGATAGCACCAAAATTATTCACGAGTAACGGATCAACTGGATCAGAAAGCACGGCTAACGCTGACATCACAATGGGCATTTTCTCCAGTGTGGAGGCGGCAGAAGCCATCACTGCAATGGCAGACAGCTCGGCGGCATAGGCTCCATTTACCTTTAATCGTTCTTTAGCACTGTTTATCCGTGACTTCTCAATAAGATCAAACGTATCATAATAGATATCGATCTGTTTCTGGCATAATTTGGTGAAATCTTCCTTTGTTATTTTCAAATCACCCTTATCTCCACCTTGTTCACCGACTGTGAAAGAGACGTTCCTCTCATTTGTGAAGGCACTGTTGATGGTCAGATCCCGAGCCAAAAGGCTCAAAGAAGAACAGCCAAAAAAAGTGATGATGATTCCTGCGTAAATTCTCATGCTTTTAAATCTTTATGTGAATCATGTTTTCAGTATGGCAACAATGCCCTTTATGATCGTTTATATTTTATTCGGACAGTAAATCCGAAATACTGGGAAGGCTCATTCCCGCCGATGCATCAATGGAGGGACCGCCCTCGAGGGCAAAACGACCACTCACCTCTCCCTCTACCAGTCCACCCAAGCCCGCCTTCACACTGCTGGTGAAAGCCACATCCTTCACCGCATCACCCTGCCCGATGGTGATCTCCATCCCCAGGGTTGCCTCGGCTGTGATATTACCACTGCCATATTCACCTTTGACACCCACACCTCCCCAGATTGTGGTTTCATGTTTATTAAAATCGCGTTTTACTGACCACAGCAACCCTTCACCTCCCGATAACTTTACATGATCGCAGCTAAGCTCAAATGATAAGGGCCCAATACCACCCCCGATGCCATTTTCACCCAGGGGACACTCTTTTTTCTGTTGGGTGGGCAACATAGGTTCCGATACGTCAGCAGGCGGTTGTGGTGGTTCCGGTTCCACACAATCCAACTGATTGAGTTGATCTGCATATCCGGACAGTGACAATGCCATGCCGGCAGCAATCTCCAGATGGATCACCGTCGTCATTTCCCGGTAGAGGTTGTAATACTCATTGAGGCTGGGAGCATAGATCCGTTCAATGATGGGGTTGGTAAATGCATAAAAGTCGATGATCGCCTCTTTCAAAGCAGTGGCGGTAAGCGTAGAATAGGTACTCCCTGCTGAAAAGGATGATTCCAGGTCTCGCTTTTGCTCCTTACAGAGACGAAACATGAGCTGGTCCGCTTCATATTGAACCTTGCTAATCTTGGCTTCCACCTTCTTCTGGCAGTATTCATTGTCGCCACATGCGATCGCCTCTTCCAGGAGCCTGTTCATTTCTTCCTGCTTTTGGAGGAGTTGTTCCATCAGGAGTGTGATTGTGGGGAGATGCTGTTCCAGTAGTACCGAATTGCTTTCAATGAGTGCTGCACCTCTTTTCACTGCTTGCCCGTAGTTGCTATGCTCACCAAACAACAATACCGTGATATCGGCAAACTGCATGATCTCTCTCGAGAAGTCACGGGTGAATACGATCGCGTTGTCCGGATCATGCATGGCACGTAGTTGCTGTTTTCTGATCCTATCCGACACCGCCAGTAGATCGGAGGTCAATTGTCGCTTCCTGAGATCAAGAGTGGAAGAATAGGTGGTGAAAGAGGGCTCTTGTCCCACCATTCTGGCCACATCATCATACACAGGCAAATCTGGGATCTCGAGCCCCTGTGTATCCCCTTTTTCATCTGTCAGCGGACGTGACTGACTACCCTCGCTCTGTGAGGGTGATTTTGCTTCCTGCGCCTTCGTCATGGCAGCATAACCGACTGTCGAATACTTCTGGGTCAATGCCTTTCGCAGGTATTGCTCCGCCTTGAGGTGATTGTTCTCACATTGGGCAATTAGTCCAAGACCAAGGTATGGCGAACTCATTTTGGGTGCAACCTTTAATGCCTTTTCAAACATCAGCGTAGCTTTCCCATTGTCACCTGCTTCCCGATAAGTCCACCCCATGTTACAGAGTACAATTCCGATGTTTGGTTTTAACTGATCGGCATACTGTAACACCTGCAGGGCTTGGGAGTAGTCGCCCATGTCCTTCAGCGCCACGCCCAGGTTGTTGGCCGTAAGCAGATCATCCGGCGACCGGGCGGCGCTCCATGCAATGGCATAGACCGAGGCCGAGCCAGCACCCGTCATCACAAATGCAGCACCCATGTCCGCACCATCGGTCTGCTTGACCGACTTTTCCAACATCCCTCTTAACTTCTGCAAATCACCCGTCTTTGGCCCATAGAACGTCATAAGTGATTGTGCCAACTGCACATATCCTTCACGCGTAAGTGGCTTTTTGGTAGCCAGTTTGCTATTTTCGGGACAAGGGTTTCCAATACCTGCAATGAACGTTTTCCCCATGGGGGGGTCAGAGGTATGCGCTTGCAGCGCATCCTCACCCTTTTTGTTCTCCCGATTCCCGTTTTGTTGCTCCAAAGTGTTGCTCCACTCTTCCAGCCGGATAATCTCCTGTTCAGTAAGTTCTTTGCCGGTAGATGCCTTCTCCATGATCCGTTGAATATCTTTGGGCATTTGCATCTGGGCACACACCACACCCATGTGAATCATCAGCACGAGCAAACAGACAGCTATCTTCTTCATAAGGTTTTCATGGGTTAAAAGTGATCATGGCACGTTGCTCCATTTTACGGTCTTTCCGGGCAGCAATGTGTCCGGAAAGACCTGCAGTAGAAGATGTATTCGTTTCTCCTCTTAATTGGTCTTTACAAACTCAACACGTCTGTTTTGGGCTTTATTAGCCGGGGTATCATTGGCAACGATCGGTTTACTTTCGCCCGCACCGTCGGTCTCCATCCGCGACGCGTCAATACCGAACGTGCGCACCAGCTCACTTTTCACCGCTGCTGCACGTCGTTTGGATAGTTCCATGTTCTTGGCATCATCGCCATCGCTGTCGGTATGCCCGATAATTTTCACCTTCACGGCTTCATTTTCCTTCAGCACATCGGCAATGCTCTTCAGTGTGCCGAACGACTCCGGCTTAACTTCTGCCTTGTTCACATCGAAGGTGATGCCATAGGTGATCAGTTTGCCTTCGGTAATCAGCTTGCTGCGTGTGTCGGGCGAGGCGGTTGTGATTTTCAGGTTTGTTACGTAAGGGGTACTGTAGCGGTCCCATCCCGAAAAACGCATACGGTTAAAAGTCACACCGGGATAGATGTTGGTAGGCACATCCACCACTTTCTCGTTCTGGTGATAGATCCTTACCCTCCGCTTTTGCACCCAGATGATCACATGGTTCTCCTTTTCGCGTACCACCGTATTCTTTGTTGCCTGTCCGGTAATCCAGTCTTCCGTATCCTTATAACCCTTGGTATCCCATCTGTCATATCCCAGATCGACATGAAGTCCCGCCTCACCGGGATACAAATCGTCGTTCAACTCTTTTGCATCGGCTGCTTTCTCCTGGTAGAGTGTAAACTGAATCCCATATTGATAATTCTCATCGGGAATAATGTCAAACTCAACGATAAAATTGTCCGGGAATGCTATGGGGCGATTGTAACAATAGACCGCATCATCACCGTTAAGATGAAACCATTTGCCTGGTGCGATATTCACTGTTTTCACCTCGCCACTGCCGTTCGAGCTCCACAATGCAGGGAAGTCGCCAATGGCATCCTGTGAGAAGTCGTCGAAGAAGAGGAGCTGATCGCCCGGCACAAAATCATACTGACTGCTGCTGGTCAGTTTCTGTGGTGAACGTTCTGAGGCAGTTTGCTCCTTGTCTTGCGTTCTCTTCTTCGAGTCAGTGTCATTGCTTTCAGCCGGAGAGCTTTCTTCTTCCTGATCGAGCGATGCTGACTTGTCGGCTTTCTCTTTTTTAGTCACTGACTCTTCCGCCTTATCCATCGCATTCTCGGTGGCCTCCTCCGCTTTCTGCTCCACCCGTCGTTCCACGGCATTCTTTGCCGCCTCCTTGGCGGCATTACCCAATTTGTTCAGCCATTTCTGTGCATCGGCCTGCGTGGTAAATAACAGGCAAAAACTTAACAGGATAAGTACTCTTTTCATGATATCTTCATTTTAAATGTGAATATTGCCATCTCGTTGAGGGCCCATCCTAACGGTTGAACCGCATTTCAATCCGCTGTTGATGGTCAGGTGACAAAATTAAACTACATCCATGGAACAAAACACCCCCAAAAAGGGGTTTTTATCGAGATGCGGGCGAAATGATCTATAAACTGCGTAGTTGAAACATCTCACTTTTCACATCTCACTTCTCACTTCTCACTTTCCACATCTCACATACCACATACCACATATCACATCAAACATCAAACATCCCCTATTCCACAACCTAATTCCCAAATAATTTTTATCTTTGCACCAGCAAACATGATATAAAAGAATGCAGACGATAATGGCAAAAGAATTGAAGGAGCTCACGCCCCGCAGTAAGGATTATTCGCAGTGGTATCTCGACCTGGTGATCAAAGCCGACCTGGCTGAAAACTCAGCCGTACGTGGCTGTATGGTGATCAAACCGTATGGTTATGCCATCTGGGAGAAGATGCAGCGTCAGCTCGACGACATGTTCAAGGAGACAGGTCATGAGAACGCCTATTTCCCATTGTTCATACCCAAATCATACCTGAGTCGTGAAGCCGACCATGTGGAGGGCTTTGCGAAAGAGTGTGCCGTGGTGACCCACTACAGGCTGAAGAATGATCCCAACGGAGGGGGGCTGATCGTCGATCCGGAAGCGAAACTTGAGGAGGAGCTGATCGTTCGCCCCACCTCCGAGACCATCATCTGGAGCACTTACAAGAACTGGATCCAGTCGTACCGCGATCTGCCCATACTCATCAACCAGTGGGCAAACGT
>JAAYGM010000052.1 GCA_012727735.1 Bacteroidales bacterium | reverse complement strand
AGACCGCTGATTACATCATCCACCGATAGATCATTCTCCTCCATCACCTTTTTCGCCAATGGGGTTATCTTCACCTGATCAAGGGCCGCCGATGCTGGATCACCCTGCTTCTGTTCATCCGGTGCCGGCTGTACAGCCACCAGGGCATCAGCAGATACAGGCCCGGACCCGGGCAGCTGCTCCCTGCTCTTCTCACTCGTGGGAGCGTCTGCTTTCACCTCAGCAGCACCAGTCCCTTCCGGTTGCACGGAGGTGTCAATGGTGCAGGCCACAGAGCCCACCTCCAGCATATCACCTTCCGAGGCTTTGAACGAGATCTTTCCCGACTCATCAGCCACTAGCATCAGTGTCGCCTTATCTGACTCAAGCTCTGCTATCTCACTATTTTTTATCACCACAGCGCCATCTTCAACGAGCCAGTGAAAAAGCTCTACATGGGTGATCGATTCTCCGGGACTCGGTATTTTTATCTCTATAAGTGCCATATAATTAATGTGATGATGTGATGATTCGGTAATATATTGATCTGATCTGCAGATTGTGCTACCGGGAAACGGTTCTATTCCTGTATCAGATTGAACGCCTTTTCAATAATATGAGTCTGGTTGATCTTGTGCTGTGCCGTCAGACCCTCGGCAGTGACCCCGCTGGGTGGGCGGCTCACAACACGCTGCAGCCTGTCACCGAGCTGATGTTTCATAAAGGTGGCCGCGCCCATATTGAGTGGCTCCTCCTGAACCCAGAAAAGCTCCACACCCGCAGGATACATCTCCAGCAGTCTGGTCAACTGTTTCCCGGGGAAGGGATACAACTGCTCCACACGCACGATGGAGACCTGATCAGCACCTGAGTCCCTGCGCACCGCCTCCAGCTCGTAATAGATCTTACCACTGCAGAGAAGCACTCTCTTCACTTCCCGGTGCACTTTCATCTGTTCATCCGCTATCACCTCCCTGAAGTTGCCTTCGGTAAAGTCGGCGATGGACGAGGTGCATTCAGGATGACGCAACAGACTCTTGGGGGTGAAAACAATCAGGGGTACGCGTATATCGCGATGCAGCTGCCGGCGGAGAGCGTGAAATAGATTGGCCGGTGTGGTGCTGTTCACTATCTGCAGATTGAGGTTGGCACAGAGACTGAGAAAACGCTCGAGACGTCCGCTTGAGTGTTCGGCTCCCTGCCCTTCGTAACCATGAGGCAGCAACATCACCAGACCCGATTTAACACCCCATTTCTCCTGGGCGGCAGCGATGTACTGATCTACAATCACCTGCCCTACATTATAAAAATCCCCGAACTGAGCCTCCCAGATGGTGAGACCATCAGGATGGGCCAGGGCATAGCCATATTCAAACCCCAGCACAGCATATTCATTGAGGGGTGAATTATAAACCCTTACAGCTGCCTGCTCCCCTCCCAGGTTCTTCAGCGGGAAATATTTCTCTTTGCCGTTCTCTGTGATGATCTCTGCATGACGGTGTGAGAAAGTACCGCGCTCAGAATCCTGACCGCTCAAACGCACAGTGTGCATCTCTTTTGCCAGTGAGGCATAGGCCATCAGCTCGCCCATGGCCCAGTCGAATGAATCGGCCTCTATCATGGCTGCACGCTGAGCAAACAGGCGCTTCGTTTTAGTAAAGAAGTTCATCTCCTCTGGAAGCGTGGTGATTCTCTCAGCCAGCGACAGGAAAGAGGCTTTAGAGATCTTTGTATCTACCTCCTTCTCGAAGTCTGCCACTGAGGGTAAACGGATACCCTTATACTTTTCTTCAAAGAAAGGCTGCAGGTTCAGCAGGTCTGTTTTGACTGAATCTTCATACGATCTCTCCAGCAACTGGTGAAATGCACTCACTTTCGCATCAAACGCCTGCTGTGTGATCACCCCCTCAGCAATCAGCTTCTCAGCATAGATATCCCGCGGATTTTTATGTCTGGCAATGATGTCGTACAACTCAGGCTGCGTAAACCGTGGTTCATCGCCTTCGTTGTGACCATATTTCCTGTAGGAGAGCAGGTCGATAAAGACGTCGATATTGAACATCTGCCGAAACTCCAGCGCCAGCTTGGCTACATAGACCATCGCCTCCACATCATCACCGTTCACATGGAAGACTGGCGACTGGGTCACCTTGGCCACATCGGTACAGTAGGTGCTGGAGCGTGCCTGCAGATAGCTGGTGGTGAAACCCACCTGGTTGTTGATCACGATATGAATGGTGCCGGCCGTCCTGTAACCCTCCAGTTTTGAGAACTGAATGGTCTCATAGACGACACCCTGTCCTGCAATGGCGGCATCTCCATGCACGAGGATAGGCACCAGCTCATCGTCGGTATAGTTGTGTTCGTTCTCCAGCTTGGCACGTGCGATACCCTGCATCACAGGACCTACCGCCTCAAGGTGGGATGGATTGGGCGCCAGGCTGATGGAGATAGAGCGTCCCTCATATTCGATGGTGTTGTTATACCCGAGATGATACTTCACATCGCCATATTTGATCTCCTCGTCATAATTCTGGGCATTGAACTCGCGGAACACCTGCGAATAGGGCTTTTTCATGATGTTGGTGAGCACATTCAACCGGCCGCGATGCGCCATGCCCAGCACCATCTCATTCACGTCGTAAGCCCCGCCACGTGCAATAATTGCATCCAGTGCGGGTATAATGGATTCGGATCCTTCCAGGGAGAAACGCTTTTGACCGACAAATTTTTTATGGAGATAATCCTCGAAACCGGAGGCCTCTACCAGCCTGTCGAGAATACGCAGCTTGATCTCGTCAGAGAAAGTCTCCCTGTTCCTGGATCGCTCCATCTTCTCCTGCAGCCACAACACGATCTCCGGCTTGGTCATATAACGATACTCCACACCTATCGACTTGCAATAGGTCTCTTCAAGGTGAGAAACGATCTTCCTCAGTGTAGTCCTGCCAAGGCCGATCTCTGCCCCCGCTTCAAACTCGCTGTTCAGATCCTCTTCTGCCAGATCGAAGTTCTCTATGGCCAGCGTGGGAGAGTAACTCCGCCTGGTACGTACAGGATTGGTCTTGGTAAAGAGATGCCCGCGGCGTCTGTAGCCGTTGATAAGTCTCATCACAGCGATTTCTTTGGGAGAACTGGTGTCTGCATCGCTGCGCTGATACGGTTTGGCGGGAAAATGGGTAGTGGCTAAATCAAACCCCTGAAAGAAATAGCGGAAACTCTCTTCCACACTTTCGGGAGACGCTTTGTATTTTTTGTACAAAGCCTCTATAGCCTCGATATCCATTGCACTTAATTCATTGTTGGCATCCATCGGTCAATTTTTCAGAATAATGATATAAATGGTAAAGATGGTAAAATTGTTCGTTTTATCCAACACTTTTTTTTTAATTGAGCCAGTTTACACAAAATTACATGAAAAGTGATGCATGCCCTCTTCATGATGAATTATCTCTCTTTTCATTTCACTATTTCCCAAAAAAATGCTATTTTTGACTTCCCAAATCAGACTATCACAGAAGGATATACAAAACCATCATAAAAAATCATTTCAATGACAAAAAGCGCATTACAGATAGCAAGGGCGAGCTATGAGCCCAAAATGCCCGAAGGACTGAGGGGCAACGTAACAATGGAAGAGGGTGCCGCCACGGTGTCGGTACACGACCAGGAGGAAATCCGGAAGCTGTTCCCCAACACCTACGGGATGCCGATCGTCAGGTTCACCCGCACAGAGGGAGAAACAGGTATCGACGAACCTTTTAATGTGGGGGTGATTCTTTCGGGTGGACAGGCTCCCGGCGGACACAACGTGATTGCCGGCATCTTCGACGGGGTGAAAAGATTACATGCCGACAGTAAACTGTACGGATTCATCCTGGGTCCTGCCGGCCTGATCAACCACGAGTACAAAGAACTCACCGATGACATCATTGAGGAGTACCGTAACACCGGCGGATTCGACATCATCGGCTCGGGACGTACGAAGCTGGAGACCACCGAGCAGTTCGACAAAGGGCTGGAGGTCTTAAAAAAGCTGAAGATAAAAGCGCTGGTGATTATCGGTGGCGACGACTCCAACACCAACGCTTGTGTGCTGGCTGAATACTACGCCTCCATCAACGCGGGTGTGCAGGTCATCGGTTGCCCTAAGACCATTGACGGCGACCTGAAGAACGAACAGATTGAGACCTCATTCGGTTTCGATACCGCTTGTAAGGTTTACTCAGAGCTGATCGGCAATATACAGCGCGACTGTAACTCGGCACGCAAGTACTGGCACTTCATCAAGGTGATGGGACGCTCAGCTTCACATATCGCACTGGAGTGTGCGCTGCAGACACACCCTAATGTTTGTATCGTCTCGGAAGAGGTAGCAGCAAAGGAGATGTCCCTCGATGACATCATCGATCAGATTGCTACGGTAATCGTGAAACGTGCCGACAAAGGATTGAACTTTGGTACAGTCATCATTCCTGAAGGGTTGATCGAGTTCATCCCGGCCATGAAAAAGCTGATCAGCGAACTGAATGATTTCCTCGTACACAACCAGGAGGAGTTCGATCTGGTACGCCGTTCAGGAAAACGTGATTACATCATCAGCAAGCTCTCACATGAAAATGCAACGATCTATGCTAGTCTGCCCGAGACGGTTGCACGCCAGCTCACACTCGACCGCGACCCACACGGCAACGTGCAGGTGTCACTTATCGAGACGGAGAAGCTGCTGGCTGAGATGGTAAAAAAACGGCTGAACCAGTGGACCAAAGAAGGGAAATACAATGAGAAATTCGCGACCATCACGCACTTCTTTGGATATGAAGGACGCTGTGCAGCACCCTCAAACTACGATGCCGACTACTGTTACTCTCTCGGATACACTGCTTCCATGCTTGTTGTGGCCGGTAAGACCGGATACATGTCTTCCGTACGCAACACCACCGCTCCCGCAGCAGAATGGGTAGCCGGAGGGGTACCAATCACCATGATGATGAATATGGAACGACGCCACGGAGAGATGAAACCGGTGATCCAGAAAGCACTGGTTGACCTGGATGGCGCTCCCTTCAAATATTTCGAAAGTCAGCGTGACAAATGGGCTGTAGAGACCGACTACGTCTATCCCGGACCGATTCAGTACTTCGGCCCGACAGAGGTGTGTGACCAGCCCAGCAAAACAATGCAGCTGGAGCAAACAGGCAAAATCACGATACAGTAATCAGATTTCAGGATCAAAAAAAGGGTCGTCCCACGGGACGGCCCTTTTCTGTTATCTTATGATGAGGAGAACGCTCTAGAAGAATCGGTAGCGATTGTCTTCCACACCCAGCTTCTCCTTCAACACCTCCACCGACTGCATCTGCAGACGATAGGCATTGTCATTGAGCATGCTGTTCTTCTGCTCTTCGGCATCGTAGCTCTCTACTCCTTCGGCACGGTTGGTCACCTTGGTCACCAGCACACCCATATTTCCTTTCATCGGACCCACGACAGTGTTCAGCTGTGCAAAGGCAGCAACAGCATTCAACACGGGCTCAAAGCCCAGTCCGGTGATATTCCGGGTGTTGAAGTTCACGAAACGCACCGTGTCTGACGAGGCGTTCATTGCTGCAGCGTAGGCATCTATTGATGTCAGATTCTGCGCTTCGAGCTCAGTGATCATCTTCTCTGCCTTCTTGTCGTTCGTCAATTGCATACGTATTCCTGAAACGACCTCCGACAAGGGTGATGTGCCTGAAGGTATCACCTGGTCCACCCGCGCTATCACACGAAGGTTGGTGAGATCGAACTTCTTCACACTACCGGCCTTTTTCTCGTTCGCAGCCCAGGTGATGACCTGTCGCGACCCGGGTATCTGGTTCAACGTGAAGTCATTGGCTGAGACCGTGATATTGGGCATCACCATATATCCTTTTTCAGCTGCAAGCTCACTGAAATTCTCTCCCACGTCGGGAGTAGCAACTAACTGATTTAGTTCGTTGTCGATATTATTCGAGGTCTTATCACTTGCCAGCACCGGCATATCTATGATGGCTACCTTGTATTTGTTTACCGGACGCGTTCTCTCTTCAACCTGAATGATCAGCTGTTGTCCCGGTACCGATAATTTCACCGGCTGTCCCACCGGAGCGTTAAATGCAGCGTTGATCATATCGGAGCCGAAAGAAACAAGGTCAATCTCCCTTGCCCAGCCTACATCACCGCCGTTAGCGTTCGGATTGAGACTGTTGGCTACCGACGCAAAGGATGCTCCATCCTGTAACATCCCGTAGATACTGTCCACGAAATTGGTCACGACAGAATCCATACCCACCATGGAGGCATCGGGCACAGACATCATCCTCAGATGCACAGAATCGGGTGCAGTTGTCTTGTCCAGCAACTTGATGATCTGAAACGAACCACCTTCACGTGAAGGACCATCCATTTCGTTGATTGCTGCCGCACGAACAAACTCAATCTGATCGGGTGAAAGCATATACTCACTCACGAAAACATCCCGGTAGGGTATCTGTGAGTAATCGGCCACCACAGTTGCCGGATTGGATGTATTTGCCAGATCACTGAATGCGACCCTCGACTCAGCCTCAACCTCTGCGAAATCTTCTTCACTGGGAAGAACCTCCTTCGTGAAGTAGGAGAGTTTCACTAAAGGTGCTTCGAGACGAAACGACTTTTTATTTTTATCGTAGAATGCTTTCACTTCTTTATCGGTCACAGTCACGACAGAATCGGGCAGGGTGAAATAACTCTGCATCACATACTCAATATCTGCATTCTTCTGTGTCAGATCGAAAGTTGTTTTTGCTTCCAGGTCGTTGATAAGAACAGCGTTGGACAAGAGAGAAATATATTTTTCTTCGAGCCGTTGTGTCTTCACCATATCTTCAATGAACAACCACAATGATTTGTATTGATCAACCAGTGCCTGTTCCTGCGGATTGGGATTCGGCATGTTAATGGTGTTGATGAAGTCGATCAACGCACTACGGCTAAAGATACCCGTTTGAGGATCGACGAAGAAAGGCAGCTGCTGCAATACGGGCGAAATCGATTCACCATGAACAAGATCATTGAGCTCTTCCTTGGTCACATTCAGCCCCAGTTTCCCTGTCTGATTGTTCAGAAGGCGCTGACGAACCATCTGCTGATACACCGCTTCGCGTATTTGCGACGTGACGTTCTCATCAAGCGAGGTCTGCCCACTAACCATCTTCTGGAACTCTTCGAATTCTGTGATCTTGTCGGCGTATTCCTTTGTCGAAATCACTTCTCCGTTCACCACAAATGCTTTGTCCTGTGCTCTCCCAAACAGTGTGGTACCGGAAGTGAGTAAGTCTCCTAAAACGAAGGCAAGCAATGCAACACCAATCACGATGACCAGAAGCGTACCTTTGTCCCTAATCTTTTGTAAAGTAGCCATTTAACTATTCTTTAGTTCTGTTTAAACGTTAAAAATATATTTGATTCAAATAAGGGCACGAAGTTAGTAAAAATAAAGCAGATAAATATATTTTTTCATAAAAAGTATGAAGTGGAAGCATTAAAAAGAAGATTCTCTTTGTTGCGCTACACCGGTAATTAATCGAACCACTTCTATTTTGCGTGCTGTAACTTTCAGTATTTTAAAGGTATATTTTCCAATGATAATTGTTTCGTAGGTCTTGGGGAAACGCTGTGTGTGCTGAAGCAGATAACCTGCAACGGTGGAGTATGCATCTGACCTCGGAATATCGAGATGGTAGATCTCATTCAGCTGATCAATCTCAACTCGACCCGACATTACAAATTCGTGCTCTCCCTCCTGTTTCACAAACTTCGATTCCACATCATACTCATCTTCAATATCGCCAAAAATCTCTTCTACCAGATCCTCCATCGTCACGATTCCAGAGGTACCGCCAAACTCATCCACAACAACAGCGATACTTTTTCTCTGTTGCATGAGGTCGCTCATAAGCTGGTTTGCCTGCATACTCTCGGGCACAAAAGAAATATCAGCCACATTGTTCGTCCAGTCCTGCGGATTGGTAAAGATCTCCCACATATGGATGTAACCTACAATATTGTCAATATCATCCTTATAAACAAGAATCCTCGAGATACCAGTCTCTATGAACTTGTCTTTCAATGTTTCAGGATCGGTATCCAGGCTCACAGCCACGATTTCTGCGCGGGGCACCATACAATCTCTGATCTTCATGGCTGAAAAATCAAGTGCGTTGCGGAAGATCTTCACCTCTGAATCCACCTCTTTCTCTTTTGACATATCATTGATGCTTTTTCTCACAAAGCTATCGAGATCCACCCTGCTGAAGACCCTGTTACCTGCTTCCGGCGATCGGATGCCAAGCACGCTCAGTAACACTTTAGAGATGGAGAGGAACAGCCTGGCGATCGGGTAAAAAAGGATATAAAAGATAAAAGCCGGCAGCACAAATATGTGCACCCAGAAGTTGGCATTTTTCTGAAAGATAGTACGCGGTAAAAATTCATCGGTGAGCAAAATAAATAAGCTCATAACCACTATGAAAAGAAATAAGCGTAACAGCTCACTCTCAATAAGCGGGGAGAGATAATAATCAACAATGATCAGCGCAAAATAGATAATAAGGACAAAAATCAACACCCTGGCAACAACCAGCGTAGCCAGAAACTGACGCGGATGACTGTAGATGTTGTTCAGCATGTAGTTATAACCGCCTGTGGATTTTTTACTGACAGCATATTGCAGCTTGTCGGAGGAGGCAAACGCCACCTCCATCCCTGAAAAGAAAAGTGAGAGAAACAGGCATGCTATCGACCACCCTACCGCTACAGATACTGCCATTTTCTTCTTGTTTAGCTTGCTTTATTTCGTTGTTTCTATTTCGTGAATCCTATCAGCCGGCGACAAAGCAATAGTATTTAATGTGTCGGTAGGTGCCGAATCGGCAAAAGGTAGCTTCCCATCGTGGGGACGGAAGATGCGATAATCATTCATCGCCTGATTCGATTCAAAACCATATCCTTTGATTTCGGTTACACCACGTTTGATCTCTATGTATTGATCAGAATAGACTCTTCCGTTCTTTTGATCCCAAAAAAGCTCCTCACTCTCAAACACTTCCCCTTCCATATTCTCAATATGCACGTTCTTTAACAGCTTCCAGAGATCTTTTTCGGAATAGTACCACGCCGTATCGGCCTTGACGGTAGCCTCGATGTTAAAATCAGGCGTAAACCGCTCAAGATAAATCCCTTCTGGAAAATGCCAGTAAGGCTCCTTGGCTTTGTCGAAAACCTTCCACACATCAGCAACCAGCTTGTAGCGTGTGATGCCGGAATCAGAAATAAGTGTTGTAACGGAGTCGGTAATCATGGTGGGAACTACTTCCGGGTCGTAGGCAAAGGCAACAAGATGTTCATTCTTATCCCTGCAGGAAAGAAAAAAAAGCAGCATAACAACCACTATGAAAATGGTTGTTATGCGCCTTGAATGTAATATGTTGTGTTGTGCTTTCAACACTGTTTTCGTGTGATCAAATTATCTTAACCTTACAGTGGTAGATTCGCCGATCCAGCCCGGGACAAACACTGTTTCGCCGGCTTTGATACCCATCATGAAGGCTGTTTCGGTATCCATGTATCCGGCGGAGTATCTGTTGATAAGACTATTGGCTTTGCCGGCCACACTCGGATCAACCGACCGTGCTTTCTGGAGCTTGTCGACAGCAGCACAGTAGACCAATCCCGCTTTTTCGGGCTCAGAGAAAATGCTGTTGGCCGAGCTTGCATACAACTGACCAATCAGGAGATATGCTTCACCGTTGTTCGGATTGTATTCCAGCGCGTCGTAAGCAGCCTGTCTTGCCCTGGAGAAGTTACGCTGATTGGAGAAGATACCTGCCAGCTGCATCATGTAGTCTGATGATTTTCTTTTGTCGGTCTCCAGTCGTGCTGCTTCTGAGTAATACTTCACGGCAGTATCATAATCCTTATCCCTAAGGCTCTTGTTAGCCAGACCAAGTGCTGCACTTGCAGTTGGTTCAAGGATATGGAGATATTCAGCCGCGGTAAAATAGAGATCAGATTCAGTACAGCCTACCGAGCCCAATGCGTTTAACACTTCACCAAGAAACTCTTTATTGCTTTTATTCGGTTCTACTTTATCAGCATAATATTCGGTCAGTGTCTTGCAGTCACCGGCACCACTGGCAATGAATCCTTTCACAATACCCTCTTTCACCATTCCAAGATAATCGGCATTGGTTTCATCATTTGCAGCTGTTGCGCTTGCGATGGCCTGATCAACATAACCCACAACATTGAAGTAATCGGTGATATACTGGTCTTTATTCGAATTGTCCTTGTAATACTCGCTTAATGAAGCAACCATGTAATAGGAGTAGGCATCAAGCGGATACATCTTATCTTTCATCTCTTTGATGGCTTCACCCAACCAGTTATAGATCACCTTCTGATCAGTATCCTCACCCATCAGCTCCATGTAATCATAGGTCTTGTACGCAAGGACAGTCCCCCTGGCATCATCACCTCCAAAGTATTTGAGACGGGTATCAAAGATCTCCATCACTTTGTCCAGATACTCTTTTTTCTTGGCTTCATCCGTTGCGCCGGCGAAGAGCGCTTTGAAAATACGCGGGCCGTAGATGTAGATATTCTTGCTTGAAGCAGGACAGTTTTCATACACTGCATTCCAGGGACCCAATGCGCTTTCATAGGCCTCTGCTTTGGCAGATGTTTGCATAAGACTCAGATTCTCACGGCAGCTGATACTATCCTGACCGTGTCCGAAAGGTGCTTTTACAGGATCATAGCCTGCTTTCTGGGCGCTGACACCAACCACCATTAAGGTAGCCACCAATCCTGATAATAATAATTTTTTCATATTACTTGATGTTTTAAGTTGTTTTCCTTCTTGTTTGTTGCGTATTGGACAGAATGTTAAAAGGAAAGTTTAATCGTTCACTATTTTTAATCGCCTGCCCGGAAAGGTATTAGTTAATTAAACAGTCGCTTATAGAACCAGAACTCGTTGATATTCATATTAATAGAAACTTTGAACATATCCTGGCTGATCATAAAGTCGGTGTCAGGCTGTTGTCTGCTGTAACCAAAACCAATATTCAGCATGGAGACATGGCCCGTCATATAATCGTGAAAAGGCAATCCTAGTCCCACATTCACACCATATTCCCTGAAGCTGCCCATGCCCATGCTCTCTCCGTTTTCCGGATTATTCACGGAGAAGTTGGTATAGGAGTTGGCAAAAGAGAAGCCTCCCCTGAACCGGATGCGCTGAAAGAAATTCTGGCTTATCGGGTTGATCACATACTCCATACCGGTATTGATGCGAATCACATCGTTGAAACGGGTATCGTCTGTCAGATCATCAAGAAGAGCTGGATAAGCCAGATTCTGCCACATCTGATAAGTACCGTCAAGACCCACAAGAAAATGACCTGTCTGATAGGTCACACCCAGTCCAAAGGTGTGAGGCAGCTGGAAACCTGTGTCTTGCAATGTATCTGTTTTTAATACCTGCGAAGGTGCTGTCCTGGGATTCTGGTAGGGATCAGTGGCATAAAGCATCTCTGAAGGATTGACATCGGCACGGCCATTGATCTTTGGTGTATAAACTGCACCCAGAGTCACCGAACGTGCCTTGTCTATTGGAATGGTATACTGAAGGCCTAAATCATATTTCAGCTCACGGATATTGTACATATATTTGGTTTCACCCACCAATGCGGAAGAGGTCACGGGAGTGACCACACTGCTCCGTGTATAATTGCCAAAGAGATAGGAGATATTTGCACCAAACGAGATATTCTTTGCAGGCTCCCAGGCGACACCGGTGTAGACCTGGTTCAAACCGCCTGACCCCCTGTATGTTTCAATATACTGAATATTGGAGAGCGAACGGGCTCCGCCGAAGTTGTACCCCATCTTAGAATAGGGAAGGAGTCCGATGCTGGCCCCTACATTTCGTAATAGCGGGAACTGCATGGTTATGTAATCGATATTGCCGTTGTAGAAATCACGATTGTTCACCCCATCGTTCATGCGCGCAAGATGTCCGGAAACACCTATATCGAAAATAAATGTGAGTGAGTCAAGCTCAGAATAGGATGCCGGATTGCCGGGGTTAGCCTGCTGGCTTCTCCGCAAACCGTAACTGATCCCGCCCATAGCCTCAGATGCACCAGGGGAGGGATTTGATAACAGCCCGTATCCATATCTGCTATAGGGTGAATTGGAGCCTACTTGTTGTGCAAATATTACAATGGTAATCGTAAGAAAAGCGATCAACAAAAAGAAATGTTTTTTCCTAATATTCATCTGTTTGGGTATATAAACCAGCGCTTAGCGGTCTGGTCTCTTATCTGTTTAAGAGTGCAAAGATGACATAATTTTGCGATGTCACCAACAATTCCCCTCACACATCTTGTTAAAAAGATTAAAGTTTAATGTTTATAAACTATTCATTCAGCCACTTCAGCATCGATTATTTCCCTCTCCCCTGCTTATATCCGTTGTAGGAAACCACCTCCTGCAGAGGCTTACGCTTCTTTGGTCTCAATGGCTGTACACTATACCCGATAACAATATCGAGCCATACTCTCTTTGAATCAGGAATAGACAGCAGCTCCCGCATCTTCGGCTCATTGAACCAGCCCACAATACAAGAGCCCAAACCTTCGGCGTGTGCTGCCAGTGCGATATGCGCAGCAACAATCCCAAGATCCATCTGTGCATAATCCTTCTGCTTCACCCAGCCACCCACACCGGAAGAGAGGTTCACCTTCTCTTCCACCAGCACGATATGCACCGGTGCCTGCTTGGTGAAATGGTTCATGCCCAGTGCACGGGCAGAGGTGGCATCGGCGATACGATTCTTAAGGAGGGGATCATCCACCACGATGAGGTGCCATGGCTGTGCATTGCAGGCCGAGGGAGCCAGTCGGGCTGCCTCAACAATACGCTCAAGCTTCTCTTTCTCAACGGGGCGGCCAGGGTCAAAAGCCCTGTCACTTTGACGTGTGGAGACCAATTCAAGAAAATCCATCTTAAGCGTTTAATGCAGCAATCCTGCTGATATACTTGCCGATAATATCAAACTCAAGATTCACCACTGACCCCTTCTTTATCTGGTGAAAATTGGTAAACTCATAGGTGTAGGGTATGATAGCAACCCTGAAACTGTTATCCGTGGGTTCAACAACCGTCAGACTGACACCATTCACGGTGACAGACCCCTTATCAACGGTCATATACCCTTTTCTGGCCATCTCCCTGTCAAATGCATATTCAAAGGTGAAGTACCAGCTGCCATCTGCCTCCTCGACACTCCTGCAAACGGCTGTCTGATCCACATGTCCCTGTACGATATGCCCGTCGAGACGACCGTTCATCGGCATGCTCCGCTCAAGGTTCACCTTACTGCCCACCTCCAGCAGACCCAGGTTAGAGCGGTCCAGCGTCTCCTGTATGGCTGTAACCGTGTAAGTGTCATCCTTGATAGAGACCACTGTCAGGCAGACACCGTTATGGGAGACACTCTGGTCAATCTTCAACTCACCGGTAAAGGAACATTTCAGCGTGATGTGGAGGTTTCCTTTCTCTCTTTGTAACGCGACAACGGTTGCCGCCTCTTCTACTATTCCTGAAAACATATTATAATGTGATAATTAGATGATGTGATAATTGAATGGGGACGTACGCGGAACAGCCCCCTGAAACTTCTCACTGTTCACTGTCGCCGGTAAGGGCGTTTTTCTTTTACCAGATAGATGCACGCTCTTCTTTCGGCAGATACATCGGGTCGGAGGATTGAATACCAAACGTTTCGTACCACGCATCGATATGTGGCAGCGCTGCATCAACACGCCACCTTCCCAGGGAGTGAGGATCCACCTTTGTCAGCCGGAGAATCTCCGCGTCACGCACATTCCCCGCCCACAGGTTGGCATAACTGAGGAAGAAGCGTTGTGCCGGGGTGAAACCATCAATCAACTCTCCACCCTCAGCCTGCTCAGTATTCAAAAAAGCATGATAAGAGACCTGCAACCCGCCATGATCGGCTATATTTTCTCCGAGCGTGAAGGTGCCGTTGGCACGTACTGTATCGAGCACAACGATGTTGTCGAAATAATCAACCAGCACCCCGGCTCTCTCATCAAAGAGCTGCGCATCGTCGGCGGTCCACCAGTCGCTCATGTTCCCTTCCTTATCGAATTTGCGTCCCTGATCATCGAAGCCATGTGTCATCTCATGACCAATCACCACGCCAATACCCCCGTAATTGATCGCATCATCCCCATGCATATAGAAGAAAGGAGGTTGAAGTATGCCCGCGGGGAAGCAAATCTCGTTCGATGAGGGGTTATAATAGGCGTTCACCGTCTGGGGTGACATATACCATTTGGTTCTGTCCACCGGTTTACCCAACACTCCGATCATTTCGGCATATTCGAACTCAGAAGCACGTATCATATTCTGCCAGTAGGAATCATCTTTCACCTCAAGAGAGGTGTAATCCTTCCATTTATCGGGATAACCAATCTTCACGATAAAGGTTCCCAGCTTCTCTGCCGCCTTGGCCTTGGTCTCATCTGACATCCACTCCAGCTGACTGATCCGTTCACCCAGGGCCACCTGCAGATTATCCACCAGCCGGACCATTCGTTCCTTGGCTTCCGGCGGGAAATATTCCGCCACGTAGAGCTGACCCACAGCCTCACCCAGGGCACCATTCACCGCATCGATACTCCTTCTCCAGCGGGGACGGAGCTCCTTGCTTCCGCTGAGCGTTTTTCCGTAGAATTCAAAACGGGTATTGACAAAATCATCGCTCAGGTACCCGGCAGCTGAGTTGATTACTTTCCAGCTCAGATAATCCTGTAAAACATCAACAGGCTCTCTGTCGATAATGGCTATGGCAGCCTTCAACGGTTCAATCTGTGAGACATTCAGGCTGTCAATACCTGCTGCTCCCATCTCCTCAAAATAGTAAGCCCACCCGAATGGAGCAACCTTGCTCTCCAGCTCTGAGACCAGCATCTTGTGATAATTCAGTTCAGGGAGGCGGCGCTGCTCCCTGGCAAAGTGCGACTGAGCAAGCTCCGTCTCCACCTTCATCACGTTGGCAGCTGCCTGTTTCGCCGCTGCCTCACTGTACCCGGCATTCCGGAACTGTGTCTCCGCCATCAAGGTGTAGGCATCACGCAGCATCCTGGAGTGGTCATCCTGCAGCAGGTAATAATCCCTGTCGCCCATGCTGATACCTGACTGGTAGAGGTGCACGATGTTCATTGTACTGTTTTTATCATCTGCACCTACAGAGAAGCCAAAAAAAGGAGCGGAGGCATACTTGCTTATCTGTGTCATCATTCGAACGATATCTTTCTTGTCTTCCGCCCGGGCTATCTCTTGCAGCTGAGGAATGATGGGCGCAGCACCATCAAGATTCAACCTGATGCTGTCACTCCCCATTTTATAGAGATCACCCACTTTCTGCGCATTGGACCCCACAGGGTTCTTCTCTTTTCCAAGTGCTTCAATCAGCGACTGTATCTGTAGCTGGTTCTCTTCACGCAGCTTGTCGAAAGAACCATACCGTGCATGTTCATCGGGAATTGGATTGGCTTTCTGCCAACCACCGGTAGCATACTGATAGAAGCTTTCACCGGGTGCAGCGATTGTATCCATGTTGGCGGGATCGAGACGACCCTGCGTCTGTGTGGTTTTTTGTTCTGAACAACTGGTTGTGATCATTATGGTTAAAACGATTATTGAAAAAAGGGTTCGTTTCATATAAAACAGAATTGATTATTTGTGTGTAAATGCAAAAGTACAAAATTATTCCGGAAGATGCGTTACACTGTTAAACTTAGCCAGCTCGTCCTGAATCTGTTGATGGGTGTGATCACTCACCGGCACCAGCGGTAAACGAAGCTGGTTCTGTATCATCCCTTTTAAATAGAGGAGACACTTTACTCCTGACGGGTTGCCCTCTACGAACATTAGATGGAAAAGTGCATTAAAATCATCTTCCATTTTTCTGCGTGCATTCACAGCGTTCCCTTCAAGGGCATTTTTTACAAGCCAGGCCATCTCACCGGGAAATGCGTTTCCGAAGACTGAAATCACTCCCGCTCCTCCCATTTCAATCACGGCTGTCGTCACGGCATCATCACCTGAGATCACATGAAAGCCTTCAGGCGCACCGTCGATGATGGATTTTATCTGATCGAGGCTGCCTGATGCCTCCTTCACCGCAATGATATTACTGCAGTGGCGTGCGATACGCAGTGTTGTCCCGGCAGTCATGTTCACACCTGTTCTTCCCGGCACGTTGTATAAAATAATTGGCAGTGGCGATGCCTGAGAGAGGGCGCAATAGTGCTGGAAAAGGCCCTCCTGTGAAGGCTTGTTATAAAAAGGGGTGACCGACAGTACTGCACTGATACCGTTAAAGTCAGTCGTTTTAAGCTCATCCACCAGACAGGCTGTATTGTTTCCACCAACACCCATCACCACAGGAACCCTGCCATTCACCTTCTCCACGATAAACCGGACTACCTCTTCTTTCTCTTTTTTTGATAACGTGGGTGTCTCTGCCGTTGTACCCAGAGCTACAATATAATCTGTGCCATTTTCCAGCTGGAAATCCAGTAAACGGGAAAGTGCCTCAAAATCTACCAAACCCTCTTCATTGAATGGAGTGATCAATGCTACTCCCAAACCCTTTAAATTAACTTTTGACATGGAATGACTATTTTTTCCTGCAGTTTATTTTCGAAAGGAATATTTTAAGAATAAAATGATTCCATAACGCAAAGGTACATAATTTTCAAAAAGCAGACCAACATAGAGGGAAAAAAGATCACTGCACCGATCAAGCACTAAAAAAGTTGCACGATTGGTCGTTTTTTTCTTCTTTTGACTCTATCTTTATCATATGAGATGAGCTGAACATCATTTCATCCAATTTTACCTTTGTCAGGGAAAACAGACAAACAAGAGATCACAGGTAAGTAAGTCAACGCATTCAAAACCAAATAATCACAATATAGAGGTCTGTTAACAAATTTAATTATGAGAACAAGAAGAGAATTCATCAAAAAATCAGTTGCCGGCATGGCCGGATTAACTTTAAGCAGTACCATGCAGATGTCAGCAAAAAGCTATGCCAGGATATTGGGTGCTAACGACAGAGTGAGAGTGGGTGTATTGGGATTTTCCAACCGCTTCAGCAACTCGTTGGGTCCTTCTTTTCTTAAGTTTGCAAAAGAGATGAATTTTGAACTCTTCTCCGTCTGTGATATATGGAGCAGGCGTCGTGATGAAGGGAGGGCATGGTACAGGGAGCTGACAGGTGAAACGATAAAGAGTGCCAGGAACAGCAGTGAACTATGGCAGCAAAAGCCGGACGCGGTAATCATCAGCACCGCCGATTTCCAGCATGCACTGCATACAGCCGAGGCTGTCAGAGCCGGGTGTGATGTATACGTGGAAAAACCTTTCGCCGAAACGATGGACGATGCCAATATGGCTCTCCGGGCAGCAACGGAAACAAACAGGGTGATTCAGATCGGATCACAACGAAGAAGCGGCTCCAACTATATGGCGGCACATGATTACATTCATTCGGGCAGGTTTGGCAAGATCGTAGCCGTGGAAATGACATGGAACGTCAACCAGCCCGGGCGATGGCGCCTGCCTCAGCTCATGAAGGAGATCAGGAAAGAAGATACCGACTGGAACCGTTTCCTGATGAACAGACCCTACGAGCCGTGGGACCCGCGCAAGTACCTTGAGTATCGTCTCTTCTGGCCTTACTCTTCCGGCATCCCCGGACAATGGATGTCACATCAGATTGATACAGTACACTGGTTTACGGGGCTGGCATATCCACGATCAGTTGTCGCCGGCGGGGGCATATACATGTGGAACGACGGAAGAACCAATTACGACACCATGACGGCTGTGTTTGATTACGGAGAGAATGAACGGAAAGATGAGGGAAACGGCTTCCAGGTCATCTACTCTTCACGTCAGCACAACGCTGCCGGTGGTACCAAAGAATGGTATTTCTCCAACGGAGGCAAGCTCGATCTGAATACCAACGAGGTCAATAATGATGGCGGACTTACGGAAAGATATGCCAAAGAGATGGAGATGAAAGCCTTTCAGCTTGAGACATTTTCGCTTCCGCAGTTAAAACCGGATACAGACGCCAACACAGGATCGGACCCGTTGACGAATGCCCACATGAGAAACTGGATGAAGTGTGTGAGAGAGGGGAACAGAAAAACAAATGCACCCATCGAAGCGGGTTACAGCCATTCAATTGCTGATATCATGGTTACTGCCGCCCTCAGGACAGGAGCACCTGCCCACTTCGACAAAGAGCTAAAACAGGTTATTGCAGGTGGGAAACCGTTTAAATACTGATTCACACAATGGTGAAAAGTAATGGAAATAAAAGAATTAATTATTACATTTGCTGTACCATCACCAACATCCTGTCGCAATGAAGTTCAGACCTGAAACATACCGTATCCCCGATCTCCCGGGGCAAGCGTTTATCGACAGCGGGGAGATCTGGGATTACCTCGACAACACCGTTTCATCCCCTTCGAAAGTGAGGGATGTGATTGAGAGATCACTGAACAAAAACAGACTGAACCTGCAGGAGGTGGCAACGCTCATCAACGCGACCGGCAGGGAGTCGGTTGATCTTATCAAAGAGGGTGCCAGGGAGCTGAAGAAAAAAATCTACGGCAACCGTATCGTACTGTTTGCACCCCTTTATGTAGGCAACAAGTGCGCTAATGACTGTACCTACTGTGGCTTCAGGGCTTCGAACAGGGAGCAGGTGCGCAAAACACTCTCACAGGATGAACTGGTGAAGGAGATTGAATCGCTGGAGGATAGCGGGCAAAAGCGATTGATCCTTGTCTACGGCGAGCATGCCGAATACACACCTCAATTTATCGCTGCGTCGGTGCGTACCGCCTACAGCGTGAAGAAAGGCAACGGAGAGATACGCAGGGTGAACATCAACGCCGCCCCTCTCGATATTGAAGGGTTCCGTACGGTGAAAGAGGCGGGCATCGGCACCTACCAGGTATTCCAGGAGACCTATCACCGGGAAGCATACAAGACCTATCACCCACGCGGGAAAAAAGCGGATTACGATTACAGGCTGACATCCCTCGACAGGGCTCAGGAGGCGGGCCTGGATGATGTAGGAATTGGAGCGCTTTTTGGGTTGTACGACTGGCGCTTCGAGGTGATGGCCCTCGTACGTCATACCAACCACCTGGAGGCTTGTTATAACGTGGGACCGCACACCATCTCCTTCCCAAGAATCAAGGATGCCTCGATGCTCCATATGGGCGATCGTTATTTCGTCTCCGACGAAGAGTTCGCCCGGCTGGTGGCCATTCTCCGGCTGGCAGTACCCTACACGGGGATGATCCTCACCGCCCGTGAGCCGGCCCATCTACGCAACGAGCTGTTACAGTACGGCGTGTCACAGATTGATGGCGGCACCAGGATAGAGTTGGGCAGCTATGTGGAGAAAGAGAAGAATCACAACCTGAATAAAGGTCAGTTCCTTATAAACGATGACCGGTCACTGAATGAGATCATCGATGAGCTGCTGCAGCAGGAGATGCTACCCTCATTCTGTACGGCCTGCTACCGCCTTGGCAGGACAGGTGAGCACTTCATGGAGTTCTCCGTCCCCGGCTTCATCAAACGCTTCTGCACACCCAATGCCATGCTCACGCTGGCGGAATACCTGGTCGACTATGCTCCTGAAGGAACCGCAGAGAGAGGATGGAGGGTGATAGAAAAAAACATGGAGCATCTCAATGAAACGATACAGGTTGAGGTGCGCGACAGAATAGAAAAAATCAAACAGGGTACAAGAGATCTCTATTTTTAGCGGAGTCGATAACTCGGGATCTTCACTCCGTTTCGGTCAGCTTCTGGTCGTTCGCAGTCAATGGACGGCTTTTGACCTTCAATAATTGAAGAGTGAAGATGCAACTTTAAACTTCAAACACTACACTTTATAAATCTTTGTCAATGAGCAGCAATCAACTCCATATAGGCATCTTTGGCCGCAGAAACACCGGGAAAAGTTCACTGATCAACATGCTCACAGGGCAGGAAACAGCGATTGTTTCCAATTATGCGGGAACCACAGCCGACCCTGTAAAAAAGTCGGTGGAGATATTTGATATCGGACCTGCCATTCTGGTAGATACTGCCGGAATAGATGATCTTGGAGAAATCGGATTAAAAAAAATCAAAAGATCGGTGGAAGTAATCAGCAGGGTCGATTGTGCCATATTGGTGATTGCGGGAAATCAGTTTGGTGATTACGAAATAAAACTGATCAGTCAGTTCTTGGAGCAGGAGGTCCCCTACCTCATCGTTCACAATAAAAATGATATCGACAAGATCGCCTCTTTCACCCGCTCTACCATCAAGCAGCACACCAGTGCGCAGATCATTGATTTCAACACGTATCACTCCGTGAACAAGGAGAAGCTGATCAATGCACTGAAACGGATCATCCCCGAGACAGTACATCAGCAGGCATCGCTTATCGGTGACCTGGTGAAACCGAAGGATATCCTGTTGCTGATTACTCCCATCGACAGCGAAGCGCCCGAGGGGAGATTGATCCTGCCACAGAATCAGATGATTCGCGATACGCTGGACAACCACTGTATCACGGTAGTGGTGAGAGAGACAGAACTGGCCGACTTCCTGAAGCTGGGCATCACTCCTGCATTGGCTGTCACCGATAGTCAGGTCTTCGGGTATGTAGCCGGAACACTCCCGGAAAACATACCGCTCACCAGCTTCAGCATTCTCTTCGCACGGGTAAAAGGTGACTTTCCGCTCTTCAAAGAGGGTACACGTCATCTCTCCCACCTGAAGGATGGTGACCATATCCTGATACTGGAGAGCTGCACCCATCAGACCAGTTGTGATGATATAGGCCGTGTGAAGATCCCGGAGCTGTTGAAAAAACATACCGGGAAAAACCTCCGTTTCTCCATTGTCTCCGGCCTATCGCCGCTTCCTGAAAGTATTGGAGCGTTTGCCTTGGTCATTCAGTGCGGCGGATGTATGGTCACACGCAAGCAACTGGCCAACAGGCTGAGGCCATTTATTAAAGCCGGAATACCGGTGACCAACTACGGCATGACACTCGCATGGCTCAATGGTATCTTTGAACGGGCTATAAGAATTTTCGGGTGATCCCACCCGGGTGAAACAGCAGCAGCAAATGATTGAAACAACCCTCAGCAGCAACCTATCAAGAGAGGAGATCGTGCATCTTCTCTTCGCCACGGGAGAGAAGGAGCAACAGCTGTTCGCCTTCGCCTCAGCGATCAAACAACAGCACGTGGGCAACAGGGTCTATCTGCGTGGTCTGATCGAGCTCTCCAACATTTGCGGGAAAGATTGCTACTACTGCGGTATCCGTCGTTCAAACCGGGAAACGAACCGTTATACCCTCACACATGAGGAGGTGATGCACGCCGTCAGAAGTGCACACAGGCAGGGGTTCGGCTCTGTGGCGATACAATCGGGTGAGGTTGCCACGAAAGCATTTATCGAAAAAATCGATACGATCATCAGAGAGGCAAAAAAAGTGACCAACAGTGAGATAGGCATCACCCTCTCCTGTGGTGAGCAGACCGAAGAGACCTTCCGCCGCTGGTTTGAGAGTGGCGCGGACCGTTACCTCCTGCGCATAGAGACCTCATCAGAGAAGCTCTACAAGCGGCTGCACCCCGACGATGCACTGCACAGTTATTCCGGAAGGCTGAAAGCATTGGAGACACTCCGCAGAACAGGCTACCAGACAGGCACAGGCGTGATGATCGGACTGCCTTTTCAAACAATGGGGGATCTGGCGGACGACCTGCTCTTCATGAAGCAGTGCGATATCGATATGTGCGGCATGGGGCCTTACATTGAACATGCACACACCCCCCTCTGGGCTTACCGCGATCAGCTGCTTCCTCTTTCTGAGCGACTCAGCCTGGGACTCAGGATGGTCTCACTGCTGCGCATCCTGATGCCCGATATCAATATCGCCGCCACCACGGCACTGCAGGCCATCGCAAAGGAGGGGCGTGAGAAAGCGATCCTTGCCGGCGCCAACGTGCTGATGCCCAATATCACTCCCCTGAAACAGCGCGAGGATTACTTCCTCTATGAGAACAAGCCCCTCTCAGCCCGCAGCGACGAAGAGGAGCTGCACTACCTCGACCGGCAGTTAAAGGCGATAGGGCATGAGATAGGTTACTTCCTCCAGGGTAATTCACTGCACTATAGCAACACCGCCAGGACAACCATTCAGCAGGAGACAGCAGACCCTGACACACGCTGACTGCAGCACCCGTTGTGACAGCCCTATTGCGCCACGGTTATTTTTTATACTCCTCCAGGATCGACTTCACCCCGTCGGGAGAGACGCGCCCATACACCTTCTCACCCACAAGCACCACCGGCGCAAGCCCGCAGGCGCCCACGCACCGCAGGCAGTTGATGGAGAACCGGCCATCGGGTGTGGTCTCCCCCACCTTGATATCCAGCTCTTTCCTGAACTCATCCAGCACCTTCTCGGCACCCCGCACATAGCAGGCGGTGCCGGTGCAGACGGAGATGGGATGCTCCCCTTTGGGGATCATGGTGAAGAAGGAGTAGAAGGTCACTACCCCGTAGACATGTGCCACAGGCAGAGTCAGGTTATGCGCGATCACATCCTGCACCTCGGCAGGAAGGTAACCAAACGTGTGCTGTGTCTCGTGTAGCACATTGATCAGCTCACGCGGGTCATTATCGAACGAGTGACAGATATCATTGATTTTCTCAATCTTCTCTTTCGGGAGATTGACGATCACCTCAACACCGTCGGCCCCTGTCACTTTCTCCATATAGGTAAACACTTCGGGCGCTATGCTTAATTTTTGATTCATAGGATACTATTTTTTATTTTGTGCCGAATGAAATCCACATATCATCATGCTTATAAGCATGGTTGATGCAGAGATCTGTTGCACTTAGCTCTGTAAATGCACGGTCACGCCGTTGGTCTTAGGGAAATATTCCGTATGCAGCAGGCTGTGTGCTTTATGACTGCCTGGCTCACCCAGGTACTCCTCATACAACCTGATGATCGATGGGTTCTCATGCGACTTGCGGATGCTCTTGCGCTCATCCTCACTGTAGATGGCAGCAGCACGCCTGCTGAGTATCTCGCTGTTACCGTGATGATAAGGCTGACCACCGCCGCCGATACATCCACCCGGACATGCCATGATCTCTATGGCATGGTAGACCGATTGACCGCTTCTCACATCATCCAGCAGCTTGCGGGCGTTACCCAGCCCGTGAGCGATACCTATATTAAGGGGGAGTCCGTCAAAATCGACCGTGGCGGAGCGTATCCCCTCCATGCCGCGCAACTCCGTGAATGCCACCCTCTCCAGCTTCTTCCCGGTATGCAGCTCATAGGCCGTGCGGCAGGCAGCCTCAATCACACCACCCGTATTGCCGAAGATGACACCGGCACCTGTCGACTCACCCAGCGGATCATCAAAATCCTCCTCCGGCAGATTAAGGAAGTCGATGTTTGCCTTCTTGATGAACGCTGCCAGCTCACGGGTGGAGATGGAGAAATCTACGTCGGGATTACCATCCACCTTGAACTCATCGCGCTGACACTCGTATTTTTTCGCCAGGCAGGGCATGATGGAGACCACGATCATCTCTTTCCTCTTCACCCCGATCTTGTCGGCAAAGTATGACTTGGCGATGGCGCCGAACATCTGCTGCGGCGATTTGGCAGTAGAGGGCACATCAAGCAAATCAGGAAAATTGTGCTCAAAGAAGTTCACCCACCCCGGACAGCAGGAGGTGAGAATAGGCAGCCGCACATCGGGGTCGCCTGCCAGATGACCACGGATACGCTGCAACAGCTCCGTCCCCTCCTCCATGATGGTGAGGTCGGCACTGAAATCGGTGTCGAACACATAATCGAACCCCAGCTCACGCAGTGCTGCGACCATCTTCCCGGTCACCAGTGTCCCCGGCTCCAGGCCGAACTCCTCTCCCAGCGCAGCACGCACGGCCGGCGCTGTCTGCACGACGACCGTCTTGGTTGGATCTGTCAACGCACGAATGATATCGTTGGTATGATCCACCTCCGTGAGTGCGCCGGTGGGACAGACAGAGACACACTGCCCGCAGTAGGTGCAGGGTGAGTCCTCGAGGTTCATCTCAAAAGCAGGTGCCACCACCGACATAAAGCCACGGTTGACGGCAGAGAGCGCACCAACGGTCTGCACCTCGTTGCACATCATCTCACAGCGGCGACACATGATGCACTTGTCCACATCGCGGATGATGGAGGGTGAGGTATCTTTCCGGTAATGCGACTGCTCACCTTCGTAAGGCAGACTACGGATACCGAACTGTGTTGCGAGATGTTGCAGCTCACATTGTCCCGACTTGGCGCAGACAAGGCAGTCGAACGGGTGGTCGGAAATGATCAGCTTGAGCACCGTGGTGCGTGCGTTCAGCACACGTATGTTGTGTGTTTTAATCACCATCCCCTCCTCAGCCTGGGTCATGCAGGATGGCGCCAGGTTACGACGTCCCTCAACCTCCACGACGCATATACGGCATCCCCCGGGCTTGTTCTCTATACCCATGTCGCACAATTCGAAATGGCACAATGTAGGTATCTCAATGCCCACCTTGCGGGCAGCCTTTAAGATGGTAGTTCCCTTCTCCACTTCCACCTTTTTCTTATCTATTGTCAATGTGATCATATGTTGTATTCTTAGTTGTCAGTTATTAATTGTTAATTGCTACCGCCACTCTGGGGTAGTCGTTCAGGAGGCTGATGGCATCGAACTGGCATTTCTCCATGCAGGCACCACACTTGATGCATATCTCCTGATTGATCACATGCACCTCTTTCTTCTCGCCGCTGATGGCGTGTGTGGGACAGACACGCTTGCATGCCATGCAACCGATGCAATCATCGGCTGAGATCACATAATAGAGCAGGCTGCGGCATTGTCCCGAGCGGCATTTTTTCTCATGCACATGCTCCAGGTACTCATCCATGAAATTATCGAGCGTGGAGAGCACCGGATTGGGTGATGTCTGTCCGAGGCCGCATAACGAAGTATCTTTGATCACACTACCCAGGTTCCGCAGCTTCTCAATATCTTCCTGCGTACCTTTGCCTTCGGTGATCTTGGTCAATGTCTCATGAAGGCGCTTGTTCCCTATGCGGCAGGGGGCACATTTCCCGCACGACTCCTCCACGGTGAAACCGAGGAAAAATTTGGCTACCGAGACCATACAATCATCCTCATCCAGCACGATCATCCCGCCCGAGCCCATCATGGAGCCGGCAGCGGTAAGGCTTTCGTAGTCGATAGGAGTGTCGAGGTGCTCTTCCGTCAGGCAGCCACCCGACGGCCCCCCGGTCTGTACCGCCTTGAACTTCTTCCCGTTCTTGATGCCTCCACCAATCTCGTAGATGATCTCACGAAGAGTGATACCCATCGGCACCTCTATCAACCCCACATTATTGATCTTCCCTGCAAGGGCAAACACTTTTGTCCCTTTCGATTTTTCGGTGCCGATAGCAGAGAACCAGTCGGCCCCCTTCAAGATGATCACCGGCACGTTGGCCAGTGTCTCCACGTTATTTACATTGGTCGGTTTACCAAGATAACCGCTCTGTGCGGGGAAAGGCGGTTTATTGGAGGGTTCCCCCCTTTTTCCTTCCATAGAGTGGATAAGGGCCGTCTCCTCACCGCAGACAAAAGCACCGGCGCCATACTTCATGCTGACATCAAAGCTGAAGCTGGTGCCGAGAATATTTTCTCCCAGCAGCCCATAATCTCGTGCCTGGGCAATAGCTGTCTTCAGCCGTCTGATCGCAAGCGGGTACTCCGCACGGATATAGACCAGCCCTTTCGTGGCACCAATACAGTAGCCGCAGATAGCCATCGCCTCCAGCACCGAATGAGGGTCTCCCTCTAGGATGGATCGGTCCATGAAAGCACCCGGATCACCCTCATCGGCATTGCACACCACATACTTCTGGTCGGCTTCATTCCTGCCTGCGATCTCCCACTTCAATCCGGTGGGGAAGCCGGCACCTCCGCGGCCGCGCAGGCCCGACCGCTTGATGATCTCAATGGTATCCTGCGGTGAATATTCGGTCAGCACCCTGCCCAGCGCCTGGTAGGCATTGCGTGCGATCGACTCATCGATGTTCTCCGGATCAATCGTACCGCAATTACGTAGTGCGATGCGTAGTTGTTTCTTGTAGAAGCCCATATGTTTGGAATCCAGGACATGCTCCATCGTCTCCGGATCGGTGTAAAGCAACCGGTGAACGCTACGTCCCTTGATCACATGTTCATCCACGATCTCCCTGGCGTCAGAAGGCTTCACCTGTGTGTAGAACGTGTTATCGGGCAGGATCTTGACGATAGGTCCTTTTTCACAAAAGCCGAAACAGCCGGTACTGATAATCTGTACCTCCCTGCCCAGTCCTTTTCTCTCCACCTCGTCGCGCAGCATCTCATACACCAGATTGCTTTCTGATGAGTGACAGCCTGTGCCGGCACAGACGAGCACATGCATTTTGTATTGGCTCATAAAAAGAATGTTTTAGGTTAATTTGTGTTTATATGGTATCGTAATTTTGCGGGATAATGCCATCCACCAGCTCACCATCCTTGATGTAACATTCAATAATCTCATCCGCTTTTGCGGGATTGACATACCCGAAGACTACGGGCTCCCTCCCTGGCAGTGTGATCTCCACGGTAGGCTCAGCAAAGCAGTAACCCATGCAGCCTGTCTGCGTGACAACAGCATCAATACTGCGTTTATCAAGCTCCTCCACGAAAAACTCCATCACCTCCTTCGCACCCGAAGCGATACCACAGGTTGCCATCGCTACCTTCACCTGCACCAGCGATTCAGGGTTTTCTGCTTTATCCCTGAGGTTAATACGTGCTCTCACCTCCTCCTGTTTCTTTTTCAGGTCGGCGAGTGTTTTGATTCCGGTCATCTGATTCATCATTCACATGGTTTTAAATATTATTTGTATCTGATTTATTCAACATTTGCATCAATACCTGCAATATGTATACAGTTAAATATAAAACATTCGATTTTTAGCGGGTTACCCCTTGCCCGCGAACTTGTACTATTTATTCTATTTATCTTCATTTTCATGTTTTAGCAGAGATAACTCTCTGCGGAGCGATCTCTCTGCAGTGCCTGCAGGTTTTCCCGGATGTACTGCCTCACCGTCGTGAGCATCTCAGCCTGCTGCAGTGCTATCCCCTCTGCTTTCAATGCCTCTGAGTCCAGCGAAAATTCAGACTCATCCAACTTGTAGAGGAACCGGAAGCTGATAGCGGGATTCGCCTTCAGCAACAACGTGAGATAACCCGCGATATCGCCCAGAGGCAGACAATCGGGATGATCGGTACGGTAAACCGCCTCTATCGTTGTGCCCCTGCCCTCGGCAGACAGCACCTTCAGGAAGCCTCCCGCCTGCTCGCAGGTCATCTTCAGGAAAGGCACCCCCAGCCCAACCCTCCGCGTGGTGCGCGTCGTGAAGAAGGGATCGTCAACCTTCTCCAGACCTGCTTCACTCATGCCGCTGCCATCATCCGTCACACGGAACAATAGCATAGTCTTTTCGTTGCTCTCGACAAAATAGATCCCGATCCTTCCCGCTCCGGCGCGAATGGCGTTCTGAACGATATCCATCATATGCATTGCCAGATCAATCATAGCTCTTCCTCTTTTCCGGTTGCACATTCCATGTTTCGAACTGCGAGGAACGCAGTGCCGACCTGAAATGATACCAATCGGGCTTCTCCATATAGAAACGGGTATGTACCGATCCGATATGTTCCGGATAGTGCGCATCCGAACTTTGCAGGAAACGCTTCTCCGTCAGCTCAGGGTGGACCTTCACGAATGCTGCGGGGGTGGTCCGCCGTGACACCTCCAGCGCCTCATAGGAGAGATCTACGGGGATAAACCCCAGTTGACTAAGCACGCCGTTCTTCTGCCGGTCGATATGCGCAGGCACGAATATCCCGTTCAGAAGATGCACCTGCTTCTCCACCTCCCCGATACTGTCACTGATCCCCATAAAGAGCGACCGCTCCTCTTCGCCGACGATGTTATCATTCTCATCTGCCACCACCTGATAGCCGAAAAGTTCAGGGTTATTCAGCATATCGGTCATCCGCTCATCCAGATAGCGCTGAAACAGCTCCATCGCCTGCAGATGTGGAAAATAGCAGAGACAATGGATCTCCTCAACTGTATTCACCTCACATCCGGGAATCACGTAGAGGCCCTCTCTGCTGCCGATGTTAATGCATACCTGCACGTTCCGGGTGCTGTTGTGATCGGTGATGGCGATGATATGCAACCCCTTCTCCTTCGCGGAACGGATGATGTTTCGCGGACTCATCTCCAGATCCCCGCAGGGAGAGAGACAGGTATGAATATGCAGATCAGCGTTATACCAATTCATGTGGTCAGTGGTCAGTTTTTGAGCAATTAGCGATTAGCTGTAAGCTATAAGCTGTAGGTTACAAGCTACAAGCTCTTTAGAAGCAAGCTTTGTGCGAGCAGCGGTCTGTTTTTAAGTTGTCAGTTGTCAGCGATCATCTAAAACTTTGAAACATCGAAACCTTAAACTGCGAAATATGAACTCTTCACTTTTCATTCTTCACTTTTCACTTTCTCCAGGTACTTATACAGCATACCTGTAGTCTCAAAGGCAGGCAGCCCTGAAGCGATGATCACCACCTCCTCCCCTTCGGCATGTGCCAGCACCTCCGGGTCTATCCTGCGCTCATTCACGACGATGATCGCACTCAACTCCTTGAGTGAGGCCACCGCCACGATATTCTTATGTACCTGTGAGGTGACCCACAGCATGCCAGCCTGCGCCTTGCCCATCACATCACTCAACAGATCGGAGGCGTATGCCGCGTGCGCTGGCCGCTCCAGACAGGCTTTACCCGAGAGGCATTCAAAATTCAGTTCTTCAACCAGTTGCTTAAGCGTCGTTTGCATTTGAATCGTTGTATTTATTGAGCCTATCCTTGCCCCATATCTTCTCAATGACGATGAAAGCCTGATCAGGACTCAATTTATAATTCTTTTCCATCACACGTTGTACAAATACACAATGAGAGATGCTAGCCCTCCCCTTCACAATATCTTCGGCCAGGCTCCTGCAGCTGGGTGCACCACAGGCACCGCAATCGAACCCGGGGAAATAGGTCAGAAGTTTTTTTATCCGTTGTAACTTGACAAGTGCTTTCTCCATATCATCGTCCAGCAGCAGCCCGTCACGCGGATAGACCGGCTCGACACCTGAAAGGGAGTGAAGCGTCTCACTGTACGCCATCAACGGGTTGTCTACCCTGTCGTGATCCCTCTCTTTCAGTCGCTGCAGCTTCTTCTGCCGCTGCTCCAGCCTCTCCACCGTCAGGAAACGATTGCCGGGACAGAGGATACCTCCCGCACACCCCTGGTCGCAGGCACGCATCTCCAGAAAGTCGATATCGGCAATATGCCCCGACTCCAGCTTCTCCAGAAACTCGATCACATTCTCCATCCCGTCAATGGCGAGGCTTCTGCCGGTGAAGTAGTGCTTCTCCGTGCCCGAGAGCGACCAGTTGACCGAATCGGGACTCATATTGGCGGTGGTCTTGTGCAGGCCGGGGTTCTTCTCACCCCACAATATCCGGGAAGCTCTGTTGTACATCTCTGTCATATTGATGGTGCCATCGATGGGCGACACCGACTCACCCACGGGAGCACGTGCCGCTACAATCTTGGCCGCACAGGGAGTGACATAGTAGATAAATATCTTTCCGGAATCAAGCCCCTCCTTCTCTTTCGCCAGGCGGAGATAGAGCGCTGCAATGTCATGCGGCGCCTTCAGCAGCATAATATGATGGGTGAGCGAGGGATACTGTACCTGTATCAGCCGCACGACAGCGGGACAGTAAGAGCTGATCAGCGGCCGCAAGTGATCCTTTTGCTCCATAGCCCTATAAGCCTCTTTCATAAAATCGACCGCCTGCTCCACTTCGAACACCTCATCAAAACCCACCGCTTTCACCGCTTTCAGCACCTGCGTAGCAGAATATTCAGAGGGAAACTGACCGATAAATACGGAAGGGACGAGCGCAATCCTGCAGGCATTGTCATGAACCGAGGCCAGACCATCATCCTTTGCATAGATCGCACGCTGGGGACAGACACGGTAACACTCACCACAATCCACGCATCGCTCCGGACTGATAGAGGCAAACCCCTCCACTATACGGATCGCCTGGGTGGAACAGACACGCATACAGTGTGAGCAACCGATACATTTGTCTCTGTCGATCTGAATGGAGTGTCTGTAGTTTCTGTCTTTCACCATAGTCCTGAAGGCTTTAAGCCTGCTTTAGAAATTCACTGTTAACTCAAGTCGTGTTCCCACACCGGGTGTAGAGGTGAGCATCATCCTATCGCTGTTTTTCTTGATGTTGGGTAACCCCATCCCGGCACCGAAGCCCATTTGGCGGACTTCATCCGTGGCGGTGGAAAAACCCTCTTCCATTGCCCTGGCAATATCCTCAATACCGGGCCCCTCATCTTCAATCACCACACTGATGTAGTGAGGTTGAATATCCACCTGCATGGCACCATTCCGGGCATGTGCCACCACGTTCATCTCGGCTTCATACAGTGCAACCGCAATTCTGCGTAGCACAAGCGGTGAGATGTTGAACTGCTTCAACGTCCTCTTCACTTCTGAGCTGGCACGCCCTGCAGCGCTGAAGTCACCCCCCTCTATGTTGTAACTCATCCTCATCGGTACACCGGTTCAAGACCCTGCTGATAAAGTTTACCAGACACTTCGAACATTGTCGATTCTGTTACAATGACCGCGATATGGTTCTCTTT
>JAAYGM010000051.1 GCA_012727735.1 Bacteroidales bacterium | reverse complement strand
TGCTTATCTTCATTTTAATTGTCGGGAGTGAGCGCGACTGAAGACACCATACTCAATCCTTATCTTCTTAATTTCGGAAAAGCGCCGAAGCGTCACCCCTCCTATCTCCGATATACCTGCACCACCTAATCGGAACGCTTCGAAGCCAGAGCTTCCGGGTGATGTCTTGTCCCGCCACCTGTGACGGGATTAAGCTTAATCTACTAAACTTCGATTAAGCAGCAAGAGCGTAATTGTTGTTGCCAGTTAAATGGTTGACGCTTGTGATTAAAGTGCTAACCGCCAACGCACTGCATGCTTACAAACCTCTCCTGCCCGCTGTCAAAGCCAAACAGCCCCATTATTTATCTGAAAGGATACAAAAGTGATCCCGGTTCATTAAGACGCAAATTTAGTCAAAAAGTTTAACCGACACAAATAATATTGCAGATGGGCCGGAAGGAATTGATCTGAAAGCTGCAGAAAGCGCATTATTCTATGTAAGTCATGCAACTGTCCCGGCAATAGTGATGATTCATCCCAACCAATTAGGGGTTAAAAGAATGACTGTTTATAAGCAAAAGAGGAAAAAAATGTTTAATTTTGTACCTGTGTATCCAAATGGGTTATCTTAATTAACACAGACCCTGCAATCATTATGAACAAAATTATTGGGAAAGAGAATTTATCTGAGAAGGTAGTACGTTTCGAGGTGGAGGCACCTTTGATCGCAAAAAGCCGCAAAGCCGGCCATTTCGTCATCCTGCGCGTAGGAAAAAAGGGAGAACGTGTACCCTACACCATCGCTGAAGCCGATCCGAAAAAGGGAACCATCACGCTGGTCATACAGCGGGTAGGCAAATCATCAGAGAAAGTCTGTCAGCTGGAGGTGGGCGACTACATCACCGACATGGTCGGTCCCCTGGGCAAAGCCACGCACATTGAGCATTTCGGCACGGTGGTCTGTGCCGGAGGTGGTGTGGGTGTCGCACCCATGCTGCCCATCATCGAGGCGATGAAGAATGCGGGCAACAGGGTCATCTCCGTACTGGCTGCCCGGTCGAAAGAGCTGATCATCCTGGAGGATCAGGTACGCCGTCACTCCGATGAGGTGATCATTATGACCGATGACGGCTCATACGGTGAAAAAGGATTGATCACCAACGGAGTGGAAAAGGTGATACAGCGCGAGAAAGTAGATCTCTGCGTGACCATCGGTCCTGCCATCATGATGAAATTTGTGTCATTACTGACGAAAAAATATGAAGTACCCACGGTTGCATCGCTCAACACCATCATGGTAGATGGTACCGGCATGTGCGGTGCCTGCCGCGTTACCGTGGGCGGCAAAACAAGATTTGTCTGCATCGACGGACCTGAGTTCGATGCACACCTGGTAGATTTCGATGAGATGCTGATGCGCCTGAAAGCGTATAATTGACCAGCCAGCGTTTTTCAGCGCTTCATCAAAGGTTTTGGGTTATTAAAACAGTGATTATAGAGAACTTATTATGAGTGATTATTTACAGACGGAACGGGCACAGCAATGGCGTGAGTCGTTGCGCAAATCGATGAAGAACAAAGATCGTACAGTGATACCCCGGGTGAAGATGCCGGAGGTGGATCCCGCGGTGCGCAGTCACACTTACGACGAAGTAAACAAGGGGTTGACAGAAGAGATGGCGGTAAACGAAGCACATCGCTGTCTCGACTGTGTGGATCCTACCTGCATCACGGGGTGTCCCGTAGAGATCAACATCCCCAAGTTCATCAAGAACATTGAGCGCGGTGATTACCTGGAAGCAGCCAGAACGCTGAAAGAGACCAGTGCACTACCTGCCGTCTGCGGACGTGTATGCCCCCAGGAGCGGCAGTGTGAGAGCAAATGTTTCTACACACTGAAGCTGAAGAAAGAACCCATTGCAATAGGTCACCTGGAGCGGTTTGCGGCCGACTATGAAAGGATGAGCGGCAATATCTCCGTTCCTGAGACAGCACCCGCCAACGGCATCAGGATTGCCGTGGTAGGCTCCGGGCCGGCAGGGCTGGCCTTTGCCGGTGATATGGTGAAGCTGGGGTATGATGTCACCGTCTATGAAGCACTGCACGAGCTGGGAGGAGTGCTCCGTTACGGTATCCCCGAATTCAGGCTGCCCAACGATATCGTGGATATCGAGATTGATGGACTGAAGAAGATGGGGGTCAAGTTCGAGACCAATTGCATTGTAGGAAAAACCATCTCACAGGATGATCTCAGAGAGGAAGGCTTTAAAGGTATTTTCATTGGCAGCGGTGCCGGACTGCCTAACTTTATGAACATCCCCGGAGAGAACCTCATTGGTATCATGTCGTGCAACGAGTACCTCACACGTGTGAACCTCATGCAGGCAGCCGATCCGGAGAGTGACACCCCCGTCTACCAGGGGCAGAGGGTAGCCGTGATCGGTGGCGGCAACACCGCCATGGATGCGGTACGTAC
>JAAYGM010000050.1 GCA_012727735.1 Bacteroidales bacterium | reverse complement strand
GTGATTGCCGAAGAATCGGGTTAAAGCAAAAAAGATTGCATTACTGTTTGGTTTTCAGCTTTTTTTGTACCTTTGTGATAACCAGTTACAAAAACAGACGAATGAAATTTAAAACACTTCTTTTTTTCAGCCTCTCAGTTATGTTGCTTATCTCCTGTTCGCAGGGTGGCGGTAAGGATCGGGGAACAGCTACCGATGAAACGGGAGATCGTGAGCCCGGCGTCGAAGATGAGGTCGTTGTGGTTACACCGGAGGCCGATGAGGAAGAGGAGTTTAGCGCGTTTGTGGAGCAATTCAGCAACGACGAGTCGTTCCAGCTCAGACGGATTAAATTTCCGATCAGTGTGATCATACCCGATATGAGTGATGTGGGTATGGCTCCTACGAAAGAGTCGATCGGCAAATATGATTGGGAGCCGCTCGATCTCACTTACGACAGCACCTACCTGACACGCCCCTTTGACCAGTATTATCAGGTTGTCCGTTACAGGAATGATACGGCCGTGGTGGAGATCCGTGGTATCAACAATGGTATCTATGCCGATTATTACTTTACGCTGATCGACAGGAAGTGGTATCTGGTCACCCTTTATGAAGCCTCCTTTTAAGGCGCAGAAACAATTGCCTCTGCCAGCTCATTCACTGAAAGAGTGGCCCGTTTGCTTATTTCAGCATCTCATCCCCGAAGCTGAGGGGTAAGAGATCCTTTACGCTCTCCATCACGTATACACCCTCTTCGCTGTACATCAGTACCCTCATGGCTGTCCCGAAACGGTTCTCCGTCTCCAGCAGCACCTGGCGGCAAGCACCGCAGGGGGTGATGGCGTCACTGGTGAAACGGCCGTTGTGCCAGGCAGCAACAGCGATTGCCTCAATCTTCTGGTCGGGAAAAGAAGCGTTGGCGAAAAAGACCGTCGTCCTCTCCGCGCAGAGACCTGACGGGTAGGCCGCATTCTCCTGGTTATTTCCTGAGATGATCTCTCCGTTGCCGAGCAATACCGCTGCGCCGACATTGAACCCGGAATAGGGAGCATATGCTCTTTTTGTGGCACTTTTTGCTGCTTCGATCAAATTTTTTTCCACATCAGAGCATTCCTCTAACAGATAAACACCTATCTTTGTGGTTAAATTGATTTCTCTCATAATGTAATATTGATTTTGAATCGCAAATATATATATATTTTATTGTTCTTTGTCGTTCTTGCATCATTATTTGTCCCGGCAGATCTTTGCGGACAAGCCAGGGTGAGCACCTACGAAGCATATACAGAGAGATACAGTGATCTGGCAATAACGCATATGGAACGCTACGGGATCCCCGCATCCATCACCCTGGCACAGGGGATACTGGAGTCGGGTGCAGGGATGAGCGACCTGGCACGGCGCTCCAACAATCACTTCGGCATTAAATGCCACCGCGGCTGGAAAGGGCCGTCGGTCTATGCCGCCGATGATACGCCGAACGATTGTTTCCGCAAGTATGCCCGCGTGGAGGACTCCTATGAGGATCACTCCCTCTTTCTGGTCAACGGCGGCCGCTACAGTGCGCTCTTTGCGCTGTCCGTCACCGACTACAAAGGGTGGGCCAGAGGGTTGCAGAAATCGGGTTATGCCACCGACAGGGCTTATGCCAACAAGCTGATCAAGCTGATAGAGGATTACGAGCTCTATCGCTTCGATGACAAGAAATACCGCAAGGGTGTGAGCCGCCGCGAGCGTGATGAGCGGCGCAGGCTGGAAACAGCGCGGATGACATGGACCCACCAGCCCTACATCACCCATGGACTGGTCTACGTGGAGGCGGTCAACGGGGACAGCTACGCCGGCATCGCGCAGGAGTTCGGCTTTAAGGTGGAGGATCTGCTGAGGTTCAACGAGGTGCCTGAAGACTTCCCGCTGAGTGAGGGCGATATCGTCTACTTCCAGAAGAAAAAGGCGCGCGCCGACAAGCCCTATGCGTTCCACACGGTGCAGGTGGGTGAATCGATGTACAGCATCTCGCAGAAGTATGGTCTCAGGATGAGGAACCTCTACCGGCTGAACAAGAAGAGTTACGCGTACATACCCGAGGAGGGCGACCTGCTGAAGCTGAGGTAGGAAGGGGAAATGAAGAATGAAGAATTAAAAGTTAAAAAATTAAGAGCTCAGAACTGACTACTGACTACTGACAACTGACAAAGAACAAACAGAAAAAAAATATGGAAGAGAGACAAATGCAATACAATACACAGAAGGAGAAGCTGGTGCTTCCCGAATATGGCCGTAATATCCAGAATATGGTAGACCACTGCGTGGCGATCAAGGATGCGGCAGAGAGGCGGAAATGTGCCTATACCGTCATCGATGTGATGGGCAACATGTTCCCCCACCTCCGTGATGTCAATAACTTCAAGCATATCCTCTGGGATCATCTGGCCATCATGTCCGATTTCAAGCTGGAGATTGATTACCCCTACGAAGTGATCAAGAAGGAGGATCTCTTCTCTGCACCGGGTCATCTCGACTATAGCAGGCCGACCATGAAGTACCGTCATTACGGTAAGATCCTGGAGAAGATGGTGCTGGTTGCCGCCAGTATGGAGGAGGGGTCTAAGAGAGAACATCTGCAGAAGATGCTGCTGAACCAGATGAAGAAATCCTACTCACAGTGGAACAAAGAGGCCGATGACGAGAAGATCTTCTATGATATGAAAGAGCTCTCGGGAGGTAAGATCGTGTACACAACCGACAGCTATACCATCCCCGAGGTGAAGCTGAACGGCAACCGTGATAAGCTTAAGAACATCAAATATCAACGCAGAAAATAAAAAGAGATGATTTCAGAAAAAGATATTCTTCAGGTCGGACGAACGCAGAAGCCATATGGGATTAAGGGCGAGATCATCGTGCTCTTTCATCAAGCTGAGTATGCTGAGCTCGACACAGAATTTTATTTTCTTGAGATCGACGGTCTTCCCGTACCCTTCTTCCTGGAGGAGTTCACCTTCTCCACGAACGTCTCTGCCAGGGTGAAGTTCGCCGATGTGAACGATGAGAAGAGTGCCTCACGCTACGTCAACCTCGATGTCTACCTGCCGCGCGAACAGGTGATCCTGTCGCAGGAGCCGGACCGGGGCGACTGGAATTGGTTCGTCGGATACACCATCGTGGATCAGCATGGCGTGAACCTCGGAATCATCGAAGAGGTGGATGATTCAACGCAGAACATCCTTTTTATCGTGAAGAGCGATGAGAGAGAGCATCTGATACCTGCCACGGATGATTTTATTGCTGCGATAGATGAAGAGAACAAAATAATCGAAATGTACCTTCCCGAAGGACTGACCGATGAGTGAACCGGAAAGGAGCGCTCCGCCGAAACCGAAATAGAAACATGCCTTTTCTTCAACTCGCTCACGTAAGCATTGGATATCCTGCCCCTAAAAAACCAAATATTGTGCAGTCCGACCTCTCTCTCACAGCGCATGAGGGAGAGCTGATCGCCCTGATCGGAAAGAACGGCTGCGGAAAATCTACCCTGCTGCGCTCCATCGCTTCATTACAACCCATCTATCAGGGAGTGATCACACTCAATGGTGTGAACCTGTCTGATATATCGCCTAAAAAGAGGGCGATGCTCCTCTCCGTGGTGCTCACGGAGCAGCAATCGGTGGCATCGTTCACCGTGAGAGAGCTGATATCTATCGGGCGCGACCCCTACACCGGGTGGCTGGGGAGCCTCACGGATGAGGATAACCGGATCATCAGCCGGGCAATAGAGATGACCTACCTCGGCGGATTTGAGGAGAGGAACATCCACGAGCTCTCCGACGGTGAGCGCCAGCGGGTCTTCATTGCCCGCGCACTGGCGCAGAACACACCGGTTATCCTGCTCGATGAGCCCACCTCGCACCTTGACCTGCCCAACCGTATCAATATACTCCTTCTGCTTCAGAAGCTGGCACGTGAGACCGGGAAGACCATCTTCATCTCCACCCATGAGCTGGAGACAGCCATGCAGGTCGCCGACAAGCTGTGGCTCATGCAGAAGGAGAAGGGTGTCACCGTGGGGGTGCCGGAAGATATGGTCCTCAACGGCAGCTTCGACACTGTTTTTCGTCATCCTTCCTACGAGTTTGACAAGGAGTATGGCAGCTTTATTGTACAGAAGCAGCTGGATAAGACCATCGCGACACGTGTGCAGCATCCCAACGGGCTGATGGCCCGCTGGACCACCAAGGCGCTCTCCCGCAAAGGCTACAGGATTGCACCCGATGCACCGCTTGAGCTGTTTGTCGATGAGGAGAACAGCTGCTGGGTCATCCGGCAGGGAGGGCAGGCTGTCGTCACCCGCAGCATCGAAGAGGCATTACAGAAAATAGCTGATTTATACCCGGGTAGCAATAACACCGTTTGAGCATAGTCAAAATCAGCCCGTTTTTTATTATCTTTGCATGAAATTATCGCTCAACACCACCTGAATGGAAGTGAAAAAACGAAACATAGCAATCTTAGGTTCCACCGGCTCCATCGGGACGCAGGCACTGGATGTGATCGCGGCCTACCCCGACAGGTTTGAGGCCTACGCGCTGGTGGCCAACAACAGGGTAGAGCTGCTCATTGCGCAGGCACGCCGTTTTATGCCCGAGGTGGTGGTGATTGCGAACGAACAAAAATATGAGCAGCTGAAGGCTGCCCTGAGCGACCTGCCCATCAAGGTGTGGTGCGGTAGCAGCGCTATTGGAGAGGTGGTGCAGGACGAAAATATCGATATGGTGCTCACGGCGATGGTCGGTTTCTCCGGCCTGAAGCCCACCATTGAGGCGATCAGTGCCGGCAAGGCGATCGCTCTGGCAAACAAGGAGACGCTGGTGGTGGCAGGTGAGCTGATCACCTCGCTGGCGCTGAAGCACAGGACGGCAGTGCTGCCGGTCGACTCGGAACACTCCGCCATCTTCCAGTGCCTGAACGGCGAGGGGGAGAACAGGATAGAGAAGATACTACTCACCGCCTCGGGTGGTCCTTTCCGCACCTTCAGCAGCGAACAGCTGGAGAGCGTGACCAGAGCACAGGCGCTGGCACATCCTAACTGGCACATGGGCGAGAAGGTAACCATCGACTCCTCCACGCTGATGAACAAAGGGTTCGAGATGATTGAGGCCAAATGGCTCTTTGGTGTGGAGCCCTCGCAGATTGAGGTGCTGGTGCACCCGCAGTCGATCATTCACTCCATGGTGCAGTTCGAGGATCGCTCGGTGATGGCGCAGATGGGACAGCCCGATATGCGGATGCCCATACAATACGCCTTCTCCTATCCTGAGCGGCTCAGGTCTGATATCCTGCCGCTCGACTTTTTTGCGTTGTCGCAGCTCACCTTTGAGAAGCCCGACAGGGAGAAGTTCCCCAACCTCAACTTCGCCTACGCCGCTGTGGAGAGCGGGGGAAACATGCCCTGCATCCTCAACGCGGCCAATGAGGTGGCGGTGCAGCTCTTCCTGGAGGAGCGCATAGGCTACAGGCAGATGAGCCACCTGATAGCAGAGACAATGCAGAAAGCATGGTTCGTGCAGTCACCCTCGCTCGATGACTATATCCAGACCGATGCCCAGGCGCGTGAGATCACCATGCAGCTGATTCATTAGCAAATTGGCACATTTACACATTGGCATATTTACGAAATAATAAATCAATAATTCAACAGATCAAAATAGAATGGAAATTTTTTTAATCAAGGCGCTACAACTTATCCTGAGTCTCTCGATACTGGTCATCGTACATGAGTTCGGGCATTACATCTTCGCGCGATTGTTCAAGATCAGGGTGGAGAAATTCTACCTCTTCTTCGATGCCGGCTTCGCGCTTTTCAGATATAAACCCAAAAGAAGTGAGACTGAATATGGTATCGGTTGGCTGCCGCTGGGTGGTTATGTGAAGATATCGGGTATGATTGATGAGTCGATGGACAAAGAGCAGATGGCACTGCCGGCACAACCATGGGAGTTCCGCTCCAAGCCGGCCGGACAACGCCTGCTGGTGATGATCGCCGGTGTGGTGTTCAACCTGCTGCTCGCTTTCTTCATCTACTCGATGGTGCTCTTCGCATGGAACGACACCTACCTGCCGCTGAAGAACGTGACCCAGGGTATGGAGTTCAGTCAGGCCGCCCGTAATGCGGGCTTTCAGGATGGCGACATACTGCTGATGGCCGATGAGAAGGAGCTGGACCGCTTTGGTGTGCGCACCCTGCTCGATATTGCAGATGCCGATGAGGTGACCGTGCTGCGTGAGGGTGAAGAGGTGGTGCTGACCATCCCCGAGGGACTGATGAAGAACCTGCTGAC
>JAAYGM010000049.1 GCA_012727735.1 Bacteroidales bacterium | reverse complement strand
TTCCATGTCTGAAGCTGTGTAACACGCACTCCATTTCTCTGTGCAATCTTGCCCAGTGTATCACCTTTCCTCACCCGGTAAAATTGATTCACTGTCTCTGTTTCACCTGTTGAACCACCCTCTGTATTTTGTGCCATCTGTTTAACTGGTTCCGTTTTAGGTAGTGCTACTGCCTCTTTACCCACGACCAGTCTTTTGCCCACACCAATCGTGTTCGATCTCAGTCCGTTCCACGATTTAAGCTGAGACAAAGTAATCCGGTTCCGTCGTGCTATGATGGAGAGATTATCTCCTTTTTTCACCCGATAATATATATTTGTCGTATTTCCTGATTGTGTTGTTGCTGTACCATTTAAATAAGCATCCGTGTTTGCCCTGTGTGTCAGATAACTACTTCTGTTGTAATTCATGATCTCATCGCTCTTATCGATAAAAGTATACATCTTTTCAGAAGGCAGTACCAGCGCATACGCTTTGGAGTCACCCGGGATCACATCTTTTTTGAACTGTGGATTCAGTCTCCTCAGTTCACTAAGCGAGAGATCCAGCACCCCGGCAATCTGCTCGAGATGTATCCGCTCATTCACATGCACGGTATCTAAAGCTGTTGTGGTGTTGTAAGCGTGTGCCGGGCAGATTTTATGGTCGGCATAATGACTCATGATGTAATTGGCGGCGATAAAAGCAGGCACATAACCCCTCGTTTCACGCGGCAGATGGTAGTAAATCTGCCAGTAATCACGCTTACCGCCACTTCTGGCAATAGCTTTATTCACATTTCCAGGGCCACAATTATAAGCAGCAATCACAAGATTCCAGTCACTGTAAATGGCATATAGATCTTTCAGATAACGCACCGCAGCTTCCGTGGCCTTATAAGGATCGCGTCGTTCATCTACAAGACTGTTCACCTCAAGCCCGTATCCCTTGCCGGTACGCATCATAAACTGCCACAACCCGGTAGCTCCCACGCGTGATACAGCCACCGGATTCAGCGCAGACTCGATCACCGGCAGGTACTTTAACTCCAGCGGCATGCCCTGTCTGTCTAATGCCTGTTCAAACATGGGGAAATAGTAGTCGCCCAGTGCAAGCATATAGCTGACCTGCTCTCGTCTTCTGTTAGCATACATTTCGATATGAGATTTCACAACACTGTTGAATGAGAGCTCCATCTCAGTGGGCATACGATGCAACCTTTTCAGATAAACAGAATCATGAAACACCACGTTGATACCTCTTTCACATTCTACTTCGGCTTTTGAAAGATCAATCTGCCAGGTTTTCAACAACTCACTGAGCTGCTTCGTCATGCTTTCGGGATAGACAATTGAGTTATCTCTGATCTCCTCAACCGTGGTTTGTTGAGTTTCCTGTGCCAACAAATGCGTTCCGATTGACAGGTATAATAGTGTAAGTATAATCACTTTTTTCATTCAATAATATTTTATCCGCACCATCCCTGCTCTTTATGCGTTTGCCCGCAGAGATGGAGAAAAATCCATTTAAAAATTAAAACTTAGTTGTAAACCATAGGATGAACTGTTGTTAAAACCGGGGTACCCTTCTTTGATTATTGAGGGTTCCACGCGCATCGACAAATCAGGACTCATATCAAAATCGAACAACTGTGCATCAACATAAGCATCAACCATGGCAATCATGTAGAGCGCGACTGTACCAATTACACTCAAATCTCTATAGTAACGGTAATAGTCTTTTCTTTTTTGGAGTACATCCGTAAACCACTTCACATCAATCGTTTCAGGATCACGTCCGTAGGGAAGCATTTTGTGCCACCGGTTGGTATCAGGGTTGTCATCCATAATATCCTGGTATCCTCCAAGATAATCGCGATAATAGCCATTGTTCCAGGTTATAGCGTAGGTGAACCCCACAAAACCACCATAAAGGATGGGAAGCTTCCAGTATTTACGATTATATACCTGACCTAACCCAGGAAAGATAGCAGAATAGATGACTGCTTTCCTGGGTGTTGGTTTAAAAATTGCGGTGGGTGCAAAAAAATTGTCGGAGGAGGAAGCATTGAAGATGCTGTCAACAGTGACCCGGGTGGACTCTCTCTGTAGCTCACCACGGGAATCGTTAAACCTATTGAGGGGAACGGTATCGGGTGGAACAGCTGTGACTGTATCTGCAGTTTGATGTAGCGTACTGTCAGGAAGTTGCTGCGCGTAGATGTTCTGACAGTGAACATCTACAGTGCAAAAAGTGACAAAAAGAGAAACAATAATTCCGGCAAGCTTCATCTTCTGGCTTATTTTTTCATTTTATCGAACATCACGATAATGCGTTCCAGATCTTCAGGAGAATCAAAGGGGATAGTAATTTTACCTTTGCCTCTTTTGTTGTAATTGAACTGGACATCTGTTTTAAAATAGGAGGAGAGATGCTGCTTCAACAGATCAAAATCATCGGGTAACATCTGCTTTGAAACTATCCTCTTTGATCGGGGCTTTTTGTCACTGACATCATCATGCGACCGAATGGGTTTTCCTTCACTGAATTCGCGCACAATCGTCTCTACCTTGCGCACCGAGAGACCATCTTCGAGAATGAGGTTATAAAGAGAAAGTTGGGCTACCGGATCGCTCATGGTAACCAGTGCCCTTGCATGACCCATATCAATCTTTTTGTCTTTCACTCCCATTTGTACTTCAGCAGGCAGCTTCAACAGACGCAGATAGTTGGTAACGGTAGCTCTTTTCTTCCCCACTCTCTCGCTCAGTTGCTCCTGTGTAAGAGAGAGGCTGTCAATCAACGTTTGATAAGCAAGGGCAATTTCTATGGAATTGAGATCTTCGCGTTGAATATTCTCAATCAGCGCCATCTCCATTGTCTCGTCGTCTTCAACCGTTTTTATATAAGCGGGGATTGAAGTGAGTCCAGCCATTTGTGAGGCGCGATAACGCCGCTCACCGGCAATGATCTGATAGGAATCCTCGTCCAGTTTACGCAATGTGACAGGTTGAATTAACCCGATAGACCTGATCGAAGCGGTGAGTTCCATCAACGCCTCCTCGTTGAAAACAGTACGCGGTTGATCGGGATTGGGAACAATCTTACTCAGTTCAACTTCATTAATAGATGAAGAGCCTTGTATTTCGTTGTCGTTAAATGTGATTAACGCATCCAATCCTCTCCCTAATGCATTCTTTTTAGACATAATTGAATCAGTAAAGAGTACAAAGTTAGGAATTTTTTTCGATAAGCTCCTGCGCCAGTTGCATGTGATTGATGGCTCCACGGGAACCGGCATCATACATCAACGCGGGTTTGGCATGACTCTGTGATTCACTCAGTGTGATATTTCGCTGAATAACCGTGGTGAAGACCAACTCCTTGAAGTGATGCTTCACCTCTTCGTAAATCTGGTTATGAAGGCGGAGACGTGAATCATACATTGTGAGTACAAATCCTTCTATCTCGAGGCTTGTGTTCAACTTGGATTTTATTATCTTGATCGTGTTCAGCAACTTACTTAATCCCTCAAGCGCAAAATATTCGCATTGTACGGGTATGATCACTGAATCGGCTGCGGTAAGCGCATTCACAGTGATGATACCCAGTGATGGAGAACAATCGATAAGGATATAATCATATTTATCACTGATGGGATACAACAGGTCGCGGAGTCTCTTCTCCCTGTTGCTCATCTGTACCATTTCCAGTTCAGCACCTACCAGATTGATGTGGGATGAGATAATATCAATATTTTCAAATGGGGTATGGTGCACAGCCTCCTGTGGAGTACATTTACCAATCAACCCTTCGTAGATCGTATTTTTTATTTTCTTTATATCAATACCCAAACCGGAGGAAGCATTAGCCTGCGGGTCGGCGTCCACCACCAACACCTTTTTTTCCAAAGCAGCAAGTGACGCTGCGAGATTGATGGTTGTAGTGGTTTTACCCACTCCCCCTTTTTGGTTCGCCAATGAGATAATTCTACCCATATAATTCAATTTAAAGGCAACAACGTTTTCATCAATCATTGAACGATAAAACGAACTACCTGTGATGGCAAAATAAATAATAAATCAGACAACTCTGTGTTAATTTATTAAAACGTTGGCTTTTTTGTTGATAAATCAAAGCTTTTAAGAGAAATATGTCACTATTCCCATAAGAAATCCGTATCTCTTCCATGTTTGCCCAACAGATTATCTTTCTGGAAGAAAAACTCCTCTTCCCCGAAAGCAGGCTCCAGTTCATCGAACCAGGTTGCTTTTTTGTCATACTTCGCAAAGAAAGGAATATCTACCAAATTGGGATTGCGACACTGAAGGAAACGAAGCACAAACACTTTCTCACCCCTGACCTCCGTCACCCCCAAAATCTGGATCTTACCCGGGTTTGCACTCATGCTTGGACCCCGAACGGTACGGCTCAATCCGCTCACACTGCGATAAGCTTTCCTGAAAATATTCCATGCCTTTTCGAGAGGGACATCGAAGAATGCTTTCGAACCGGTATCACGTGCAACAAACATATAATAGGGGATCAGACCGAGATCCACCTGCTCTTTCCACATTGTTGCCCAAACCTGGTGATCGTCGTTGATATGACGAAGCAGCGGTGATTGTGTTCTGATATGGGCTCCTGTATTTTGAATTCGCTCAACAGCCTGCTTCACAGCATCGGTGGAGAGCTCCACAGGATGGTTGAAGTGCGCCTGAAATGCAAGGTGTTTACCTGCTTTCTTCACCTTCTCGAAAAGACGAAGCATATCATCCGCATCTTTATCAGTCAGAAACCGATAGGGCCAATAACCCAATGTCTTGGAACCAATTCGAATATTTTTGATATGCGCATACTCTTTAGATAACAGCGGCTCAATGTAGGCAGCCATAATATTGGCTTTCGCCGTAAGCGGATCACCACCGGTAAAAAGGACATCGGTCACCTTTATATGCTTCTTCAGATACCTGTGAAGCAGATCAGCCTCTTTCATTGCGAACTTAAGTTCATTCATGCCTGAGAACTGAGGCCATCGAAAACAGAATGTACAGTAAGCGTGACAGGTCTGCCCCTGACTGGGGAAAAAGAGCACTGTCTCCCGGTATTTATGCTGCATGCCGTGCAGCTTCATACCATCGATCGTCGGCACATTGTGTTCCTGACCTGCAGGGTTAGGATTGAGTTTCATTCTGATGTCATGCACCCTCATCTTCAGAGCCACCTCATCGTTGGCATCCAGCAGCTTCTTCACCTGTGTGTAATGCGCTTTTGAAAGCATCTCTTTCCGGGGAAAAGTAAGGGTAAAGATAGGATCATTCGGCACATTGTTCCAATCGATTAACTCTTCTACGACATAGTTATTTGACTTGAAGGGCAGCACCTGACCTACAACGCGAATTGCTTCCCGGTCTTCTTCAGACAAAGCATTTATCTGAGGCAAATCATTGTAATTACGAAGGATGAAATTTCTGTATTTTTTCGTTTCCATTTAATCAAATATTATTCAGTGTGGTTGAACTACAGGATGTGAGCAGAGTCCCGTGAAATGGGAGAAAAGAATATAATTTGCAGTTCGGAAAGAACAAAAATAAGAAAAAGGTATCAAAAAGACAAATTTTTCGTAACATTTTTACTCTTTAAATGATATATAAAATCACTTTGACTCTTTAGCAAAAGAAAGGAAAGATTTTTTCCTTTTATCACCGCTATTTAAAAATAAAATGATTACTTTTGCCTCTCAATGAAAATATCTTTTTCATATATACCCCACGCAAAAGCAACGGTCCTGGTCCGACGATGCTTTTAACTTCTGCAGGCAACTCAATGTCTGCTTTCCCCTTTCCATCAATTTTTGCCAGAAGGCGACTCATAACAACAACTTTTTCATAATTTTTTTATTGTTTTAGGATGAATGTAGTAATTCATATAGCCACCAACAGTTTCGTCAGCTATGCGCAAGAAATATGCGATCTGATTTTTGAATCGGCACAGGCACGTGGCACAGGTATCGCAAAACGCAGCGCTGAATATATAGCGGAGAAAATAAATGCCGGCAAAGCGGTGATTGCACTCGATGGCGATCAGCTGGTGGGTTTTGCATACATAGAAACGTTTAGCCACCAGCGGTTCGTAGCCAACTCAGGATTGGTCGTACACCCCGATTATCGTAATCAGGGTCTGGCTAAGAAGATCAAACGGAAGATTTTCGATCTATCCCGTAAGCTCTATCCCAATGCAAAGATATTCAGCATCACTACCGGACTAGCAGTGATGAAGATGAATACGGAGTTGGGTTTCAAGCCAGTCACTTTTTCAGAGCTGACCGATGATGAAGAGTTCTGGAAAGGATGCCAGGGATGCCGTAATTATGATATCCTTCAGCGAAACAGCTATAAAATGTGCCTTTGCACTGGGTTACTCTACGACGCCAAAGCCAAGCCGGTCCAGGCAAGTCCATTTGCAAAAAAAGTCGTAAAACCAATAATTAAGATACGAAAATCAAACAAAATGTTTAAAAAATAAACGTGCTTAAGCATGATTTGAGCGAAGCAACATTCGACGACCGAAGGGTAATCAATTCCATACATCATAATGAGAAAAATAAAATAATCGTATGAAACAAAAAGTAGTTTTAGCATTCAGCGGCGGTCTTGACACCTCCTTTTGCGTACCTTATCTGATGAACGAGAAAGGACTGGAAGTACACACCGTGATTGTCAATACGGGCGGGTTCTCCGACGAAGAAGCAAAACGTATTGAGGAACGTGCACTCACGCTGGGTGCCACCACTCATACCTGCATCGATGCCGTGGATGATTATTATGCACGCGGCATCAGGTATCTGATTTACGGGAATGTGTTAAAAAACAACACTTACCCGCTCTCTGTCAGCTCTGAACGATTTTTCCAGGCGATGGCAGTGCTGGACCATGTGAAGAAGGTGGGTGCCGATTCGGTGGCACACGGCAGCACCGGCGCAGGGAACGACCAGGTACGGTTCGACCTCGTCTTCGAGGTGCTTGCTCCGGAAGTTACCATCATTGCACCTATCCGTGAACTGGCCTTGTCACGTCAGCAGGAGATAAACTATTTGAAAGAGAAAGGGTTCGACTTTTCGTGGGAGAAATCGAAGTACTCCATCAACCAGGGCATCTGGGGCACCAGCGTGGGGGGTGTGGAGACACTGAAATCATCGGGCGTACTGCCCGAAGAGGCCTACCCCTCACAAGTGACCGCACAAGGTGCGGAGCGTATCACCATCGGCTTTGAAAAGGGTGAACCGGTATCACTGAATGGCGAGAAGATGCAACCTGTACAACTGATACATCTGTTGCACGAGAGAGCTTCGAAATACGGCATCGGCCGCGATGTGCATGTGGGTGACACCATCATCGGCACCAAGGGACGTGTAGCTTTTGAGGCGCCGGCACCACTGATTATCGTGAAAGCACACCACCTTCTCGAGAAGCATGTCCTCACGAAGCAGCAGCTCTACTGGAAAGAGCAGCTCTCCAACTGGTACGGACAGCTTATGCATGAGGCACAATACCTGGAACCGGTGATGCGTAATATCGAAATATTCCTTATTGACACCCAGAAATATGTCACGGGAGAGGTGGAGGTGGAGCTGCGTCCCTATCATTTCGCGGTGCTGGGATGCTCCAGTGACTACGACCTGATGAGCTCCCGCTTCGGCGAATACGGTGAATCCAACAAATCATTCTCCGGTCAGGATGTGGTTGGATTCACAAAAGTTTCAGCAAACCCTTTGAAAATTTATTATACCATCCACGATAATGATTAATGTAAGTATAGCAGGTGGAACGGGATATACGGCAGGAGAGCTGCTGCGTATCCTGCTCCGTCACCCGGAAGTAAAAATTGAGTCGGTCATCAGCACCACCTCAGCAGGCATGCCTGTTGCGGAGATGCACCGCGATTTGCTGGGAGAGACCGACCTGGTTTTCAGTGACAGCTTCGTCAATCCCGATCTGATCTTTCTCTGCCTGGGCCATGGATTATCGCGTACCTTCCTGCAGGAAAACAGTGTACCTGCAAGCTGCAGGATCATTGATTTGGGAAACGATTTCCGCAACGAACCTTTATTTGGTGAGCGGGAGTTTGTTTTCGGATTGTGTGAACTGAACAGGGAGTGCATCCGCGAGGCTGTTAATGTGGCCAATCCGGGTTGTTTTGCCACAACCATCATGCTGGCACTGCTGCCGCTGGCGGCGAAGAACCTGCTGACAAACGAGATTCACGTGCATGCTATCACAGGCTCTACCGGTGCGGGCAAGAGACCGGGAGAGACCACCCACTTTAGCTATCGTGACAACAACATATCGGTCTATAAGCCGTTCACGCACCAGCATCTGACAGAGATAGCCAACACATTGACCAGCGCGGGAAACAGCACAACCCCCCAAATCAATTTTGTGCCGATGCGGGGTGATTTCACCCGTGGGATCTTCGCCAGCGTTTACACCAGATGGGATGGAGAGATATCAGAATCAGAAATGATTGAACTGTTCAAAGCATTTTACGCTCCCTCACCCTTTGTGTTTGTATCCGACAAATCCATCAGCCTGAAAGAGGTGGTTAACAGTAACAAGGGATTGCTTCATATAGAATTCCATAACGGCTATATCCATATCACCTCCATCATCGACAATCTGGTAAAGGGTGCATCGGGGCAGGCAGTGCAGAATATGAACCTGATGTACGGACTGGAGGAGACAACAGGACTGACACTGAAGGGGAGTGCTTTTTGACAATAGGATAATGTGACAATGTGATAAAACGATAACGTTACAATATGCTGATGTGCAAATCAACATACAGCAAATCAAATGAACCTATGAAATTATTCGATGTATACAGCCTGTGGCCTATTGAGCCGGTCAGGGCATCAGGATGCAAAGTATGGGATAAAGAAGGTAATGAGTACCTCGACCTGTACGGCGGACACGCGGTCATATCTATCGGACATTCCCACCCGTTATATGTAAAAGCCCTACAGGAGCAGACAGGGAAGATAGGCTTCTACTCTAACTCAGTGCAGAATTCATTGCAACAGGAGCTGGCCCTGAAACTGGGTGAGATCAGCGGTTACCCCGATTACTCCCTCTTTCTCTGCAACTCTGGTGCCGAGGCGAATGAGAATGCCCTAAAACTGGCATCGTTCCACACCGGAAAAAAACGAGTGATCGCCTTCAACGAAGCATTTCACGGCCGTTCTTCGGGGGTTGTTGCCGTAACAGATAACCCCGCAATTCAATCACCTTTCAACAAGGGGCATGAGGTCACCTTCCTACCGTTGAACGATATTGAGGCGGTAAAAAACGAACTTCAAAAAGGAGATGTTGCCGCTCTCATCATAGAGGGAATACAGGGGGTGGCAGGCATCTATCTCCCGGAAACCGGCTTCCTACAACAGGTGGAAATACTTTGCAGGCAACACAATGTGGTGCTGATACTGGATGAGATCCAGTCGGGTTACGGCCGCACGGGGCAGTTTTTCGCCCACCAGGCAGCTGATATTCGTCCCGATCTGATCACCACTGCCAAAGGAATGGGAAATGGCTTTCCTATCGGGGGTGTGCTCATCTCCCCTATGTTCGAAGCAATAAAAGGAATACTGGGCACTACCTTCGGAGGGAACCATCTGGCATGTACAGCCGCCATCGCGGTACTGGATGTGATGAAGGATGAGTCTCTGGTGGAGAACGCTGACAAAATGGGCAGCTACCTGCTCAAAGAGCTGGCAGCGATCAACGGCATTCGGGAGATCCGCGGTCGCGGTCTGATGCTCGGCATCGACTTTATGCCTCAATTTGCCGGTATCCGCAATCAACTCTTGTTCGAATACCATATCTTTACTGGTGGCGCGAAAAACAACGTCATGCGACTGTTGCCGCCACTATCGGTATCGAAAAGTGAGATTGACCGTTTTATAGTAGCTTTAAAAGAGGCAATTAACAAATAAGAGTGATCGACATAAAACAAAAAATATGAAGCATTTTACTTCCGTACAGGATATTGGCGACCTGAAACAGGCACTGGAGAAAGCAAAAAAAGTGAAAGAGCATCCTTTTGCAGACCAGGAGCTGGGCAACAACATGACAGTGATGCTGATCTTCTTTAACTCGAGCCTCCGCACCCGTCTAAGTACACAGAAAGCGGGAATGAACCTGGGCATGAACGTGATTGTGCTCGACATCAACCAGGGAGCATGGAAGCTGGAGACCGAGAGAGGTGTGATCATGGATGGCGACAAGCCGGAGCATATACTGGAGGCGATTCCGGTGATGGGAGCCTACTGCGATATCATCGGTGTACGCTCATTTGCTCAGTTCGAGAACAAAGCAGACGACTACAATGAACTGATTCTGAATCAGTTCATTCAATATTCAGGAAAGCCGGTTTTCAGCATGGAGGCGGCAACACGCCACCCGCTACAGAGCTTTGCTGACCTTATCACGATTGAGGAGTATAAAAAGATTGAGCGACCCAAAGTGGTGCTTACATGGGCTCCTCACCCGCGCGCGTTGCCTCAGGCAGTACCCAACTCTTTCGCTGAATGGATGAACGCAACGGATTACGAATTTGTGATCACCCATCCCGAAGGGTATGAACTGGATGAGCAGTTTGTCGGTAAGGCCACAGTGGAATATGACAGAGAGAAAGCCTACAGGGGGGCTGATTTTATTTACGCGAAAAACTGGGCAGCCTACAGTGACCCTAACTACGGAAAGATATTAAGCACAGATCGCTCATGGACTGTCGATGCTGCCAAGATGGCGCTAACGAACAATGCATACTTCATGCACTGCCTTCCGGTACGTCGCAACATGATTGTGAGCGACAAGGTGATCGAGAGCCGTCAATCGATCGTGATTCCCGAGGCGGCCAACAGGGTGGTATCGGCACAAACGGTGTTGAAAGAAATCCTGCTGGGTATGTAAACAAACAATAATTATTAATGAAAAAGAAAGCGACACTCTCTATCGTTAAGATTGGAGGGAACATTGTAGATAATCCCGAATCGCTGAAGTTGTTCCTGTCCGACTTTCATCGGCTGGAGGGACGAAAACTACTGGTGCACGGAGGAGGTGTGATGGCATCAAAAATGGCGTCACAGCTGGGTATTGAAACAAAAATGGTGCAGGGACGCCGCATCACTGACAGGGAGACACTGAAGCTGGTCACCATGGTCTATGCAGGGTGGATCAATAAAAATATGGTGGCATTACTGCAACAGATCGGTTGTAACGCAATCGGGCTCTCAGGTGCTGATGCCAATACAATCCCTTCAGTCAGACGCTCTCCAGAACCGGTTGATTTCGGTTTTGTGGGTGACCCAGATCCGGATAAAATCAATGCTGCTTTTCTTTCTCAACTGATAGAAAGCAGGATCACTCCTCTCTTTTGTGCCATCACACACGACAGCCATGGCTCACTTCTCAACACCAATGCAGATACCATCGCCTATTCGGTGGCAACGGCGCTCTCAAAACAATACGATACATCACTCTATTACTGCTTCGAAAAAGAGGGTGTCCTGAAAGATCTGAACGACCCGCGATCGCTTATTCCATCGATGAATAAAGCGGAGTGTGAAAATTATAAACTACAGGGCGTCATCGCTGACGGAATGATCCCCAAGTTGGACAATTCATTCAGCGCAATGGAGAAAGGGGTGTCGAAGGTGATCATCCTGCATGCGAAGAATCTGCTGAAACAACAGGGTACGGTTTTACGATAAACACGGGTATGTTGCAGATTGAAAAGCATCATGTATCTCTGCAATCGGGATATTCGGTTTACGGGATCAAATCACAATGCAGATTCCATAAGATCAGTCTGAAGGATTGTGTGAATGAGGGGTAATTGAAGGGTAAAGAAGATGGAATTCATAAACATGGAACAGAGAGAGAGTGCAACATTGTTGCTAAGAGAATTGGTTTCGATTCAATCCTTCTCGGGTGAGGAGCATGCGAGAGCTGAGTATCTGACCCGGTTTTTTAGCGATAGAGAGATCAACACAGAGCGGACGGGCAATAACCTGATTGTACGAAACAGGCATTACAACAAGTCGAAACCGACACTGATGCTCAACTCACATCTTGACACGGTACGACCCGCTGCGGGATATACCTTTGACCCTTTCAACCCTCCTGTCTCAGACACTGTTGTCTCCGGTCTGGGAAGCAACGATGCCGGTGCCAGCGTGGTCTCTCTGGTGATGACATTCCTGCATTTCTACGATAAACCATTCCCTTTTAACCTTCTGCTGGCGCTGTCGGCTGAGGAAGAGAACTCGGGTGCTGACGGAATGCGGCTACTTTGGCAACAGCTGTCTGATGAGGTGCAGATGGCCATTATCGGAGAACCGACCGGTATGAAAGCAGCGATCGCCGAAAGGGGATTACTGGTGATAGATGCCGTAACCAAAGGAATGAGCGGCCATGCCGCACGTAACGAAGGAGTGAACGCCCTTTACATTGCACTGGAAGATATCGCCACGCTGCGATCGGTGACATTCGACAGGCTCTCACCCACCATGGGTGAGATGAAGCTGACAGTGACACAGATCCAGGCCGGCACACAACACAATGTGGTGCCCGACAGATGCAGCTTTGTGGTAGATATCCGCCCCACAGAACAGTACAGCAACAGCGAAATCATGGAGATCCTGCAACCCAGGGTAAAGAGTGAACTGAAAGCCCGTTCACTCACAAACAGAAGCTCGGCAACACCCCCGGATCACCGTTTAATGGATTGCGTCAAAGAGATGGGTATTGAATGTTATACATCACCCACTACATCTGACTGGATGCGGATCACATGCCCGGCACTGAAGATGGGTCCCGGTGAATCGGCCCGGTCTCATCAGGCAGACGAGTTCGTACTTATCAATGAACTGGAACAGGGAATCAACGGATATATTGCCTTCATCGCACAACTGGCAAAACAGTGAGAAATAGCATGTGGGATATGGACAATGAAAAAATATAATGAAGAATTATAGCTGAAAGCTGATCGCTGACAGTTTATTACTGATAACAAACAACAAACGATGGCAAAAATATGGGATAAGGGCTTCGACGCGAACAAGAGAGTCGAAGATTTCACGGTGGGTAAAGACAGGGAATTGGATCTGCGTCTTGCAAAACATGATATTGTGGGATCATTGGCACATATTAAAATGCTTGTTGAAATCGGCTTGCTTAAGCCGGAGGAAGAGAAAGCATTGCAGTCAGAGCTCAGGCATATCCTGGAAGAAGTGGAAGAAGGTAGTTTTACTCTCGATGATGATGCCGAAGATATCCACTCACAGATTGAGGCGATACTGACAGAACGACTGGGAGAAATGGGCAAGAAGATTCATTCGGGACGTTCACGGAACGATCAGGTGCTGGTCGATCTTAAGCTGTTCCTGAAAGAGGAGATTCTGCAGATAAAAGAGGAGGTGATACAGCTGTTCAGTCTTCTACAGTCACTCAGTGAGAAATACAAAGAGGTGCTGTTGCCGGGCTATACGCATGGACAGATAGCCATGCCTTCCTCCTTCGGACTATGGCTTGGGGCCTTTGCCGAGTCGCTGGTGGACGATATGCAGACGCTCGCGGCAGCCTGGCATGTGGCCAACCAGAACCCGTTAGGATCTGCTGCCGGATACGGCAGCTCCTTCCCGCTGAACAGAGAGATGACCACCCGCGAACTGGGTTTTGCCACGATGAACTACAATGTGATCGCAGCCCAAATGGGACGGGGTAAGACCGAAAGGATCCTGGCTCAGAGCATGGCCAATATCGGCTCTACACTCAATAAGCTGGCAGCAGACAACTGCATGTACCTTTCCGGGAACTACGGTTTTATCTCTTACCCCGACGAACTGACCACCGGCTCGAGCATCATGCCGCACAAAAAGAACCCCGACGTGTGGGAACTGATACGGGCTCACAGTAATCGGTTGCAGAGCCTGCCGAATGAAATCACGCTGATGACCACCAATATGCCACATGGTTATCACCGCGACTATCAGCTAATTAAGGAGGTGCTCTTCCCTGCATTAGAAACGCTGCATACCCTTCTGCAGATGTCACACTTTATGCTGGAGCATCTGTCGGTGAACGGAGATATCCTCTCCGACCCGCGTTACGACTATCTTTTCACCGTGGAGGAGGTAAACAGGCGCGTACTAGAGGGATTACCCTTCCGCGAGGCATACAAACAAGTGGGTGAAGAGGTACAGAAGGGAACATTCCATTCAGAGAAAAGTGTCCATCATACCCACCAGGGAAGTATCGGAAACCTCTGCAGTAAGGAGATAAGAATGAAGATGGAGAAAGCATCTGAATGTATCAACTAATATCAATTGTCATTTCCGGAATTTGTAAATGAAACGAAAAAAGGTTTACACAGTCACGAGCTCCTGTGTAAACCTTTTTCTCTGATGGTTGTGAAGAAATTAATGCAGGTGTACAGCGTCCCTGTCTACAATTTCATGTACCGTTTCAATGCTGTGTGTATAATCTACATAAGCTGCGACAAACTGACGACCCTTTTCCGGTGATTCGTTCTTCACCTTCTCCAACGCAGCCACCTTCTCATACTTCTCCTTAAGTACACTGTTCACATGGTTGCTGAGCGCATTCAGCAGGTGATTAATATCACCGGTCTCCAGTGCGTTGTCGCTCATCACAACAATCTTACCGGTAGTGCCTGCAGGTTTCAGCCCGGTATAGGAGGCGCCCTCCATCTGGCGGTGCAGACGCACAAAAGTTTCATAGAAGTGTGTTTGTACGATCTCATACACCACCTGATCAACGTTTCTCAGATCATAGGTTTTGTGGAACAACGCAACCAGCTCCGCTTCATCATCTGCACTGATCCATTTTTTGATCAGCTCTACATTATTGGTTTCGAGCGCCTTGACTGCATCTTTCAGCACCGGACCGTCGTAAGAGTCGCAGTGAGCCCCTGCCGGTTGAACAGCAACAAGTGAGAAAATGAGTGTCAGTGATATAATTAAGAGTGATTTGAACAGAGTTTCGGCCATGATGTAATTTATTGATTTCATCTTTTCATTATTTAATGGGTTAGTAATTCGTAATTCTCTTATCTTTACAGCAAAGTTACACAGCAACCACTCCGGAAACAGTCACCCTGGAGACAAAACGATTTTTTTGTACAGTTTAACATTTACTGGTCGGGGAGATATCAACAGGATTGTACGTCAATAAATAACAATGTATAATGGAAGAAGAAACACACAGACATGATCATCTGCACAACCTCATGAATATGCATCAGCAAAAACATCATCCGGACGATCGCTACAATACGCGAGAGGATCACGAACTTCATCATAATAAAGAATTAACATACTGTCCTCTGCTTAAAGGACTAACCCAAAGTGAACATGATGATTTCCTTGACCGGAACGTGAAGGAGATCCTTAACTATAAAAAGGGGGAGACGGTGGTCCGGCAGGGAGATCCCATCACATTTGTGATGTTGCTGGTACAGGGTAACGTCAGAACAGAGATGATTACACAGGAGGGAAACATCCTCAATATCGATATCCTGGAAGCAGTGATCCCGCTTGCGCCGGCATTTATCTACGGAACAAAAAACAGTTACCCGGTAGATGTCATCGCGGTTGAGCCCTGCACCTTCCTCAAGATATCCAAGACCGTCTGGCTGGAGGAGATGGCACACAACAAGAAGCTGATGACCAATTTCCTGACAATGAATGCCGACCTCACCTTTTTTCTTACGAATAAGCTGCAGATGATTTCATTGAAAAGTTTGAGGATGAAGCTATCTACTTTTCTTCTTGAAAAAACAACCATCGACCAGGATACTTTCACGTTGAAACAGTCACGCACCCGGTTGGCAGAGTACTTCGGCGTGCAGCGCCAGTCGCTGGCACGTACCCTGAAGGAGATGGAGGATGAAGGAACAATTAAGTTGATGGGAAAGAGCGTAAAAGTACTGGACAGAAGCAGGCTTATCCGTGGCTAGTCAAAGGTCGCACATCTTAATGAAAATCTTATTTAGACATGTGACAACAATTCACAAAAACTGTGTATCCAGGGTCTCTTTTCCCTGTCATTTTGTAAGTCCATGTGCTCTTTTTTTCGTACTTTTGCAGGGATCAAACATTTTAATGCAATTCTGCTCCGGGTTGTAACAGAGAAGACCAAAACTAACATATTAACAGATGAACTTGATTGAAAGCATAATTGAACGGGCAAAAGCCGACAAACAACGTATTGTTTTGCCCGAAGGTACTGAGAGACGTACACTAAAGGCAGCCGATCAATTGATACGGGACGGCGTAGCTGAGATTATCCTGTTGGGTAATCCTCAGGAGATAGATCAACTGGCAAAAGAGATGGATCTGGAGAATCTGGAGAGAGCCACGATCATTAATCCAAAGAACCATGACAAAAAAGAGGCTTACACAGACCTCCTGATGGAGCTGAGAAAAAAGAAAGGTATGACACCCGAAGAGGCTGCGTCACTGGTGGAAGATCCGCTCTACCTGGCCTGCCTGATGATCAAGAGTGGTGATGCCGACGGAGAGATAGCCGGTGCGCAAAACACCACGGGTGATGTGCTTCGCCCTGCCCTGCAGATTATCAAAACTTCACCGGGTGTAAAAGTGGTTTCAGGTGCTTTTATCATGTTCACTCAGACACCTCAGTATGGTGAGAATGGTACACTTATCTTTGCAGATTGTGCTGTGATGCCCAACCCCAATGCTCAGGAACTGGCTTCCATCGCGCTGGCATCTGCACAAACGGCAAGGAGTCTGGTAGGTGTAGAACCCAAAGTAGCAATGCTGAGCTTCTCCACCAAAGGGAGTGCGGAACACGAGATGATTGATAAAGTGCGGGAAGCGACGCGTATTGCGAAAGAGATCAATCCCTCACTGCAGATCGACGGAGAGCTACAGGCAGATGCTGCACTTGTCCCCTCCGTGGGAGCAAGAAAAGCCCCGGGCAGCACAATCGCAGGCAAAGCCAACGTTCTGGTTTTCCCCACGCTTGAATCGGGCAATATCGCCTATAAACTGGTGCAGAGACTGGGTAACGCCGAGGCTGTAGGACCTGTGTTGCAGGGAATGGCCGCTCCTGTGAACGATCTCTCACGCGGTTGTTCGGTGGACGATATCTATAAGATGGTGGCCATCGCTGCCAATCAGTCCATTGGTATGAAACAAAACAAATAATTGAGCATATGAGTGAAATGATCATAGAACCTATTGAGAAATTCGGACTTATCATCACTGCTGACAGCAGGAACAAGCCTCAGTTCTCCAAGATAGGCGTGGTGGGTGCCGGCAAGGAAGGAAGAAACATCATTAACATGGCCGCAACAGCAGGCATGGATGTGGTCTTTCTGGATGAGTCGAACGAACGGATCGATTTTGTGCTGGGGGAACTGGAGAAAGTGATGGACCAGAAGATCACAGGATGGGGTCTCACCCAATCAGAAAAAAAAGTGATCATGAACCGTATTAAACCTACACTTGAATATGAAGACTTTGTGGGATGCGACCTGGTGATCGAGTGTACCCGTTATACAGAAAGCGGACGCCGCAGCACCCCACTGCGAAAGAACATCTTTAAACGACTCGAGGAGATCCTTGACACAGATGCCATTATTGCCACAAACGGATCTACAATCATCATCAGTGAACTGGCGGCTGACCTGGAGCACAAGGAGCGCTGTGTAAGCCTCTACTTCCCTGTTTCTCATCCCGACGCACGCATCCTGGAGATAGTGAGCGGCATGTATACTTCGGAGGAAGTGTACCAGAAGATGGAGGTTTTCGCTAGACTGATCAACTACAAGCCACACCGGATCAATGAGAGCAATGGAAACGTGAGCCTCAGGATGGTGGCTACCATGCTTAATGAAGCCTGTCAGATCCTGTTGGAGAGAGTCACCTCACTGGAAGATATCGAGGAGACCTTCACCATTATTTACGGACAGCGATATGGTATCTTTCGCCTGGCTGACATCATTGGAATTGAACGTCTGGTCACACTGATGGAGGCAATGTTCAATGATTTCGGAGAGAAACATTATAAACCCAATCCTCTTTTGTGGAAACTATACCGCTCAAACCAGCTTGGGGTGCGTACAGGAAAAGGGTTTTATATTTACGATGAAAACGGTAATCCGGTTTCACCCAACAAATCACTGTTCAATTAAGGGAGGATCAACAATGAAGATATTGGTATTAAACTGCGGAAGCTCATCAATTAAATACAAGCTTTTCGAAATGGAAAGCAAAGATGTTGTTGCACAGGGAGGCATTGAGAAAATTGGGATGAAAGGTTCCTTTCTAAAACTTATCCTGCCCGACGGACAGAAGGTGATGCTGGAGGGAGAGATTCTGGAACATCGCGCCGGAATAGAATATATCCTGGGTGTGTTGCTCAGTGAGAAATATGGTTGTATCGGGTCGCTCGATGAGATCGGCGCTGTAGGGCACAGGGTGGTACATGGCGGTGAGCGTTTTAACTCAAGTGTGCTAATCACAGAGGAGGTAATCGAGATGCTGAATGATTGTATTGAACTGGCACCGCTCCACAATCCTCCCAACCTGAAAGGGATTTATGCCATCCAGGAGCTGATGCCAAAGACACCGCAGGTAGGTGTTTTTGATACGGCATTCCATCAAACCATGCCTGATTACGCCTATACATACGGCATACCCTATGCATTGTATGAGAAATATGGCATCCGTCGCTATGGCTTTCACGGCACCAGCCACCGCTATGTATCGAAAAGAGCCTGTGATTTTCTGGGTGTCCCCTTCAAGGAGCAGCGTATTATCACGGCTCATATAGGAAATGGCGGTTCAGTAACAGCCATCAGGAATGGACAATCAATCGATACAAGCATGGGAATGACGCCTGTGGAGGGACTGATTATGGGTACCCGTTCCGGCGACCTCGACCCGGGAGTGATTTCCTACATCATGGAGAAAGAGCATATGGGTACCAAAGGGATTTCCACCCTGCTGAACAAGTTCTCTGGTATCCTCGGCATCTCAGGTATCTCATCCGATATGCGGGAAATTCAGGCAGGTATTGACGACGGGAACAATCGCGCGATCCTGGCAATGCGTACCTACAACTACCGCATTAAAAAATATGTAGGATCCTATGCCGCGGCATTGGGTGGTGTGGATATTCTGGTATTTACGGGTGGTGTTGGTGAGAACCAGGCAATCACACGCAGCGATGTATGTAAAAATATGGAGTTCATGGGTATCGAACTGGATGAAGAACTGAATAACACTGTTCGCGCTAAAGAGGTAGTGATTAGTAAACCCTCCTCAAATGTGAAGGTGCTGATCATCCCCACCGACGAAGAGCTCACTATCGCCAGGGATACGGTGGAAATCCTTCACAAAAACAATGGCTGATTTCAATTCAAACGAAAACCCCGAAGGTATTCACCAACCATGAGATAACAGGGAGAATGTATCTCGGCAATTAAACCATCAACAGTTACAGGAAAAACCTGTTGCTTATGACGGGTGTCAAAAACACAGCAGTTCTATGTCCAAATGGCTTCGGAAGAGAAGGTGCCCTGAAAGCACAAAAAAGCCTCTGAAAAAATATTCAGAGGCTTTTTTTACTATTTATCTATTACAGTTATTCAGCAACAACTTCGAAAGGTATTTCCACAGAAACCTCCTTGTGAAGCTTCAGTATTGCCTTGTAGCTCCCCACTTCTTTTACGGCATCCTTGATAAGGATTAGCTTTCTGTCTACTTCGAATCCTTTCTCTTTCAGCATATCGGCAACCTGAATGTTCGTTACAGAACCAAAGATTGTGCCGGATGAACTGGTCTTGGCACCGATGGTTAGTGTGACACCCTCCATCTTGTCAGCAATAGCCTGCGCATCAGCTTTTATCTGAGCAAGCTTGTGTGCACGCTGTTTTTGGTTTTCAGCAAGTACCTTCTTTGCTGATTCGCTTGCAATGATGGCTTTCCCCTGAGGGATAAGGAAATTGCGGGCGTATCCTTTTTTCACATTCACTACATCGTCTTTGTAGCCTAAAGTCAGTATATCTTCTTTCAATATTACTTCCATATCTCTTCCTCCTAGTTATTTCATTAAATCAGTTACGTACGGAAGCATGGCAATATGACGCGCTCTCTTCACTGCTTGCGCAATGCGACGTTGAAACTTCAGTGATGTACCGGTGATTCTTCTCGGCAGAATTTTACCCTGTTCGTTCAGGAACTTCTTCAGGAATTCGGGATCCTTGTAATCGATGTATCTGATACCGTTCTTTTTGAAGCGGCAGTATTTTTTCTTTTTCACATCCACTGACAGTGGAGTCAAATATCTTATTTCTGATTGTTTAGCCATTTCTTAGTCCTCCTTTTCGTTTGATTTTACTTCCGTTTCAACCACCTCTGCTTTTTCAATCTTTTCCGCTTTTTTTACAACCGGAGTAGTGGTTTCCTGTTTTTTACCGCCTTTATTTCTTCTCTTTTCGGCGTATTCCAGCGAGAACTTGTCCTGTTTCACGGTTAAGAACCGGATCACACGTTCATCACGACGGAAATTCAGCTCCAGCTTATCAACAACCGTAGGATCGGCATTGAATTCCAGGAAGGAGTAGAATCCGGTAGTTTTCTTGTCGATGTTGTAGGCCAGCTTACGCAGTCCCCAATCTTCTTCGTTCACAATCTCTGCTCCTTGCTCTTTGAGGAGGTTCTTGAATTTTTCAACCGCTTCCTTCATCTGAGCATCAGACAAAACGGGAGTCAAAATGAAAACGGTTTCGTAATTATTCATACTAAATTAATTATTAATGCGTTAAATAAAAAACATAATTTTTCGAGGGGCAAAGATACAATAAAATATCAAATTCTCAAAGCTGTGATCATTTTAACTTTCTATGAGCGTTCAATTTTGTCATTGAATGAGTATTCATCAACTTTTTAGCAGTAGATTTGTTTACTTTTATATTCAAACTTAATTGTAAAATGAAGAAAACAACCAACCAGGCACTTGTGATTTTTGGTGCCTCTGGCGATCTTACATACAGGAAGCTGATTCCCGCGGTTTTTGATCTCTTTATGAACGATTCACTGCCTGAGGGGTATGCCATATTGGGCGTGAGCCGCTCAACCCTCACTGACAGCCAGTTCCGAAAAAAAATGAAAGAGGGCATCAGACTGTTCGCTTATTATAAAGATGCCGGCAAGGAAAAGATCAATGAGTTTCTATCCAGGCTCTATTACCTGAGCATAGACACAAGCAAAGGTGAGGAGTATCAGCATGTGAAGGAAAAACTGGCCTCACTGAATAAAAAACACAATCTGGAACAAAACTACATTTTTTACCTCTCTACCCCTCCCTCACTCTACACCACCATACCGAAGTATCTTTACGGACAAGGACTCACACTGCAGCAAAAAGGATTCAGGCGAATCATCATTGAAAAGCCATTCGGTCACGACCTGGCATCGGCCATCGACCTGAATGAACAGCTGCTGGAGTTCTTCCGGGAGGACCAGATCTACCGCATCGATCATTACCTGGGAAAGGAGACGGTACAGAACCTGATGGTGACGCGCTTTGCCAACGGCATCTACGAGCCGCTCTGGAACCGCAACTTTATTCAGCATGTAGAGATCACTGCCGCAGAGAGTATAGGCGTGGAGGACCGGGGCGGTTATTACGACCAGTCAGGGGCACTGCGTGATATGGTGCAGAATCATCTGTTACAGGTGGCATCACTGGTGGCAATGGAGCCGCCTACCAAGATTACACCTGA
>JAAYGM010000048.1 GCA_012727735.1 Bacteroidales bacterium | reverse complement strand
GCCTCAATCTCATCTATCATCTCACGTGTCAAACCTCTGATCTGGAAAACGGTATCGAACTGCGTGTGATCGTCCTGAATGATGCCGATACCCTCCTTAATATCCCCTGTCCCGATGGGTTTCAGGTATGAGTTTCGTTTGTTGTTGTCTTTGAATCTGATAAACAGCCAATCGTCTGTCACAGCAAACTGAGTGTCGAATTTTTTTCCCCAACAGTATAAATTGGTGAAGCAGAGGTCTGAAGCCCTGTAATTTTGTTTAGCGAGATGCGAATTGATGATCTCCCTGTCCTTTAACTCTATCGATTTAAATTGCAGCATAAATTGGTTGCTTTCTTTGTCTTTGAACTAGTTTGGTTAATGCCATTTCAGGCGAATAACTTAATAAAGTGAACATTCGCGATAAGTCAGTTGAGCAGCAGTTAAACTTGTTTGACTGATGCCATGACGAGCGAATACCTAACTAAAGTGAATATTCGCGATAAATCAGTTGAGCAGTTAAACTTGTTTCACTGATGCCATGACAAGCGAATAACTAACAAGGTTGAACAATCAGCGCTGAGAAAAGTTTAACAAAAAAAACGGAATGATCTGCTCATCCCGTTCTTTGTAGATAACTTATTCTTTAAAAACCCCTGAAACCAACAATCTCTCTGACATCTCTGATTGTTCTGGCAGCACTCTCTCTCGCCATCTCCGCCCCCTCCATCGTCACTCTGTGCAGGTAGGAATCATCTTTCTCTATCTCCAGTATCCGTTCACGGATGGGCGATGTCACACTGATGATATCTCCGGTCAGCTGCTTCTTCAGATCACCGTAGCGTATCTCACAGCTGTTCCATTTATCCTCATAATGCTGCACCACTTCAGGTGTTGAGACAACACGCAACAGGGTGAAAAGATTCTCAATATAATCAGGCTTTACGGAATCAGGCTTGTCGGGACCGGCATCGGTAAGTGCTTTCTTCACTTTTTTCTCAATCTCTTTGGGGCTATCGCTCAAATAGATCGCATTGCCTTCCGACTTGCCCATCTTGCCGCTGCCATCCAGTCCCGGGATCTTCACCAGCTCTTCACCGAAGTTATATGCTACAGGCTCCTTGAAATAGTCCACCCCATAGAAATTGTTGAACCTACGGGCAAATTTGCGTGTCATCTCCAGATGCTGCTCCTGGTCTTTTCCCACAGGTACTTTATCTGCATTATGAATCAGGATATCCGCCGCCATCAGGGTGGGATAGGTGAGCAGACCGGCATTGACGTTCTCGGGTTGTTTGCGTGCTTTCTCCTTGAATGATGCTGTTTTTGCCAGCTCACCCATGTAGGCATGCATGTTCAGATAGAGATACAGCTCGATTGTTTCGCGCACATCGCTCTGCACGTAGATGACCGATTTCTTCGGATCGATGCCGGCCGCAAGGTAGTCCACAAGGACGTTTTTCACGTTATCGTGCAATAACTTCGGGTCGGGATGCGTGGTGAGAGAGTGTATATCGGCAATAAAAAAATAACATCTGTTCTCTTCCTGCATCCGGATGAAGTTGCGCAATGCACCAAAATAGTTGCCCAGATGCAATTTTCCGGTTGAACGTATACCACTTAAAACTATATCCATGATCTGTGTCGATTGATTTGAGTATGCAAAGATAAGAAATAATCGACAAAAAGAGATAACCGCGTTTGCACTCTCTCATCGCGTTCATATTGATACCCGTTCTAAAATAGGGCAATTAAGGAAATATTTCCGCAAATAGTTCTTTTTTGATGTTTAAAAGTATTATTTTTGTGCTTATAAATTAAAAGTCGCAAAGAAGAATTGGACAGACAACCCTGTTTTCAATTTATAGTAAAGTGATTAAAATTCAAATCATCTAAATAATTTAAAAAAGAACTTTATGAGTTGGTTAATCAAATCATCTATCGGACGGAAATTTGTGCAAAGTATCTCCGGCCTTTTCCTGATCTTGTTCTTGCTGTTCCACATGTCAATGAACCTGGTGCTCATCTTCAATTATGAGACCTATAATTTCCTGGCCAATGAAATGCTTGGAGCAAACTGGTGGGCAATTATCGGAACCGGAGTGATCGCACTGGGTTTCGTGGTGCACGTCATCTATGCCATCATCCTGACATTGCAGAACATGAAGGCACGGGGTAATGACAGGTACGCCTCCTCCAGCAAGACAAAGACCACGTGGTCATCAAAAAACATGTTTGTGCTGGGCCTGTTCATCCTCCTGTTTCTCTTTTTGCATTTATACCAGATGTGGTATCAGATGCAGTTCAAAGAGTTGTTCATGATTGAAGGTGCACGTCACGACGGAGCCGAGCTGGTGGCAGAGGTGTTCTCTCAGCTTTGGGTAGTGATTGTCTATGTGATTGCCTTCATTGCATTGTGGTTCCACCTGACCCACGGCTTCTGGAGCGCACTCCACAGTGTGGGATGGAATAACACCATCTGGATGAAACGACTCAAGGTGCTTGGCAACATCATCTCCACCGCTATATCACTGGGATTCATCATTGTGGCGATCGCCATTTATCTCGGATACTCCAACATATTAGGATAACAAAAGAAATTGAATATTATGAATAAATTTGACGCAAAAATACCAAAAGGGCCTCTCGCCGATAAATGGACCAGCTATAAGAACAACCAGAAACTGGTCAACCCCGCCAACAAACGCCGCCTCGATATCATCGTCGTAGGTACCGGGCTGGCAGGAGCCTCTGCAGCCGCGTCGCTGGGGGAGTTGGGATTCAAGGTACATAATTTCTGCATTCAGGACTCACCCCGCCGTGCACACTCTATCGCAGCACAGGGAGGCATCAATGCAGCCAAGAACTATACGAACGATGGTGACTCTGTTTACCGTCTCTTTTATGATACAATCAAGGGGGGTGACTATCGTGCCCGTGAAGCCAACGTTTATCGTCTGGCTGAGGTGTCGAACAGCATCATCGACCAGTGTGTGGCACAGGGTGTGCCCTTCGCCCGTGAATATGGCGGCCTGCTCGACAACCGCTCTTTTGGCGGTTCGCAGGTGTCACGTACTTTCTATGCCAGGGGACAGACCGGACAACAGCTGCTTCTGGGAGCCTACTCTGCCTTGAGCCGCGCCGTGCATAACAAGCAGGTGGAGCTCTACACCCGTTATGAGATGGTAGACCTGGTGATCATCGATGGCCGTGCCCGCGGCATCATTGCCCGCAACCTGGTGACAGGCAAGCTGGAACGATTCAGTGCACATGCCGTTGTGATCGCTACCGGTGGCTACGGAAACACATTCTTTCTCTCTACCAACGCGATGACCTCCAACGGATCGGCAGCATGGCAATGTTATAAGAAAGGGGCCTATTTTGCCAACCCATGTATGGCACAGATCCACCCCACCTGCATACCGGTGCATGGTGAATTCCAGTCGAAGCTCACGCTGATGTCTGAGTCGTTACGTAACGACGGACGTATCTGGGTTCCGAAGAAGCTGGAAGATGCACAGGCAATCCGTGAAGGAAAGCTCAAACCCACCGACCTGAAAGAGGAGGACCGAGACTATTACCTTGAGCGTCGTTATCCTGCGTTCGGAAACCTGGTACCGCGTGACGTGGCTTCTCGTGCCGCGAAAGAACGCTGCGATGCAGGTTACGGTGTCGGAACTACCGGGCTGGCCGTCTATCTTGACTTTGCAGATGCGATAGAGCGTCTTGGCAAAGATGTGGTGGAAGCACGCTACGGCAACCTGTTCCAGATGTATGAAAAAATTGTGGACGATAATCCCTACACCACACCGATGATGATCTATCCGGCCATCCACTATACCATGGGCGGTATCTGGGTAGACTATGAGCTGATGACGAACATCCCCGGCCTATTCGCCATCGGAGAAGCCAACTTCTCCGATCACGGCGCCAACCGTCTGGGTGCATCAGCATTGATGCAGGGTCTGGCTGACGGTTACTTCGTGCTACCCTATACCATACAGAACTATCTGGCCGATCAGATCAACGTTCCGCGCTTCAAGACCGACGCACCCGAGTTTGCACAGGCAGAGAAAGAGATCAACGACCGCATAGAGCGATTGATGAACATCAAGGGAAAACATTCAGTCGATTATATTCACAAACAACTGGGACACGTGATGTGGGACTTTGTAGGCATGGGCCGTGACGCCGAAGGGTTGAGACAGGCCATTGAAAAGCTGAAAGAGGTGAAGAAGGACTTCTGGACCAATCTGCGTATTCCCGGAAACAAGGAGACACTGAATGTGGAGCTCGAAAAAGCGTTGCGTCTGGCCGATTTTATTGAGATCGGTGAGCTGATGGCGCACGATGCCCTCGACCGCGAAGAATCGTGCGGCGGACATTTCCGCCTGGAACACCAGACACCCGAAGGTGAAGCAATGCGTCATGATGACCAGTTCGCTTATGTTTCCTGCTGGGAATATCAGGGAGAAGAGAAGGCTCCGGTGATGTACAAGGAACCCCTCGAATACGAATTTATTGTTCGTCAGCAGAGAAACTACAAATCTTAAATGATTGATAGAATAAGCGTATAATTAAAACAACAAACAATCATGGATAAAGATATCAACATAAAAGTAAAAATTTGGCGTCAGAACGGTCCGAAAGAGAAAGGTCATTTTGAAACCTTCCCGCTGGGAAATATCTCTCAGGGTAGTTCTTTCCTGGAGATGCTGGATATTCTCAACGAAAAACTGATCAACGAAGGTAAAGAGCCTGTTGTCTTCGACCACGACTGCCGTGAAGGTATCTGCGGAATGTGCAGCCTATACATCAACGGGCATCCGCATGGCCCTGACGGAGGGATCACCACCTGCCAGCTCCATATGCGCAGTTTCAACGACGGAGACACCATCACCGTAGAACCGTGGCGTTCGGCCGGATTTCCTATCATCAAGGATCTGATGGTCGACAGAACAGCCTTTGATAAAATCATACAGGCAGGGGGTTATGTCTCGGTGAATACAGGTAGTTCCATTGATGCCAACGCTATTCCTATTCCACGTGATGATGCTGAGATGGCGATGGATGCTGCAGCATGTATTGGTTGTGGTGCTTGCGTGGCAGCCTGCAAGAACGGATCAGCAATGCTTTTCGTGTCGGCAAAGGTGAGTCAGCTGGCACTGTTGCCACAAGGCAGGGTAGAAGCAACCCGACGTGCCAAATCGATGGTCGCCAAAATGGATGAGCTGGGTTTCGGGAACTGTACCAACACGGGAGCCTGCGAAGTAGAGTGTCCGAAGAACATCTCTATCAGTAATATCGCCCGTCTGAACCGCGAATTTTTAAAAGCTAAGTTCAAAGATTAAACTATCCTGAAGCTATTGAGAAAAGCGTTTCTTCTCTGATGCCGGAGAATGAACGCTTTTCTCATATTGTTTTTTTAATGATTCTTTAACAATCAATTCATCATCTTATTTGTTTTACTTTAGTCATAGATTTACATTTGTAATGCGTAATTCGAGAGACAAGAATGTTTTACCAAAAAATGACAAAAATGAAAACAAAAAAATTAATCCGTATCAGCATGGCTATTCTGTTATTGACCATGCTTAGCCTACCACTCTCAGCCCAGTTTAAATTCGGGGTGAAAGCAGATGTGGGACTCAACAATCCGAGCTTCAACAGCGATGCGCTGAAAGTAGAGAACATGACATCTTACAGTATAGGTCCTTCGATTGAAGCGATGTTCCCCTTTGCCGTGGTTGATTTCGGGATAGATGCCTCACTGCTTTACAACGACAACCGCATGACCGTCTCCAAACTCTCAGGTGAAGAAACCGGGACATCAGATGTTTACAACCGCTACCTCATGCTTCCGGTGAATGCCAAAGTGAAATTTGGCCTTGGCATGCTCCCCCTGCGACTATTTGCCACTGCAGGACCCTATGCCGGTTATCTGATATCGGGCGATGAGATTGACTTTCAGAACATCGGAGATGATATCAGCGCGAAGGAGTTTCAGGCAGGGGCAAATATTGGATTTGGTGTGGAAGTGCTGCATATGATTCAGGTAGGGTTGAACTATAGCGTGCAACTGACCGACAACTATTCGGCTGAGCAACCCAACTGGAGAGATCCCCTGAACGGTAAAAATGAAATCTGGAGTATAACCGGAGCCATCTATTTTTAAAATATGTACGCCGATGTAATACTTCCCCTACCTCTTCATGACCTTTTCACCTATGCTGTTCCGGCAGAGATGCAGGATAAAATAGGGACAGGCTTAAGAGTGGTAGTCCCTTTCGGAAGGAAGAAGTATTACACCGCTATCATTAAGGCTATTCACAACAATGCTCCTGAGCATATTGAAGTGAAAGAGATCCATTCTCTGATCGATTCACACGCAGTGGTGAACGAGCAACAACTGACGTTGTGGGAATGGATCTCTTTTTATTATTTATCACCACTGGGGGATGTATATAAAGCGGCACTCCCCTCCTCGATGAAACCCGAAGACCTTCTTACTAGATTCACACCCAAAACTGAAACATTTATTCAAATCAATCCCGGACAGGATGCAGCCACCGTTGCGAAGCTGCTTGGAAGAGCAAAAAAACAGCAGCTATTACTGGACGAGATAAATTATTATCTTTCTGAAAAAAACGGTGAGAGGGTCAGCAAAAAAACGGTATCAGATTTCCCGGGCTACTCCCCCTCCGTACTCAACGGGCTACTTCAAAAGGAGATCCTGCATACGCTCTCAATTGAGACAGGGCGCATCACCTCGGGTATTATCGCGACACGTGAACCTTACCCGTTGAATGAACATCAGCAAAAGGCACTCATTGATCTGAACGACTGCTTCAAAGAGAAACAGACAGCTCTGCTGCATGGAGTGACATCGAGTGGTAAAACAGAGATATACATTCATCTGATACTTCAATTTCTGAAGGCAGGAGAACAAATCCTTTATCTGCTGCCGGAGATAGCGCTGACCACGCAGCTGACACAGAGGCTGCAGGCTGTCTTCGGCGATAAGATTGGCATCTACCACTCCAGGATCAATGAGAATGAGCGTACGGAAATCTGGCAGAAGATGTTGTCGGAAGATCCCTACAGGATTATTCTGGGTGTGCGTTCATCCCTTTTTCTTCCCTTCCGGAATCTGGGACTGGTGATTGTGGATGAAGAACATGAAACAAGCTACAAGCAGCAGGAGCCTGCTCCACGCTATCACGCTCGCGATGCGGCTATAATGCTGGCTCACTTCAGCAAGGCGAAAACGGTACTGGGTTCAGCCACTCCATCATTAGAATCCTATTACAATGCGCAATGCGGTAAATATGGTCTGGTCACATTAACAGAACGCTTTAACGGAGTGATGATGCCCCATATACAACTTGAGAACACCCGCGATCTGCGCAGAAGGAAAAAGATGAAATCACTGCTGGTACCGGCACTTATCGAAGAGATAAATAGTGCGCTTGAAAATGAGGAACAGGTAATACTCTTTCGCAACCGGCGGGGATTTGCACCGATGATTGAATGCAGTGAGTGTGCATGGACCCCCAGATGCAGTCGATGTGATGTCTCTCTCACCTACCACAAGAAAGGCAATGAGCTTGTGTGCCATTATTGTAACAGTCATTACCGCCTGCCAGCAGCATGTCCTTCATGCCACGAGAAGCACCTCAAGCCGCTGGGGCTGGGAACAGAGCAGTTGGAAGAGGAGGTGTCACACCTGTTCCCCGGAGCCGTTGTAGCCAGGATGGACATGGACAGCACACGGGGTAAAGATGCCTATGAAACGATCATCAATGATTTCCAGGAGAAGAGGGTGCAGATTCTTGTGGGCACTCAGATGCTTTCAAAAGGACTCGATTTTGACAATGTGAGAGTGGTTGGCATTATCTCAGCAGACTCATTGCTGAACTATCCCGATTTTCGATCCCATGAACGGGGATTCCAGCTTATGACACAGGCAGCGGGACGTTCCGGAAGAAACAACAAACAGGGGATCGTCATCATTCAAAGTGCCGACCCGACACAGCCCGTTTACTCTTATGTTACCAGCAACGATTATGAAGCATTCTTCCGTATGCAGCTCTCTGAAAGAAAACAGTTCAACTACCCTCCATTTTGCAGGTTGATCCGCATCGTGATCAAACACAAGGAGGAGAGAAAGGCTGAGGCTGCATCCTCTCTTCTGGCTGAAAACCTTAGAGAATCGCTGCATGAACGTCTGCTTGGTCCCAACAAGCCTATCGTGAGCCGCATACAACTCTACCATATTCGCGAGATACTACTGAAACTGGAGATTGGCCTCTCACCGCAGAAGGTACGTGATATTATCAGAAAAGCAGAAAGCACGTTGCGAAGCAATGCAGATTTTAAGTATGTTACACTTTTTTACGATGCAGATCCGCTGTGATAAGATACAAAAAAACCGGTATCACTCTCGTCATACCGGTTTTTAAATAAATTATCTTTTAGCTCATGCAGAGCTTCATTTCAATTCAATCTCTTCTTTCAGGTCTATTTCGTTTCCGTCCTTGTCATAAAAGACATATTGCAGGAATCCAAGCTTCTGATCGGGGATAATTTTCATTCCCACGTTGAATTTTTTCTTCCATTTATACTTCAACGAAAACAAACCCTGCTGAATGTACGCTGCAACATAGGGGTGTATGTGCAGACTGAATTTCTTCACTTTTAGTTTATTCACTAAATAATCGATCTTCCCTTCCAAAGTATCAGTGAAAAGAATCGATGCTTTTATTTTTCCTTTACCAAAGCATGTGGGGCATTCCTCGCTTGTAGTAATTTCCATTTCGGGTCGCACACGTTGACGCGTGATCTGCATTAACCCGAACTTACTCAATGGCAAAATATTATGCTTGGCTCTGTCTTGCGCCATAAGCTCCTGCATCTTTGCATACAACTTATTGCGATGATCACCTTTGCTCATATCGATAAAATCGATAACGATGATACCTCCCATATCCCGCAACCGTAGTTGACGGGCTATTTCCTCCGCGGCTGCGACATTCACCTCGTAAGCACTATCTTCCTGATCCAGTTTCGATTTGTTGCGGTTACCGCTGTTAACATCGACTACATGCAACGCCTCGGTATGTTCAATGATCAGATAGGCTCCGTTTTTGAAAGTAACAGTTTTTCCAAAGAGCGATTTTACCTGTTTTGTAATGCCGAAATTGTCTAAAATGGGCAATGCACCGTTGTATTCCTTTACCAGATTTTTTCTGTCCGGTGCAATAATGCTTACATATTCGGCAATCTGTTTAGCCACGTCCCTGTCGTTGACGTGAATCTGTTCGAAAGATGGACTGAATGTATCCCGCAAGAGCGCTACCGTACGTCCTGTCTCCTCATAAATGAGAGAAGGGACCTTCGCTTTCTGTATCTTACCGATATTGTCTTCCCATCTTTTAACCAGCACTTTCAGCTCAGCATCGAGATCCGCAACTCGCTTACCTTCGGCATTCGTACGTATGATGACGCCGAAATTCTTGGGTTTGATACTTTGGATGAGTTGCCTGAGTCTGGCGCGTTCCTCGCGCGATTTGATCTTTTGTGATACCGATACGCGATCAATAAATGGTATCAATACCATAAACCGTCCCGCGAAAGAGATCTCGGCTGTTAACCTCGGACCCTTGGTTGAGATAGGCTCCTTGGCGATCTGCACAAGAATTTCCTGCCCCACTTTCAGAATGTCCGAAATAGATCCCTCTTTATCAATATCAGGTTTCAGCTTCATCTTCTGAAGCTGCGGAATCTTTTTTTTGTCTTCAACAAATTTCTGGAAGTCCAGAATTGAGTTGAATTCAACCCCTAAATCCAAATAGTGAAGAAAAGCGTCCTTTTTGTGTCCTACATTCACAAATGCAGCGTTAAGGGCGGGCATCAGTTTTTTAACTTTGCCCACGTAAATGTTTCCAACCGCGAAAGAGCCATCCAGGCTTTCCTGTTGCAGTTCTACAAGTTTCTTGTCTTCCAGAACCGCAATGGTGATCTCTTTAGATTGAACATCTACAACAAGTTCGCTTGTCACAATTGTTCGTTTTTAAATGATTTAATAATAATTTGGGCTTCTGTCTTCACAACAGAAGAGGGGTTCTCTCCAGAACCATTCCCCTGTTTAATACACAAAGAACAAACTTAATGTTTGGGTTATTTACTGTTAAGTTTGTTCCTGTATAAGATTGAAAAAATAGTAGGGCTTATTTCTTCTTCTTGTGCCTATTTTTTCTCAGTCTTTTCTTACGCTTGTGAACAGACATTTTATGCCTCTTTCTTTTTTTTCCGCTTGGCATCTTAATTTCTCCTTTTAAATTAAATTATTTTGTTTCCTTTACCTGTGCTACGAATGTTTTAGCCGGTTTGAAAGCAGGAATATTGTGTTCGGGAATAATGATTGTGGTGTTTTTTGAAATATTGCGAGCTGTTTTTTGTGCTCTTTTCTTCACGATAAAGCTGCCAAAACCTCTCAGATATACGTTTTCATTACCAGCCAAAGAATCTTTCACCACATCCATAAAAGATTCTACCGTTGCCAATACCGACGCTTTATCCACGCCTGTGTTTTTTGCGATTTCATTTACAATGTCTGCCTTAGTCATTTTATTTATATTTATAATATTAATAATATTAGCGTTTGTCAATTAGTAAAATTTTGGACTGCAAATATATAGCTTTTTTTTCAACGCGTAAAATAAATATCGCTAATTTTTCTCTTTTTTCTCCATTTTACCTGAAAATGGAGTTTTTAGATTAGTTTTGCAGGGCAAAAGAATATGTAATGGAAAAATCAGCAGCTCTCTCCCCGATTACCACACGTTTATTGAACTGGTACGAAGCACATAAGCGAGAACTACCCTGGCGTGAAAAAACCGATGCATATAGTATCTGGATCTCAGAGGTTATCTTACAACAGACAAGGGTTGCGCAGGGAGAAGATTATTTTCTGCGTTTTATGCATCGTTTTCCCAGCGTGCAAGCGCTCGCCGGAGCAGAGGAGGAAGAGGTGTTAAAACTTTGGCAGGGACTGGGTTACTACTCCAGGGCAAGGAATCTGCACACTGCAGCAAAGCAGATCATGAGCCAGTTCGGCGGCATCTTCCCGACCAGATACAGCGATATCTTATCACTCAGAGGTGTAGGGGCGTATACTGCAGCGGCGATCTCCTCGATTGCTTTCAACGAACCTCATGCTGTAGTAGACGGGAATGTAAACCGGGTGATCTCCCGCCTTTTTGCAGTTGAGAGTTCCATACACACTTCTGAGGGGAAAAAGGCTATTGCAGGCATCGCTCAATCGTTAATTGCAAGGGAGAGCCCGGGCAGTTACAACCAGGCGCTGATGGACTTTGGATCAATGGTGTGCACCCCCACCCAGCCCAGATGCACCGATTGTGTGCTGCGGGATTACTGTGCTGCCTACGCAGTGAAACGTGTCAATGATTTCCCCGTAAATAACCGAAAAACATCTGTCAAAAAACGCTACTTTAATTATTTCCATATCGTACAGGGTAACAGCACTTTCCTTCAGAAACGGGAAGCCTCTGATATCTGGAGAAACATGTATGAGTTCCCGCTTATCGAAACCCCTGCGGCAACGGATTTTATTGATCTGGAGCAGACGATGGCGTTCAGGGATCTTTTTCACTGTGCTACTTCACTCACTTTTGATCATCAGCTTAAATTGAAGCACCAGCTTACACATCAGGTTATCATAACAAACTTCTACCGGGTGATTGTCCCCGGCAATTATCCGTTCACAACACCTTTCAAAGCTATCAGGATAGACAAAGAGCAACTTTCAGATTTTCCTGTTTCAAGATTAACTGACAGGTATCTAGAAATTTTATAGTAATCTGTTTTTGTCAATTACAAATTAATGCTTAATTTTGCTTTGTTAGCGTAAAACTATTCTTAAACCAAAAATTAATTAGTTATGTCTGTGAACAAAGTTATCTTAGTTGGAAATGTAGGGAAAGACCCTGAGATGAAGTATTTTGACAATGATGTTGCAAAAGCGAACTTCTCGCTTGCCACAAGTGAAAGAGGTTACACTACTTCAGGGGGAACACAGGTTCCTGAAAGAACGGAGTGGCACAACATTGTTTGCTGGAGAGGATTGGCGCAGATTGCAGAGAAATTCGTAAAAAAGGGAACGATGCTTTATGTGGAGGGTAAGATTCGCTCACGTTCATACGATGATCAAAACGGTGTGAAGCGATATATTACCGAAGTTGTTGCTGACAATATTGAGCTGCTGAGCCGCAAACAGGTAAGCGGAGATGGTGATAACGGGGGAAGCAGATCTGAGCACCAGGGCAGCTCTGAAATGACGAACGACCTGGACAACAGTTCAGAAGTAGATGATTTACCATTTTAATTAAAACATCGTATTAAACAGGAGAATGTTTTATCTCTTTTAATCATAAAAGCGTTAGAACATTCTCTTTTCTTCACAAAAAAACTCACCAATTGGACCCTGACCCTTTATCCTTTTTATCGCTGAACCTGCCGGTCATTGCACCAGCGGTATCTGACTATATACTATCTGCGCTGCTCCTCTTACTCATCATCATCAACGCAATCATTGCAGGCTCAGAAGTTGCCTTTTTCAGGGTTGATCAGAAGTCAGCCGATGATGTACACACATCTGAGGAGAAAAGAGAAATCAGAATATCGCATCTTCTGGGCAAACCTGAAAAACTCCTGGCATCTATTGTCGTTGCCAACAACTTCCTTAATGTAACCATTGCCCTGCTTATTATTTATCTGCTGAACAGGCTTCCCTGGTTTAAAGGAAATATAACATCAACGTTATTGCTCGAAATCATTATTCCCTTCAGTGCGATACTGCTCTTTACAGATATCCTCCCCAAGATGTATGCTTCGCATAATCCACTCCGTTTTGCAGGAAATAATGCCATCTTTATTCATTGGTTAAACAAGCTGATGAACCCGTTTTCGTCACTATTGGTGAAGAGCACTAACCTTTTCAACCAGACCATTACACAGCGACAACGCAAATTTTCAGTAGATGATCTCTCAAGGGCACTGGAGATCACATCGAATGAGATTACGCTCGAGCATGAAAAGGATATGCTGGAAGGGATTATCCGTTTCAAGGATAAGATGGTGGATGATATTTTTGTCTCCAGGAGCGATATGGTTGCAATTGATCTACAGACACCATTCAGGGATCTGGTTGATTTCATTGTGGATGCCGGCTTCTCCCGTATCCCTGTTTTCGTAGATAATCATGATAATATCAAAGGCATATTGTATGTGAAGGACCTCCTGCCTCATCTCGGGAAAGCCGGCAGTTTCAAGTGGCAGTCACTTATACGACCTGCCTATTTCGTTCCTGCAACAAAGCGTATTGATGATCTCCTGGAGGAGTTCCGTGCCAACAAGAACCATATGGCCATCGTCGTGGATGAGTACGGCGGCACCTCGGGACTGGTGACAATGGAAGATATCCTTGAAGAGATTGTAGGCGACATAAGTGACGAATATGACGAGGAACTTCCTTTTTACACCATGGCCGCAGACGGCTCATTCATATTCGAAGGCAAAACACCGCTCGAGGATTTCATAAAAATAAGCGGTGTGCCGGAGAAAGATTTTGAGAAAATGGCAGAAGAGGCTGATACACTTGCCGGACTGTTACTTGAATTGAAAGGTGATTTTCCTAAACGTAAAGAGAGCTTCACCTATCACAATCATACCTTTTTGGCAGAGGAGATGAGCAAAAAGCGGATTACAAAAGTACGCTACATCCCACCGAAAAAGAGAACAGAGGAATAACACCGGAATTGGTCTACCCTAAAAGTTCAACGAATGCTTATTAGAAAAGAACATACTGTCTCCGGAGGGCTGCTGGGCATCTGGAAAATGGATGAATCACGTGATGCGCTCCTGCACCTTTTCCCCGGACATCTCCGTGCAGAGGTGATGGAATACGTGAATGGTGTTCGTTCAGACAGGCGCGCCATTGAATGGCTCTCTACACGCATCATGTTACTGGATCTGCTGGGGAAAGAGCAAATCATACGCAACAGAGATGATGGGAGTCCCTACCTGGAAGATGAAAGACCACACATCAGCATCTCTCATACGAAAGATTATGCCGCTATCATGCTGCATGAGTTCCGTCCCGTGGGAATCGATATTGAATTCCGTTCAGAAAGAGTAAAAAAGATTGCCGGCAAATTCATCTCTGACAAAGAATTTATCGATCCAGCTCAGAAAACAATCCATCAGCTATTGCACTGGTCTGCCAAAGAAAGCTTGTTCAAACTGATAAACGAGCAGGGCATCGATTTCAGGCAACATCTTTTTATCCACCCGTTCACACCTATTTTAAAAGGTGAGATCAGAGCTACTGAAACCAAAACGGATCAATCCTCTTCCTTCAGCGTATACTATGAAGTGCATCCCGACTATGTCCTGACCTGGACAACAGGATGATCAGATGACAAGCAGAGCCCGGCGGAGCATTCCCACTCATTCAATCACTCAGTAATAAAAAAACGCTCCGGAGAGAATCTCCGAAGCGCTTTCAATATTAATTTCAAAAGACGATCAAGCGTTCAGTGATACACGTTTGAAAACGTTTACCGTGAGCTCCTTGTCGCTTCCTTTCAGAAATTGTTCAATAGTCTTTTTCGTATCCTTCACATATTCCTGTTGAAGAAGGGTTGATTCCTTGTAGAATTTCTGCAATGATCCCTCTGCAATCCTGTCAAGTAAATTTTCAGGCTTGCCAGCTTCGCGCGCTTTCTCACGTGCGATTTCGAGCTCCTTCTCTTTCACTTCGGCAGGAATTCCTTCTATTGTAACAGCAACAGGATTCATCGCTGCGACCTGCATTGCCACATCTTTAGCCACATCCTCAGCGACATCTGCTTTGTTAAAGCCTACAATGGTAGCAAGCTTGTTGCCCATGTGAATGTAAGATGTCACAAAAGGAGCTGTGATATGTTCGTAAAAGCCCAACTCCATTTTTTCTCCTGTAGCACCAATCTTATCGGTAATCATCTGTGACACTGTTCCAGTGGGAAGTTCTACAGCGAGTAACTGATCAAGTGTTGCGGGTTTATGTGCGATTGCAGCATCAAGAATCTGCTGTGTGAGAGCGATAAACTGCTCATTCTTAGCGACGAAGTCTGTTTCGCACTGCAGTGCAACCACTGCAGCGAAATCACCTTCTGTTGCTGCCAGTACGCAACCTTCAGAAGCTTCACGATCCTCACGTTTCGCTGCTACTGCCTGTCCTTTTTTACGGATGGTCTCCATTGCTTTATCGAAATCACCATTCGCTTCATTCAATGCATTTTTGCAATCCATCATCCCCGCACCTGTCATCTTGCGCAGATGCTGGATTTCTGCCATTGTAACTGCCATATTCTGTTTGTATGTTTTAATATTTTGTTTATTCGTCTACCTCAGCATCTTTCGCAAATTTACTCACTACGGCAGCTTTCATCGCTTCGGTATCTTCTTTTTTCACCCGTTCTTTCTTAGCTGCTTTCGATTTGCGTTCCCTGCGTTGCGGTGCCTCTTCCTCCTGGTCTTCGGCTGCTGCAGCATCTGCTTTCTCCACCTTGCGTTCATCCAGTCCCTCTTTGATGGCATCACAGAGAAAACCCATGATCATGTCAACAGCTTTCGCTGCATCATCGTTCGCCGGAATGGCGAAATCGATATTCGATGGGTCGGAGTTGGTATCAATGATACCGAATACGGGTATACCGAGACGTTCAGCCTCTTTCACTGCAATCTGTTCTTTCATTACGTCTACAACAAAGATTGCTGAAGGAAGACGCGTAAGATCCTGGATAGAACCGAGATTCTTCTCCAGTTTCGCACGCTGACGTGTTACCTGGAGTTTCTCGCGCTTTGATAATGTATCGAAAGTACCATCTTTGATCATCTTATCAATGCTGCTCATCTTTTTCACCGCTTTGCGTATGGTGGGGAAGTTGGTAAGCATTCCGGCAGGCCAGCGTTCAATCACGTAAGGCATGTTCACACTTTGCGCTTTCTCTTCAATCACAGGTTTTGCCTGTTTCTTAGTTGCCACGAAAAGTATTTTTTTCCCTGTTTTCGCAATCTGCTTCAGGGCAGCTGCGGCCTCTTCGGCCTTTGCAATCGTTTTGTAAAGATCGATGATATGGATTCCGTTACGCTCCATAAAAATGTAGGGAGCCATCGCCGGATTCCATTTTCTTTTTAAGTGACCGAAATGTGCGCCGGTCTCAAGAAGTTGGTCAAATTCTAATTTTGCCATTTTTGTTTTTTAATTTATTCGTTTACTTTCTTTTTCTAAATCGAATCGTAAGGTAAATTACATTCTGGAACCGTTCACACGTTTCTGGATAACGTCCTTACAATTTAGATACTAAACGTTGTTGCCGTCAGGCCAACCTTATTTATCTATCCATCCTTTTCCTATGCTGCAAAATGCGGCCATTCATACGGATGTAATATACAAAATGTTAACGTTTTGAGAACTGGAATCTCTTTCTTGCTTTTGGCTGTCCCGGTTTCTTACGTTCCACGACACGTGGGTCACGGGTCATGAAGCCCTCAGCTCTCAATGCCGATTTATCATCGGGATTGATCTTCACCAAAGCGCGCGCAATCCCTAATCTGGCTGCCTCCGATTGTCCTTTGTATCCCCCGCCGCCGAGGTTGATTCTGATGTCGTACTTTTCTAATACGTCCAAAGTGTTCAACGGCTGTTTAACAACGAATTGAAGGATAGAAGAAGGGAAATAATTTTCCAGTTCGCGTTTATTGATCACAATCTTGCCTGTACCTTCGGTTAAAATAACACGGGCTACCGCTGCTTTGCGTCTTCCTAATGCATTTACTGCTTCCATCTTGATTATTTAAGAGTATTAATATCTAATTTTTTGGGTTTTTGTGCCTGATGTGGATGTTCTGTTCCTGCATACACAAACATATTGGTCAGAATAGCATCACCAAGCTTGTTCTTTGGCAACATCCCTTTCACCACTTTTCTGAAAAGTCTGTCCGGTCCCTTTGCCATCAGATCAGCAGGGGTGAATGCACGCTGTCCACCCGGATACCCTGAATAACGGAAATAGATGCGGTCAGTCCATTTATTTCCTGAAAGGGTTACTTTATCAGCATTCAAGATGATCACATTGTCACCGCAGTCAACGTGCGGCGTAAAACTTGCTTTATACTTGCCTCTCAGCAACTTGGCTACTTTTGAGCAAAGACGACCCAACGGTTGTCCTGCAGCATCAATTTCAACCCATTCCTTCTGTGCCGTTTCTTTATTTACAGAAATGGTTTTATAACTTAGTGTATCCACTTTGTTTATTGTTTTAATTAGTAAATAATTGTGAAGTTGATTTAGCTTGCTCCCATTTCATCTTGCTAAGGGACGGAAAAGGCAAATAAACAGCTATAAATCAAACTTTTAATTGATAAAAACTAATAATCGGACTGCAAAGTTACAATAATTCAGATTATTAACAAAGAATTTCCCCCGATTTTCTTTCATGATCATGATATTATTTTTCTGTGAATCACCCTGTCAGCCTCTTCCTCTCAAACATTCTGAATATTAAAATGTCACGGGCTGAGGAATTGCCTGCTAACATGGCTGCAGCACATGAAAAGAGATCGTTCTCAGGATGACAACCTCTCCCCTCTTCAACTTTTTCTTTCCGGTTAATTTCAGAAGGAGATGAAAATTATCATTCCTGTTTTTGTGTATTTATAAAAATATTGTATCTTTGCACCCACAAATTATGGCTCCGTAGCTTAACTGAATAGAGCATCTGACTACGGATCAGAAGGTTACAGGTTTGAATCCTGTCGGAGTCACAAATAAAAATCACCATTCAACCATTTCAGGGTTGGATGGTTTTTTTTATTGACACCAGGTCATCCTGCAAGGATAATTCACCCATATCTATCAGAAAACGAAGGACAAGTATCACTTTGTCGCTGTTCATATCCAACAGTGAATCAACCAGATCATTCAGCCGGCGTGCAGGCTGCACTTGCAAAGAGACTATCAGCTGCTCTTCAATCTGATGGAATTCATAATTCGACAATCCTGTTTCGTTTTTCTTCAAACAGACATCACACTGCCCGCAATCCTTAGGATTTTTCTCCCCGAAATAGATCAGTAACATCCTGCTGCGGCAGACATCAGTCTCTTCCACATAATCGATCATCGAATAGATCCGTTTCTCAAAACGCTTCTTACGCTCTTCATAGACAGCCCTGGAGATGGAGACGAACTGCTTCTCCTCACGGGAGGTGGTAAATACAATAAAAGGCGTTTTCTTCTGTGGTACGTAACGAACATACCGCATTCGTGATAGGGAGACAAGCATCTCATATATCTCTTTTCTGCTTTTACCTGTCCGTACGGCCAGCAACGACTCATCGATATAAACATCATCAGAAAAAACACCGGTATAATTGCGTAGAATCGTGTGCAACAGCTCGTCCATCCCTTTTCCTAGCTGTAATGAATACATATCGTCGCGATACATGAGAAAACGTATCCGCGAGCGAACATCAATCTCTTCGGTATACTCAATATAACCTGCCAGCTCCAGGATCTTCAGCGCGTGATGTGTCTGCAGAAATGGGAACTTAAACGGTAGACAAAATTCGTGCAGACTGAAATCATACACATCATTGTAGCCTGCACCCACGGCAACCTGATAGAAATTACCAAGAGCCTCATAGACGCGCAGAATGAAATCGCGTTCCGGGAAAGTGTCGGCAACACGTTTCTTCAGCTTCGTACTATCTGCTTTGGTATAGAGTATGATGGCGTATGAGCGTTCTCCATCACGACCGGCACGCCCGGCTTCCTGGAAATATTCCTCCAGCGAATTGGGCAGATCCATATGAATGACCGTACGCACATCAGGTTTATCTATCCCCATGCCAAAAGCGTTGGTCGACACGATCACCCTGCACTCGTTCAGCTTCCATGCATTTTGCCTGACTGCCTTATCCTCATGAGAAAGTCCGGCATGAAAAAAATCGGCAGAGATACCTGCTTTTATCAGCGATTGAGCGATCTCTTTCGTCTGCTTCCTGCTCCTTACATAGACGATACTGGTCCCCTGTACAGTCTGTAGAATATGTATCAGCTCACCCACTTTATTATCCGCCCTGCGCACAACATAGGAGAGATTCTCCCTCACGAAACTTTTCTGAAACAGGTTCTTCTTTTTGAAAAGCAGCCTTTCCTGAATATCTTCGACCACCTCCCTGGTCGCTGTGGCTGTTAGAGCAAGCACCGGCACATCCTCTAACAACAGGCGTATATCGGAAATTTTCAGGTAAGAGGGGCGAAAATCATAACCCCATTGTGAGATACAGTGTGATTCGTCCACCACCAGCAGACAGACATTCATGGCCTGTAACTTGGTGATAAAAATATCGGAAGAGAGACGCTCGGGTGAGACGTACAGAAATTTGAAGTCACCGAAAATACAGTTCTCAAGGGTAGTGATGATCTCAGTGCGTGACATCCCAGAATAAATAGCCGCAGCCTTGATGCCCCTTTCACGGAGATTGTCCACCTGGTCTTTCATCAGTGCTATAAGCGGTGTGACAACCAGACAAATCCCTTTCATCGCCATCACCGGAACCTGAAAGGTGAGTGATTTACCCCCGCCGGTAGGCATCAACCCCAGTGTATCCTTACCCTCCCATACAGATTGAATAATATCTTCCTGCAGGGAACGAAAGGATGAATAACCCCAATAGTCGCGCAGTATATTATGAAAATGTTCCGTTTGCATATGCAAGCGCAAGTCTGGTTTACCCTCTTATATCCTTCACCATCAGCTGGGTGAAAGATTTACTGCCGTGCGTATTCTCATCGATGGTGTAACAGATATCTACCGGCTGACCCTCTTTGATTTTATTGAAGAAATCGTGCCGGCAAAAAGCGATACCGGGCAGACGCATATCGGTTGTATTATCGGTCACCTCCAGCTTAATGTGGCGGAATCCTTTACCTACAAGCTTACTGTTACCGGTATCCACTACATTCCTGGTAAGAAAGAGAGGGTTCTCATTTTCAGGACCAAAAGGATTAAACAACTTAATCCCTTCAATCAGCTCAGGAGTAATCTCTGAAAAGGCTATCTCTGCATCAACCGTGATCTGGGGAAGCATCATCCTGGGCTCAATACCGTCAAAGGAGAGCGTGTTGAAGCGTTCTGTGAACTCCTTCAGGTTCTCCTCACGCAGGGTTAATCCCGCAGCATAAGTGTGACCCCCAAAATTCTCCAGTATATCGCGGCATGATTCTATGGCCTTGTAGACATCAAACCCCAGTACTGAACGAGCCGAACCCGAGATCATATCGTTCGATTTGGTGAGCACAACAGCCGGACGATAATATTTCTCGGTCAGGCGGGATGCCACAATCCCCACTATCCCCTTATGCCATGTCTCATCATAAAGCACGATGCACTTCTGATTCTCCATGTCGATATGGTTATCTATATGCTCGATGGCCTCGTCGGTAATCTTCTTATCCAGTTCGCGGCGGTCTTCGTTATATTTATCAATATTTTTGCTCTTCTCCCTCGCCGAGGTCATGTCGTTGGCCAGCATCAGATCCACAGCCTCCTTACCGTTCATCATTCTTCCCGAAGCATTGATGCGGGGGCCAATCTTGAATACAATATCGTTCACGGTGATCTGCTTACGGTGTAGCCCGCAGATCTCAATAATCCCTCTCAATCCGAAACTGGGATTGGAGTTAAGCTGTTTCAAACCATGGTAGATCATGATCCTGTTTTCACCCGTCAGCGGTACAATATCGGATGCGATGCTTACCGCTACCAGGTCGAGCAGTGGCTCAATATCGGAGAAGGGGTATCCGTTTCTTTGTGAGAATGCCTGCACCAGCTTGAAGCTGACACCACAACCAGACAGCTCGTCGTAGGGATAGACAGAATCAACCCGCTTGGCGTCTACCACCGCAACTGCATCGGGCAGCTGATCATCGGGCATATGATGATCACCAATAATAAAATCAATACCTTTTTCTTTGGCGTAAGCGACTTTGCCCACAGCTTTTATGCCGCAATCGAGAGAGATTATAAGCTTAACACCCGTCTTCACAGCATAATCGATTCCTTGAAACGAAATGCCATACCCTTCATCGTACCGATCAGGAATATAATAATCAATATTGCTGGTTATCCCCCGAAAGAATTTGTAAGCCAACGTAACTGCCGTTGTACCATCTACATCGTAATCCCCGTAAATAAGAATCCGTTCTTTGTTACCAAGCGCCTGCTCAATCCGTTGGATCGCTTTATCCATATCGGGTAAAAGAAAAGGATCGTGCAGGTCTTCCAATTTGGGATAGAGAAACCTGTTTGCCTCCTCCTTCGTCTCTATGCCTTTGTTAACAAGCAACTCAACCAGAACGGGATGTAAATTTAATTCTTTCGCTAATTCATTCTTTATATTTTTTTGATCGTGTGATAGGGTTGAATAATTCCATCTGTAAGTCATTTATATCGTTTTTTTCTTTTCTCTCAGAAGTCCCGAATCTACTTCGGGACAGGCCGCTGCAATAATATAAGAAGCAAGACCCTGCAGAATCTCAGTAGTGGCCTGTTCACAAACAGTCCACTCCGAATTTGTAAAGGTAATATTATTTTCTTTGAATTGCCCTTTTTGAACAACAAATAATATGTTTTCACAGATGTGAATCTGCACTTATTCACTACCTGAAAGAAATGAGAGTTATCGTGAAGTCGGGTAAGACCAAAAGGGTGGTACAAAAATGACTGATGCCCTGCTCCTGTTTTTAAGATTTCGATTCTTATTCGTACCTTTGCACCTCAAAATCAACGAAAGAATGGAGATAGCAGCGTTAGTATCTGGAGGAGTAGACAGCTCGGTTGTAGTACATCAGTTAAAGGAGATGGGCTATGATCCAACTATATATTACATTAAAATCGGGATGGAGGACAAGGATGGTTATATCGATTGTCCCTCTGAGGAGGATATTGAGATTGTCTCTTATATTGCCAAAAAATATGGATGCAGGTTCGAGATCGTATCGTTGCACGAAGAATATTGGGATAGCGTGGTGCGTTACACTATAGAGTCTGTAAAACGGGGGTTGACACCCAACCCTGACATGATGTGCAACAAACTGATTAAATTCGGTGTTTTTGAACAAAAATGGGGGCACAACTTCGATAAAATTGCCACAGGGCATTATGCCACCACGACCGAGCTGAACGGAATGACCTGGCTCTCCACAGCAAAAGACAGAGTGAAAGATCAGACCTATTTCCTGGGACAGATCAGCTACCTTCAGGTATCTAAACTGATGTTTCCGATTGGGGATATGCTTAAATCGGAAGTGAGGGCCATCGCTGCCGGGCAGAAGCTGCCATCGGCACAACGCAAAGACAGTCAGGGGATATGCTTCCTGGGCAAAGTGGATTATAACGAGTTCATTGAGCGTTATCTGGGGAAGAAAGAGGGACTGATAGTTGAATTGGAGACAGGTAATATCCTGGGCAAACACCAGGGTTTCTGGTTCCACACCATCGGCCAGCGTAAAGGTCTCGGCCTGAGCGGCGGTCCCTGGTTTGTGATCAAAAAAGATGTGAACAGGAACATTGTCTATGTCTCCAAAGGCTACGACACAATACATCAATATGGAGAGGTGATCAATCTGCAGGGTTTCGACTTCATCACTGAGAACCTCTGGGGGGATTTTGAAGATGTAAAAGAGATCACTTTTAAGATCAGGCACACACCGGAATTCACCAGTGGCAGGATTTCCAGAATCGGAGACATGTACCGCATCCATTCAAGTGTCCCGGTGCAGGGAATTGCAGCAGGTCAATTCGGCGTGGTCTATGATAAAGAGAGCCGTTTGTGCCTGGGGAGCGGAATGATTATCTGAGGGAATCAATCGTGATCAAAACAGAGAGAAAAAGGCAACCTGTCACTAGAAGAGTAAAAAATGAACGTGGAAATAGAATTTGTCGATATCATTGAATTTCTCGGCACTTTTGCTTTTGCCATCAGCGGCATAAGGCTGGCTTCGGCAAAGAAGTTTGATCTTTTCGGGGCGTTTGTGATCGGTTTTGTCACAGCTATCGGGGGAGGCACACTCCGTGATTTACTGATCAATACGGTTCCCTTCTGGCTCGAGAGCTCGGTCTATCTCTGGGCTACGCTTTTGGCACTGATCTTCGTTTTTATTTTTCACAACCAACTGATACGGCTTAACAACACCTTCTTCATCTTTGACAGCATAGGGCTGGGACTGTTTGTGGTGGTGGGGGTTGAAAAAACACTCGCCCTCGGTTATGATCCATGGGTCGCCGTGATAATGGGCACCATCACAGGTTCAGTGGGAGGGATGGTGCGTGATGTGCTTATCAATGAAATACCGCTGATATTCCGCAAAGAGATCTACGCCCTGGCATGTGTCTTTGGCGGAGTTGTCTTTACCGCTCTCCGCTCACTTGAAACGAACAAAATTGTCACAGAAGTAACAACAGCCGTGGTAGTGATCCTTATCCGTACACTGGCAGTAAAGTTTCACTGGCATCTGCCCATTCTGAAAAGGGGCGAAAACAAATCCTGAACTTTTGTACTTTCTGCGCTCATTTAGTTATCTTTGTGACATATAATTGGCAGGATATGAAGAAATCCCTTCTATTACTCATACTTTTTTCTCTTCTTTCACTTTCAAAACTCTCGGCACAATTCGAAGGCACATTCGGCATAGGCGTCCATGCAGGTTACGGAGCAGAGGTTAACAGCCTGGGGGTGGGAGCGCACATCCACTATTACAAGACAAACAATCTGCGGTTTGCCCCCTCTTTTACCTGGTATCTGGAGCGTAAAGGGCTAGGAATGTGGCTGATGGATGCGGATACACATTACATGCTGCCACTATCTTTCTCAACATCGTTGTATCCCATTGCGGGCATCCATTATTCCAACTGGAGCTACTCCGATTGGGTCGACCCCGACAGGCTCTACGATCAGATGCAAGGAGGAAATCCGTCAGGAGAAGAGCATACCCTCCACCGTCTCGGGGCAAATCTGGGGCTTGGCTTCCAGTATGATATCAGCTACAGGGTACGGGCGAATTTTGAATTGAAGTATCAGTTCATCAATGATTACTCACAGGTTCAGCTAATGACCGGTTTCGGCTTCTGGTTCTGAGAGACCTGCAAAAGTGTACCACCGGACCAGCAGCCAGGTAAGCCGGTAACACCCATAGCTACGGCTGCAATCCAACAATAAAAATAATTTCAATCATATGAAAGACTTTATCACCAACGAAATAAAAAATGAAACAGCCGTTCTGGTAGGACTGATCACACCCGAACAGAACGAAGAAATGGTTACCGAATACCTTGACGAGCTGGCCTTCCTGGCCGAAACGGCAGGATTGGTTCCCGGCAAGCGCTTTGTACAGCGACTCGACACGGCCAACGCCGTCACCTTTGTGGGCAAGGGAAAGCTACAGGAGATTGAGGCTTATGTGAAAGATGAGGAGAATGAAATCGGGGTGGTAATCTTCGATGATGAACTGTCAGCAAAGCAGATCCGTAACATCGAGAAAGAACTTCAGATACGTATCATGGATCGTACCAGCCTCATTCTCGATATCTTCGCCATGCGTGCACAGAGCGCCAATGCGAAGGTGCAGGTGGAGCTGGCGCAATACCAGTACCTCT
>JAAYGM010000047.1 GCA_012727735.1 Bacteroidales bacterium | reverse complement strand
TATCAACCAACTTGTCTACCAGGAATGTTTCCAGCGTTTTGGAGAAGGGGATCTTATCATATTTACTGACCACAGCACAGCGCCATATATCCCCGGCACGGGGCAACACGAAATTAACCGCATAGTTACCCAGGGTGGCATAGACAAGACTGGCCCTGGGAGGATGATAGCCCAGAGAATTGACAAACAGCTCCCATCTGAGGCCCCTGAGTATATTCCCTACAAGCCCGAAGAGCAGGGAGAAAGCGATGATTCCGAAGTTGGCCGATTTAGCGATCTGCCAGAGCTCTCCCATATCGGTGTTCCGATACATTGCCCATATAATAAAGAGTCCCAGGAGCAAAGAAAGCATTGTCTTCAGAATGTTCTTTGCAGAATCAGCATTCATTTTCACCTATTCAACGTTTAATATCTTATACAACCAGGCTAATCACAATTGAACGAACTGCTCAAACAGGCAGCAATCAACAACCGCATCTGCTTTTTTTAGAATACGTTTGTCCTATATTATATAATAAAATGTTACCTTTGCGGCGGTAAAGATAAGTAATAATCGGCATACTGCAATGTTTCAGGTAAGAGCAAAAAAAAGCCTAGGGCAGCATTTCCTCAAGGAGACAGAGATTGCTCGTCGTATAGCGGCGACCCTCGATGAGTTCTCCTCACTTCCGGTACTGGAGGTGGGGCCCGGCACCGGCATGCTCACGCAGTTCCTGCTACAGGATGAGAGAGATCTCACTGTGGTGGAGATTGACCGCGAATCGATCGCATACCTGAACGAACATTTCCCCGCACTGAAGGGCAGAATCCTCGAGGAGGATTTTCTCCGGATGGATTTCTCAAATCACTATAGCGGCAGCTTCTGCATTATCGGTAATTACCCCTATAACATTTCGTCTCAAATTTTTTTTAAGGTACTCGACAACAAGGAGTCTGTTCCCTGCTGCACGGGTATGATACAAAAGGAGGTTGCGGAACGTATCGTCGCTTCACCCGGCAGTAAAACATATGGCATCCTGAGCGTTCTGCTGCAGGCATGGTACGATGTGGAATATCTGTTCACCGTGGACGAGCAGGCGTTTATCCCTCCGCCCAAAGTCAAATCGGCAGTGGTGCGGCTTACGCGAAACAAGCGAAAACAGCTCAACTGCAACGAAAAATTATTCAAAACCGTAGTGAAAACAAGCTTTAACCAGCGACGGAAGATGCTTCGCAACTCTGTTAAATCACTACTGTCAGAAGAGAGTCCGATGCCCGATGACCCGATGCTCACAAAGCGACCTGAGCAGCTCTCCATAGAGCAATTCGAGCAACTCACCAACCTGCTGGAACCCCTGATCAGGCAAGCTCACCCGGAAGAGAAAAAGGACTGATTATTCACGATTAAAAAAATGAGACATCATGGCGGAAGTAAAATTATTCTATCATAAAGAGGGAATCGTAAGATTAAGCCGCAGCCTCGAATTCCTTAAATCAAACCCCATACATAACTTTTTGTGGATCGACCTCAACGATGTGGACGAAGAGGTAGAGAACGAACTGGAAGATTTCCTCAAGATTTATATCCAGGAAGAGGAGGAGATGATTGAGATTGAGATGTCGTCACGCTACATAGAAACCAACGATACGCTGGTGGTTAACTCCAACTTCCTGTTATCGAATTTCGAAACCGATCCCGTATCATTCATTCTGAAGAACAACATCCTTATCACTGTACGCGGTGAAGAGCTGATCTCGTTTCATGAGACGGTGAAAAAGATATCGGCCAACCCAAAAAACTATTCTACAGGTGCGCATGTGCTGGTAGCACTGCTGGAGACACGCGTCGAGTTCGACGCCGACATGATTGAAAACATGACGCAGAAGATTACCCAGTTAAGTAATTCGCTTACGCTCCAGGAGGCCGACGCGGAGCTGCTGTCGGAGATCAAGAACCTGCAGGAGAAGACCATGCTGCTCAGAGAGAACATCATCGACAAGCAACGCACCGTGTCGAGCATGCTTCGCAGCGAGTTCATTCCCGCCGAGCTGCAGCCCAAGCTTACGATCATCATCAAGGACATCAACTCCCTGGTGGAGCACATCAAGTTCAGCTTCGACCGCCTTGATTACCTGCAGGATACCTTTCTAGGTTACGTGAACATCGAACAGAATAAGATCATCAAGATCTTTACCATCGTCTCCGTCATTTTTATGCCACCCACGCTTATCGCCAGCATCTACGGGATGAACTTCACCATCATGCCCGAGCTGGACAAGAGATGGGGTTACCCGGCTGCCATCCTGATGATGGTATTCTCATCGCTCTTTATTCTCTACTATTTCAAAAAAAGGAAGTGGTTATGATATTTCCGGCAGCTGCACCAGCCATGCATTTGCCATGGCGGCATGTGAGCCGATAACGGTGGCCGCACCTCTCTGGTCAGCGTGACAACTGATCAAGCAACGCTTTCCCATCCTGCAGCAACTGCTCCAGTTCATCCGGCTTCTCCAGGATGTTGAAACGGACAAGCATCTCTTCCAGCTGCGCGATCTTCTCCGGTTCCTCCTGCAGTTTTTCGCGCAGTATCCTTATCTTCTCCGCATCCTGGATACCTTCACGCAGACGCTCAAAACGGATGGAACTACGTCCGTCGGGGTAAACAGTATAGGTGTCGCCGGCAGGCCATGAGCGGAAGCGGGAGTCAACAAGCGGATCTATCACCCAGCTGTTATATGCCCAGCGCAGGAACCCATCGAATCCGGCGGCGGTAGTGTACCAGCCAATAAAGGCGGCCTCAGCAGGATCAGAAAAGGTAAATATATTGGGGAAAACATCGGCACAACAGACATACCAGGTGGTGATATACCCCTTCTCTGCACGGTAAGCTCTGTCTTCCGGCTCCACCACGGCACCGTGAGCCACACACAGGTCGGTGAGCTGATCAGGGTACTCCCTGTAACTCTTATGATTGTCGGCCAGAGCAACACCCATGCCCGGAGCTGTCTCCTCCAGCAACGCCAGCATCGCTTTCATCTCGGTGGGGTTACGCTCGTCCATGGCGATACGGGTGATCTCACGCCATCCCTTTTCATCGAGATGCCTTACAAACTCCTGAAGGAAGGGCACCCATAGCTCGGTATACTCCTTACTGCCGGGTACTGCTGCTATTCTGATCTCCTCTCCGGTTGCCTCATCGAAATAAAAGAGGTAGTTACCCCACGGCACCATCGAGTAACAATTGATCTGACTCGTGATACCCAGCTCCATCATAAACTGCACCCACTGATCAAAAACGGAATAATCATATGCCCATTGTCCGTCTGCTTTCTTCGTCCAGCCAATCATCGAATCGAATGCATCCTCCGTCTGTCCGTTCCAGGGTCGTTTATTTAAAGTGGCGGTGATCACTTTCTGCCCCGCATCGGCCAGCATCTTCATGACAGGCCGGAGTGCATCCCAGTGTTCCTTTGACCAGGGTTCAACGCCTGCAACACGCGCCACGGCATAAGGGTTCTGCCACAGATCGAGGTGAAAAGCCCATTCAGTAGCAGGAGGAAGGGTTTGTGGAAGCACTTCAAGCTGAAAGGTGAAACGCTCACCCTTTTTCCCATCGGCATACAATTGCAAGGTGGATGTATATAATCCCGGAGCGGCAGATGCCGGCACATCGATCGTGATCCAGATGGGACGTGTCGTATTGGGTGACAGGTTGAAACAGGTGATATTGTCCAGCATGTCGGCGCTGAGCGATGAAGCATAATCTTCCGGCTTGCGATGACCGCATCCTTCTGCAAACTCGTCGGTGATGACATATCTCACAAAGTGAATTGCTGCCGCCTCTGCAGGGATAGTCTGACCCTCAGAATTTTTAAAATCACTGAACGTACCACTGACTGAAGAGAGACTATCCTTGCTCCAAACAACCATCTGTGCAGAGACACGTTCGCCTCTCCATGCAGTCCCCTGCCACTCCTGCTGCTGTGTCAAACCGGGCATCTCATGCTTCAGGTAACGCCTGTCTGTACTCCCCACGGATGCCTGTAACCCCGACGGAGCTGCAGCCCAGTCCGAAACGACCTCTACAGGTAGTTCAGCCTCGGCAAATGTCTGACATCTGGTTGAATCACTTTTTTGTTGCGTGCATGCTGTGAGGAAGATAAGTCCAAGAAAGGGAAGGAACAATTTATTCATGTTGTCTGATGTGATGATTGTAAGCGACAAAAATAAGCAAGTTTTTGATAACAATCAAACAAACAACGGAATTCGATTACTCCAGCATAAAATGCATCTGCGGCGTTTTTTCAGGGAAGATAGAGTGGAGAGGCTCCTCTCTGACTGAGGTGTGATACCCCAGGAGCAGTTGTGCCAACACCCTTATATCCATCTCAAGCCCTTGTTCTTCAGGAAAAGATATCCGACCAACAATGCCGCGAGAGAGCGTGAATGTATTATGGTTGTATTGCAACAACTCATCCTTCACGACAGCAGAAAAGCTTTTATCTTCATACCTTTCGGCAAAAAGGGAGAGCAGCCTCTCTGCATCAATCACACGGGCCATACCTGTGAGATTCATTTTTGGCGGGTAGTTATAGAGCGCTGCCTCTTCCATCATTGCCCGGAAATCATCGAATGACTTCTGCAGGGTCATATCATTCTGCCGGTAGAGGGTATTGAACGCCCTGTATGCAACATGCAGGTCACCGGGATGTGCTTCTGTCAGCGCCCTGAGTGATGGCAACGGATCTGTTCCGCTATCGAAGGTCTGTGCAAAACCATATTTATCATAGAATTGAAGCAGCCACGGCTCCTGGGGTACAAGCAGCATCAGCGGGATCTCCCTGCTTGCTGCTACTGCGAAGCTTTTCAGCAACAGCTGATGCATAAACCCTTTTTTCCTTGCCTGCGGCAGTGTGCAGACGCCCGAGAGGTAGATCACAGGAATCTCAGCACCACAAAAGGTGAACTGATAGGGTAACATCTGCAACGACGCTACAGCCTTGCCCTCATCAACATAGAGAAGTGTGTTTTCGTTCCGGTACTTGTGCCGGAAATAGATCGCCATATAATCATCAGGATCGCCGAAACATGTTTTCCACATGTCCCATACCTCCTGTTTAGTTGTGTTATCGGCAAATTGAATCATCGCTCTTACTCCTTGAATCGTGCGTTAAATTTCTCGAGCAAAATATCAGGCTGGTAAGAAAGTTTGGCCTGACGCAGATTGTCAATACCCATATCCTCTTCACGATTGATATAGGTGAACCCGGCAACTTCATTTTCGGCAAACTGCTGGTTGATGATGGTGTAGGCACCATGAATAGAGGTAAATGCCTTTTCCACATGCACTACAACCGTATCTTCCGTAAGTGGTTCTCCGATTGCAAATGCTGCAATCTCGTTATTCACGCATATCAACCCTCCCCTTAGTCCCAGGTACTCAAAATTGTCAAGCATCAGCGTGGTGGCAAAATCATCATAGAGCAGGGAGGGATCCTTCTCCTCGATGTTGATATCCATCCATTTGTCGAGCATGCTCTTGCACTCTTTCACCAGTGCCGGATTCCCAGTAAGTGATTTATATTTCCATTCGTTTTCGCGTTTGAACCGGTTGATGTGATTGCGTTTACTCTGCAGCTTTTTCCCTTTCAGATGGGTCAGCTTCTCGGTTGTGTAGATATAGTCAGAGACACTCCTGTTGAGCTTATAGTCAAAGCTGTCGGGCATT
>JAAYGM010000046.1 GCA_012727735.1 Bacteroidales bacterium | reverse complement strand
TCCTGGTCTCTCTGCTTAACCCCCTGATACCGAGAATGCGGAAGTCGAAGGTGATCGCCGCATTCCTCGATGCGATCAATATCGCATCGGTGGCGGTGATTGCGGCGGTCTGTGTGGAGATGGGCAAAGATACGCTGACCGACTGGCGGACGGTGCTTATTGCCGTGATGAGTATTGTTGCCGTGTTTTACTTCCGGAAGATGAACAGTGCCTTTATCGTGATCGGCGGAGCGCTGGCAGGATATCTGCTGACATGGATCTGAAGATATTACCGTAAATTTGTTTTACTTTGTACGAAAACGAAAGCTTCATTGCTTGTTTATCGTTTCATCACTGTCTTTTAAACCATCATTTTACTAATAGTATGGAAACAGCAATCAGAGAGAATCTGGATCACCCGGGGCAGCTTGAGAAGCTCTACCGGACGGACAGGAGAAGTTTTGAGAAAGCATTCTTTGCGATCTATCCCGTGATCGAAAGCCATCATACGGCTGATTTCTGGAGAGCGCGACTGGAGTATGATCATCATGGTGAAGGGAACCGTCAATTCATGAAGAGCGACCTGCTCTTTGTGCTCCTTGCCTGCCTGCTGGCCGGCATTCTGATCAAACTACCGCTGTTGTTTGGTTTTGATCCCGACCAATCTGAATACTACATGAAAAACGGAGGCATCATCATCTTCCTGGGGTTGTCGGCATATGCTTTTCTCACGAAGGATAAGATCAGGGCGAAGCAGCTGCTGTTGTCGCTGCTGGTCTTCGCATTGTTCGCTCTTTATATCAACCTGTTAGCGGGGGGAGAGAAGAGCGACTCGGTTGTGCTGGCCTATATCCATCTGCCCCTGTTGATGTGGTGTCTCTACGGGCTGGTCTATGTGGACTTTGATATCAGGAAACAGATGAAACGGATCGATTACATCAGGTACAACGGTGACCTGGCCATCCTGACAGCCATCATTCTGATAGCGGGAGGGATGCTCACGTTGATAACCATCGGCCTCTTTTCAGCTATCGACATACGTATTCATGACTTCTACATGGAGAATATCGCGATCGTGGGACTGGTCTCCGCACCCATCGTCGCTACATACATCATCAGGACCTTCCCTGCGGTCACCAACAAGATCGCACCGATCATCGCGGGCATCTTCAGCCCCCTGGTGCTGATCACGCTGGTAATCTACCTTATAAGCATCATCGTGACCGGCAAAGATCCCTACAGTGACAGGGAGTTCCTGATCGTGTTCAACCTGATGCTCCTGGGGGTGATGGCGATCATTGTCTTCTCGGTGACCGGCACATCGGTCCACAAAAGACAACGGTTCAACGAGTGGATCCTTTTTATCCTTTCCGCGGTCACGCTGATCGTCAACCTGATTGCATTGTCCGCCATCATCTACAGGCTGGGTGAGTTTGGTTTCTCCCCTAACAGGGTAGCTGTGGTGGGCTCCAACCTCCTGATCTTCGTACACCTCCTCCTGATCATGATCGATCTCTACAAAGTGATACGGAGAGGAAAAGAGATTAAGACGGTTGAGCTTACCATCGCGAAATATTTACCAATCTATGTAGCATGGACTATTTTTGTGGTATTCATACTGCCGTTCCTGTTCGGTATGAGATAGAGATAAATCTCCTGACAGCGGGTACCCGCTAAAGATTGCAGGGTACCCGCTATATATCGTAAGTGACCGATGATCAGCGCTTCAAGCTTTGAGTGGATCATTGCCGGAAGTTGGATTAAATGTAGATTGCATTATGACAACAAACGGACCTGTAAGCAGCGAAAATTGTCTGACGGGAAAATTGTCATTTCGTTATAAATCAATATAATTCACAGAAGATGAAAAAATTACTCTTTTTTTGGAAAGAATTAATGGCAACCTTTTGGTTTCTGCCACTGCTGATCATAGGTTTTGCTGTTTGCTCGGCTATCGGCTTGTTAAGTCTGGATAACTATGTTACTGTACCAAGAGAAGGAGTGTTCCGATTCTTTCTGGTAAGCAGTTCCGATTCTGCACGTAGTTTGTTATCAACCATATCAGGAGCGATGATAGGTGTGGCCGGTACGGTATTCTCGGTCACGCTTGTAGCCCTCACACTTGCCTCCTCACAGTTTGGTCCGAGGCTGATTAAGAATTTTATGTATGTACGTCTGAACCAGATAGTCCTGGGATCCTATGTATCTACCTACCTCTATTGTTTGATTGTACTGAATGCAATCAAAGATAATGATGTTTATAGCTTTATCCCTTCCATCTCTATACTGGTCGCTATGCTGGCAGCGGTGATAAACATCATTCTGCTCATCCTGTTCATTCACAATATCGCCATAAG
>JAAYGM010000009.1 GCA_012727735.1 Bacteroidales bacterium | reverse complement strand
GATCAAGTATGAGAGCAACGAGCGCCTGCTTGGTGAGTATGCGATGTTCCGGGAGATGATTGACCAATCGGATGATCCCTTCGAAACAGCTTTGCGACTGGCGGTTGCCGGGAACATCATCGATTATGGGGTGAGTGATCACCATGATCTGGAAGAGACGATAGCGAAGGTGCTGGATAGCCCTTTCGCTATCAATCATGTGGGACGGCTCAGACGGCGGCTGGCTGAAGCCGGGACGGTCCTCTACCTGGGCGATAATGCCGGCGAGATTGTCTTTGACAAGCTGTTCATCGAAACCTTTCGTCACCCCAATATATGGTATGTCGTGCGAGGGGCACCGGTGATCAACGATGCCACCCGGAGAGATGCCGCCCAGGTAGGGATGGAAGAGGTGGCACAGGTGATTGACAACGGTTACGATGCGCCTTCAACCCTGCCGGAGAAGTGTTCTCACGCCTTTCAACAACTCTACAATGAAGCCGATCTGGTGATCTCAAAAGGCCAGGGCAATCTGGAGGGGTTGATTGATGCCCCCAGGGGTGATATTTACTATCTGTTGATGGTGAAGTGCGAGGTGATTGCCGACAGGCTGGGAGTAGCAAAAGGCAGTTTTGTATGTGCAGATAACAAATCGAAAAAAGAAAAGACAGGATGAAGATCGCCATAGCCAGTGGTAAGGGAGGTACCGGTAAGACATTTGTCTCCACTAACCTCTTTTGGGTAGCCTCACAGAAGGGCATCGATTGTGCGCTGGCCGACTGTGATGCGGAGGAGCCCAATGTCGCGGAGTTTATTGCCGGTGAGGAGGAACAGGTTGATGAAGTCTATCAACAAGTGCCGGTGATTGATCCGGAGAAATGTTCCTTCTGCGGGAAATGCTACGAATATTGCAGTTACAATGCCATCCTCTACCTGCAGGAGAAGAGAATGATTCAGGTCCTTCCCGATCTGTGCCACGATTGTGGTGCATGCAGCTATGCTTGTCAAGCGGGAGCGATCACCGAACATCCCAAGCTCCTGGGCAGGGTGACACATGCTGCTTACGGTGCCGCTCAGCATCTTGTCGAAGGTCGTGCCGAGGTGGGGGTTTATACCCCTGTGCCGGTCATCACCCATACCATTCGTGAGGCCGGCGACAGGGAGCTGGTGCTCCTCGACTCCCCCCCCGGCATCTCATGTCCCTTTATTGCAACCGTCGACAGGGCCGACTACGTAGTGCTGGTCACTGAGCCCACGCCATTCGGTCTGCACGACCTGGAGCTGTCGGCAGCTACCGTCCGGCAGCTGGGTAAGCCGTTTGGTGTGGTGGTCAACAGAGCCGGACTGGGAGACAACGAAATATACCGGTGGCTGGAGCAGGAGTCTATTCCGTTGTTGCTGGAGGTCCCTTTCGACCGGGAGGTGGCACGCATCTATGCCGAGGGAGGATTGCCGGCAGCGATGGATGACTCCTACCGGGAGATGTTCAACCGTTTGCTCACTCAAATCGTTCAACCGAGTATCATATGAGACAGATTGTCATTATCAGCGGAAAGGGAGGAACAGGCAAGACAAGCCTGAGTGCGGCACTGGCAACCATGGGTGAACAGCTGACGGTCGCCGATTGCGATGTGGATGCAGCCAACCTTCATCTGTTACTGGAGCCGACAGATCACTCCGCTCACCCCTTTTCCACCGGTGCCAAGGCGGTAATCGACCAGCAGCTATGTACACAATGCGGTGCCTGCATGGATGTCTGTCGCTTCGATGCCATCCGGTATCAGGAGGATCGTTACACCATCTCTGAGACATCATGTGACGGATGCCGTCTCTGCATGCGCATCTGTCCGGCCGATGCCATCAGTATGATTGAAAGCAATGGCAGCTACTGGACTTCCGGCACGTTCCGTAACGGCTGGATGGTCCATGCCCGGCTGGAGCCGGGTGAGGAGAACTCCGGCAAGCTGGTCAATGTGGTGCGTGAGCAATCCCGTCAGCTGTCGGAGCAGATGGGTGTGGAGACCATTCTGATTGATGGTCCTCCCGGCACCGGCTGTCCCGCGATCTCAGCTATGAGTGGCACTGATTTGGCACTGTTGGTTACTGAGCCGAGCCGCTCCGGTTTTCATGACCTGAGGAGGGTGAAGCAGTTGGCCGATGGGTTCGGTATTCCCTCTGTTGTAGTGATCAATAAATATGATCTGAATGAGCAGGTGACGGCCGAGATTGAGGCTTGGTGCCGCAGCGGGAAACTCCCCCTCATCGGCAGGATTCCTTTCGAGCCGGCGGTGGTGGAGGCGATGCTACAATGCCGTACGGTGGTTGAGTGGGCGCCCCGCTCGGCAGCAGCCGGTGAGATCGCTGCTATTCACCGGCAGATTTTCCAGTCGTAGTGACAGAACCAAATAAAAAGAAGAAGCGATGATCAGTTTTGGACCCGTACCCTCCAGAAGATTGGGCCAGAGCCTGGGGATCAATAATATCCCCGGGGATAAGATTTGTACCTATGCATGTATCTACTGTCAGGTGGGTGCCACCCGCCATTACACCCTCGAGAGGCAATCGTTTTACAGTCCGGAGCAGATTTTCAAAGCGGTCGAGGAGCACCTGAGTAAGTTGCAGGGGATGCCTGACTATCTCACTTTCGTGCCGAACGGTGAACCCACACTTGATATCCACCTGAAAGAGTCGATCCGCCTGTTAAAGCAGAGCGGTATTCCGATCGCTGTGATCACCAATGCATCACTACTGGGTGACGCAGGGGTGCGTGATGCCCTCTCGCTGGCCGACTGGGTATCGGTGAAGGTGGATGCCAACGATGAGGCTGTATGGAAGAAGATCAACAGACCCCATCCCAGGCTCACCTTCAAAGACTACATGGAGGGGCTCATGACTTTTGCCTCTTCCTACCGGGGGATCCTTGCTACCGAAACACTGATGGTAGAGGGTGTCAACGATGGGGCTGAGCTGTTACAGCACAACGCCTCACTGATTGCAACGATCAATCCCTCCAGGGCTTATCTCTCCATTCCCACGCG
>JAAYGM010000045.1 GCA_012727735.1 Bacteroidales bacterium | reverse complement strand
CTATCTTGCTTTGTGAGTGAAACAAAAAAAATCCCTGCCAATTGCCTGGTAAGGATTTTCTGCTGTTCAGCGGAGAGAGAGGGATTCGCACCCCCGGAAGCTTGCACTTCAACGGTTTTCAAGACCGCCGCGATCGACCACTCTGCCATCTCTCCCGGCATTTTGCTCAAATGCGAGTGCAAAGGTATCATTATTTTCGAAAAGAAAAAATATTCAGTCGATTTTATTTTCGTACTTTTTACAAAACCAATTATTCGTCGTATCTTTGTAAAAAAGAAGAAGATATTAATGTTATTTACCGACCTCCCACTCTGTGATTCGCTATTAGACGGATTGCAGTCAATGAACTTCAAGGATATGACTCCCGTGCAGGAACTCTCTATCCCAGTGATTCTTAACAAGAAAGATGTGATTGCCTGTGCCCAGACCGGCACCGGAAAGACAGCCGCCTTCCTGCTGCCGCTGCTGAATAACCTGCAGACAGAACCCCACGAAGAGCACAAGGTGAACGCCATTATCATGGCACCCACACGCGAGCTGGCGCAGCAGATAGACCAGCAGATGGAGGGATTCTCCTACTTCACACCCTTCTCATCGGTAGCGGTGTACGGCGGCAACGACGGTGAAGCGTGGAGCGTACAGAAGCGCGGATTGCTGAGCGGTGCCGACGTGGTGATCGCCACACCGGGAAGACTGCTCTCGCATATCAACCTCTACAATATTGATTTCTCCGGCGTGAAATATTTCATCCTCGACGAGGCGGACCGCATGCTCGACATGGGTTTCTTCGACGACATCATGAAGATCGAGAAGCAGCTGCCCAAAGAACGGCAGACCATCATGTTCTCGGCCACCATGCCCCCCAAGATACAGCAGCTGGCCAAGACCATCCTGCACAAGCCGGAAGAGATCAGCATCTCCATCACGCGGCCACCCGACACCATCATGCAATCGGCTTTCATCTGTTATGAACCACAGAAGATGGGGATCGTGAAAAGCCTCTTCAAGGAGAAGAAACCCAAGAAGGTGATTCTCTTCTCCGGATCGAAACAGCGGGTGAAGGAGCTCGCCAAGACGCTACGCAGCATGGGCCTCTCGGCAGGAGAGATGCACTCTGACCTGGACCAGGCACAGCGTGACAACATCATGCATGAGTTCCGTAACGAGCGGGTGGACATCCTGGTGGCTACCGATATCGTGGCCCGGGGAATCGATATTGATGACATCTCCATGGTGATCAACTTCGAGGTGCCTTACGACGTGGAGGATTATGTGCACAGGATCGGTCGCACAGCGCGTGCGGGTGATACAGGCATGGCCATCACCTTTGTCGCGCCAGACGAACAGTACCGCTTTCTGCAGATTGAGAATTTCCTGGAGAGAGAGGTCTACAAGAACCCCATCCCATCTGAACTGGGCGAGGGTCCGGAATACAACCCCACAAAAGAGAGCGGCCGCAGAGGTGCTTCCGGCCGCACAGGCAAGGGTGGAAAGGGTAAAGGAGGTAAGTCCTCGGGACGTTCAGGTAAGTCTGACAGACCGGGCAAAGAGGGTGATTCACGCAGAAAAGAGTCTTCACGCGCAGCGGCAACCTCACCGGAGGTAGATGCATCAAGCGAGCAGAGTGGACTGGAGGAAGTGAATGCACCCCGCGAAGAGGGATCAACCGGACAGGAGAGAAGAGCCCGGAAACAGAGAGCACCGCGCGATCAGCGTAAACCACGCACAGAAGGAACAGAAGGTGCGGAAAGAACAGCAGCGGAAGATGGTGCTGCAGGAGAAGAGAAGCCGGCAAGGAGAGAGAGGGCGCCACGCGAAGAGGGAGCACCACGTAAGCAGCGTACACCACGCGGTGATAGAGCTCCGCGGGAAGATGGCGCTGCAGGTGAAGAGAGAACTGCCCGGAAGCAGAGAGCACCACGAGATCAGGGAGCAGCAGACAGACCACGGAAAGAGAGAGCAGCGGGAGAAGAGAGCACACCGCGCAAAAAGAGATCATCCGGCACACCACGCAGGCAGGGTGCATCAGCACCCAACGATGCAGCAGCCGGTGCAGGAAAGAAAAGATCGGCCGCTGAGCGCCGATCGGGTGAGAAAAAGTTAGTCATTAAGAAGAAAAGTGACGCAGCTCCTTCACAAAAAAGAGATTCGGATAAACCGAAGAAGAAATGGAGCTGGTGGCCCTTTGGCAAGAAGTAGTGCTCAGACTACTTTCATTCTGCCTTCTGCTCAAGCTGAACGACCTCCATCCCTTTCAGGATGGCCTGTTCGTTCATGGGCAGAAGCTGATGATGCCGCTCGGGCAATGATTTCTTCAGGCCTTTCATCACATTCTCCAGCTCTACCATGGGCGATATTTTAAGCAAACCACCAAGGATAATCATGTTGAATACCTTGGTGTTGTTCATCTTCATCGATTCATCCATCGCATTCACCACATAGACATTGATGTCTTTCCGTTGCACTTTCTTGTGGATGCCGTACCCATCATAGATGAGCACCCCGCCCGGCTTCACCTTCTCTTCGAACTTATCGAGCGAAGGCTGGTTCAGCACAATGGCAATATCATATTTATTGACAACGGGCGAGCTGATCGCTTCATCAGAGATGATGACGGTGACGTTGGCCGTCCCGCCCCGCTGTTCCGGTCCGTAGGCAGGGAACCAGGAGACCTCCTTCTCTTCCATGATGCCCGAGTAGGCAAGTATCTTCCCCATCGACAGCACACCCTGCCCTCCGAAACCTGAAATGACTATTTCCTGTAACATTTTTTCTGCAATTTTTTTTAGATGTTCTTCAAATCACCGATCGGATATACCGGGAACATATGCTCCACCATCCAGTCGTTCGCGGCGGCAGGCGTCATCTTCCATCCTGCATTACAGGTGGAGACAACCTCTACAATGGAGGTCCCTTTGCCAGCCATGGAGTTCTCAAACGCCAGCCTGATCATCCGGCGGGTCTTCTTCACCGCGGCCGGGGTGTGCACGCTGGTACGCGTGGCGAGGCAGACACCGTCAAGCAGCGCCAGCATATCGAGGATCTTCAGCGGGTTACCCATGGTCTGCACGTTCCTCCCATCGGGGCTGGTAGATGTCTTCATATCTTTAAGCGTGGTGGGTGCCATCTGGCCTCCGGTCATACCGTAGATACCATTATTGATGAAGATGATGGCGATATTCTCTCCGCGGTTGGCGGCATGGATGGTCTCGGCCGTGCCGATAGCTGCCAGGTCGCCGTCGCCCTGATAGGTGAACACCATCCTGTCGGGCAGCAGACGTTTGGTGGCGGTAGCCAGCGCCGGTGCACGACCGTGTGCGGCCTCCTGCCAGTCTATATCGAGGTACTTGTAGGCGAAGACGGCACATCCCACCGGGGCGATACCGATGGTTTTCTCCTGCAGCCCCAGTTCCATGATCACGTCGGCGATCACCTTGTGCACCACACCGTGAGAACACCCCGGGCAGTAATGCATGTGGTTGTCGTTCATCAACTCCGGTTTCGCGTAAACCAGGTTTTCAGGACTTATGATATTGTTTGTATCCATACGATTATTTTTTTCTCATCATTCAACCCGCTCTCATCACTCTCTGGAGGGGCGCAATCATGAGGGTGGTATCATCTGTTATTTTTTTGAGAACCTGTAGATAAGATAAAACAGGATGGCTGCTCCCCCGAAGTACCATGTAAGCTGCATATCCCTGTTGGAAGAGAAATAGACAATGATGGTACCGGCGAAAGCCAGCATGAAAAGGAACAGGAATATATTTCTGTATTTAAGATCCATGACGGGTGATATTTGTTATTTGACCATTTTTTCAATCAGGGCATCGAGCACGCCGTCGGGAGTAGGCACGATACCACCAAGACGACCGTAGTGCTCCACAGGTATCTTGCCGTTCACTGCCAGGCGTACATCCTCCACCATCTGTCCGGCATTCAGCTCCACCGTGAGCATCCCCTTCACCCTGCCGGCATATTCATTCAGCACCTTCGTAGGGAAAGGCCACAGGGTGATGGGACGGAGCAATCCAACCCTGATACCCTGCTCCCTTGCCAGCTGTATCGTCTTCAGGCAGATACGTGCCGCGGAACCAAAAGCCACAAGCAGGTAATCGGCATCTTCGCACTTCACCTCCTGGTAACGCACCTCGTTCTCCTCCACCACACGGTACTTCGCCTGAAACCGTTCGTTGTTCTTCTCCATCACCGCCGAATCGAGCTCGAGCGAGGTGATGATATTGGGTTCCCTGTCGGCTGTCTTGCCCAGTGTAGCCCAGGGACATTGCTCGCGGATCTCCTGCTCTGTTCTCCTGCGGCGATATTCGGGGAGCTTCACCTTCTCCATCATCTGCCCTATCACACCGTCGGTAAGGATCATGGCCGGGTTGCGGTATTTAAAAGCAAGCTCGAAACCTAGTGCCACGAAATCGGCCATCTCCTGCACAGAGTTGGGTGCCAGGGTGATGAGACGGTAGTCGCCGTGTCCCCCACCCTTCACGGTCTGGAAATAGTCGGCCTGCGAGGGCTGGATGGTTCCCAGTCCGGGGCCGCCTCGCTGCACGTTCACAATGAGACCGGGGAGCTCTGCCCCTGCCATATAGGAGATCCCCTCCTGCTTGAGGCTGATGCCGGGACTGGAGGAGGAGGTCATGGCGTACTTGCCGCAGGAGGCACCGCCATAAACCATGTTGATGGCAGCCACTTCACTCTCGGCCTGCAGCACCACCATACCGGTAGTGTTCCAGGGAGCTGCTTCCATAAGGGTTTCAATTATTTCAGACTGAGGAGTGATGGGATAACCAAAATAGCCGTCCACCCCGTAGCGGATGGCTGCGTAGGCGATGGCTTCATTCCCTTTCATCAATGTTATTTCTTCTGACATACTCAATTTTTTTTCTGATTGTTTTTCCCGGATAAGCTGATTATTACGCTTTCTTCCTATAGACAGTCAAACATCCGTCGGGACATACATAACCACAGTTAGCACATCCGATGCACTCATCAGGATTCTTCATATATACATAATGGTATCCGCGGTCGTTTACCTCACGCGGTTGTAATTCCAACACATCCGTGGGACAAGCCACAACACAGAGGTTGCAACCTTTACAGCGTGCTGTGTTCACTTCTACGTAACCCTTTACTTTAGCCATGTCTGGAGTGGTTTTTTAATTGATTGTTACAAATATAAGGTTTGTTTTGCAACTACGCCATTTTTGAATGTTAATTTTTTGACTTTAGGTAACCAAACAGTTACCATTTGATACTCTTCATAAACACTGTTTTCCCTGTTGCAGACATCACTCAGCGGGACTGTATACTTCTGCTTATCAGTGTGTACAGCTCTTTCATCTCCGCATGAGAAAGCAGCTCCAGGTGGTTGCGCATCACCTGTTCATCGTTACGCACGGCAGGGCCTGTCTGTGCCTCCCGGGGTGTCATCTCCGTCACTTTTGCCGCCGTCTCGGTGATCAGTGGCCTGAGCATGGCGAAGGGGATCTCCTCATTGAGGAGGATCTCCGACGAGAGGGTGTACATATGATTGACAAAATTGCAGGCGAAAACGGCTGCCAGATGGAGATAGCTTCTTTTCTCCCCGGGCAGCTGATGCACCTCCCGTGAGATGGAACGGGCCATATCTTCCAGAAGAAGCACCGTTGCAGGTGTGCTTCCTTCAATGAACAGGGGGATTTCGGAAAAATTCAGCCTCCTTGTTTTGCTGAATGTCTGCAGCGGATAGATCACACCATACTCCTCTTTGCGGGTTGAGAAGAGCGTCATCGGCAAGCTGCCGGCGGTATGTGCCCAGGTACCCGTGGTCTGCGGCATCCGGAGGATCACCTCCTGCAGCGCGTCATCCTTCACACAGAAGAGGTAGAGGTCCGCCCCGGTGTTGAGATGCTGGAGGCTGCTGACAGCCTCAGCGCCCACTTTATCGGCGAGGAGGACCGCATTCTCCTCTGCAGGGCTGAACACCTGGATGATCCGGTGTCCCGCGGCATGGAGTGCTTCGGCAAGATGGGTTGCCACATTGCCTGATCCGAGAAATACAATCTTCATACTTTTGTTTTTATCCTTTTACTGCACATCGCTGCTCACCTCCATCACCTTCAGCCCCACCTTCTCAATCCCTGTCAGCGGGTCGTCGTTCATCACCTGCGCTATCGCCAGCCGGTAGTGATGTGCCGTGTCGAGCGGAATGGAGGTGAGGAAAGGCAGTGAGAGCTGATTGAGTCCACCCACACCACTACCCAGCCATTTTCCGTGTTCGTCGGCCAGCCGGTACTGAACCGTGTCGCTGCGGAGGAGCGTGTCGGTAAGATTATGATTGATCTGTAACCAGATGTTGCGATAGGGATAGATGTGACCGGATGATATCTCAATGGTCACATCATAGGCAACACCCGCACGTGTATCCAGTGAGTCCATCGTGAAGCGCAGTGTGCTGTCGCGATACCATTTCCCTTTATCAATATGATGAAAACGGTAGTAGACCTCCCCGTCCGAACAGGATGCAAGCAATAAGAGGAGTACTCCCGCAACGAAAAAGAGGATGTTATTCCTTGTTCTCACCTGGAGGAGTGTCGTTTTTCGGGTTATTCCTTTGCGGGTTAGTACCATCCTGCCTGTTGTCGGGACGTTTCTTACGGGGTTTTCTTTTCTTCCTGGGCTGACTACTCTTACGCTGCTCGTCGAAGCGGGTGATGCTCTGGTCCTCAAGCAGGTCGCCGGTATAGGATGTTTCCTTGACGTTCCTTACATCTGTTTCGGAAATAAGCTTCAGCGGCTTGTCCCCTCCCTTGTTCATCGAGATGATCTCGAAGACGCGCTCCTTATGGATCGTCTCCAGGTTGACGGCATTGTAGCGGTCGGTTGAATAGGTCATCATCCCCGAGAAGATATCGGTCTTAAAATGATAAAAGGTGGCATCTTTGGTCTCGAGGGTGATCTCACGCGAGGGCAGACTGCGTTGCGCCTCCACGTAGGCATCCACCTCGTAGTTCATGCAGCACTTCAGCTTACCGCACTGTCCCGCCAGCTTCTGCGGGTTGATGGAGATATCCTGATAGCGGGCAGCAGTGGTGGAGACCGAGACGAAGTTAGAGATCCAGCGGCTGCAGCACATCTCACGTCCGCAGGGACCGATGCCGCCTATGCGGCCGGCTTCCTGGCGGGCACCAATCTGTTTCATCTCTATCTTCACCCTGAACTCACCGGCCAGCACCTTAATCAGTTCACGGAAATCGACCCGCTCATCGGCGATATAGTAGAAGATGGCCTTGTTGCCGTCACCCTGGTACTCCACATCACCTATCTTCATCTGCAGACCCAACCCTTCGGCGATCTTACGCGCGCGGATCATTGTCGATTGCTCACGCGCCTTGGCCTGTTCATACTTCTCCAGATCGGCAGGCCGTGCGATACGATAAACGCGCTTCAGCGCGCCGTTGGCATCATCACGGAAGTTGTTTTTCTTCATCTGCAGCTCCACCAGCTTGCCCGTGAGCGTCACTGTGCCGATGTCGTGCCCGGGGAGGGACTCCACGGCCACCAGATCACCCAGTTGCAGTTTCAGGTTGTTGCTGTTGATGTAATATCCCTTGCGTGTGTTCTTGAACTGCACCTCCACCATCTTCGAGGCATCCTGTAACTCAGGGAAGTCATGCAGCCAGTCGTAGACATGCAGTTTATTGTTGTGTGGTGTGCAGCCTGCGCACACTTTCGTATTTCTGACGGTTACCGTTTTAATAGGAACGATATCCGATAATCTATCTGATAATTGTTCTTTGTCCATATATATATTCAATCGCTCAATCGATGTCGATGTGCGAGACTTTTTGATGATGAGTAAATTAAACGGAATGCAAGTTACAAAATTATTTTCTTAAAAACACCGTCACTTTTAAACAAAGATCGAGGAAAATAATTTTGGCATTGCCGTTTTGCTCAATCTGGCGGTGAGCCAGTGAGAATTCATGATTGAAATCTTCGATATTCTTCTCGTTGATGAAAGGAGCAAACTTATCTCCGAACTGCCGCTCCGCATCGTTCAGGTAGACCATCTCCGGCTCGTTGAGGTTACTGACGAAGTACTCACGGAACATACGCAGGGCATAGAGAATAAAGCTCTTCTGCATCTCACGGCCTATGCCGGCCATCTCAGCCGCCACCTCCTTGATGGCTTTGATATTGCGTGATACGGATGCACGCATCATGGTGACGAACAGCTCGAAGAAGTACTGTGTCTGCTCCGAGGCCTCAATCAGCTCGATCGCCTTGGTGAAGCTGCCGTTGGCGATATGCGCGTAGGAGCGTGCGCTCTCCTGCGCCATCGCAAAGCGTTTCGCGATGGCGGCAACCATCTCCTCCGTCTCTATGGCACGGATATGCAGTGGCTGACAGCGGGACCAGATGGTCTGCAGCACGTGCTCCCTATCTTCCGACACCAGCAGGAAGATGGTATGCTCCGGCGGCTCCTCCACCATCTTCAGCAGCTTGTTGGCACAGCTGTCGTGCATCTTCTCCGGAAGCCAGATGATCATGATCTTGTAAGGTGCTTCGTACACCTTGAGGTTCAGCTTGCGGATAATCGCGTCGCTCTCTTTCGAGTAGATGACACCCTGTGCATTCTGTGCATTGATGAAGTTGAGCCATCCGTTGAGATTGAAGTAGGATGTCTGTGCGAGGTAGTCGCGCCATTGCGGCAGGTACTCATCGCTCACCTTTGATTTCACGACAGGGAAGACGAAGTGCAGGTCGGGGTGTGCCAGCTTATCGAACTTATGACAGGAGGGACAATCACCACAGGCATCAGCAGCACCGCGATCGGCGCAGTTAAGATAACGGGCGTAGGCGATAGCCAGCGGCAGCTTCCCCACCCCCTCGGGACCGTGGAAGATGCGTGCATGCGGGATGAACCCCCGCTGTACGGAATCGATCAGATGCTCTTTCACATCGTGAAGCCCTATGATATCGCGAAAATACATTCTTTTATCCTTATTCCGGTTTATTCAGGTGCTTGCCCTTGCCAGATCCTGCATCCTAATTCAATATATCTCCTGTGCTACGCGGTAAACACTCTCCGTCGCCATCAGCGAATAGAAGTGAATGCTGGGCACCTGGTGCTTCACAAGCTCTTTGCACTGCGCTGTACACCATTCAACCCCCACCTCTTTGGCATCATCATCGTTCCTGCAATCGCGCAGTGCTTTCTCCAGCTCTTCGGGGATATCGGAACGGAAGATCTGCGGCAGTACGGTGAGCTGGCTCTTCAGGTGAATCGGCTTGATCCCCGGGATAATAGGGATGGTGATCCCCGCGGCACGGCAGCGATCCACGAAAGCGAAATACTTGCTGTTGTCGAAGAACATCTGTGTGACCAGGTAGTCGGCACCATTATCGGCCTTCATCTTTGTATAGTGTATCTCCGACTCCATGTTGGGCGACTCCTCATGCTTCTCCGGATAACAGGCCATCCCGTAGGTGAAGGGCAACTCGGGAGGGTTGAAGGTGGAGCCGTCGAAAGCGATGCCCTTGTTGAAATTGTTCACCTGCTCCTGCAGGCCTGTGGCATGGGGATGGCAGTCCATGGCGCGCTGTTGCGGATCGAGCTTCTTGGTGTCGCCTCTCAGCAGCAGCAGATCGTTCACCCCAAGAAAAGAGAGGTCGATCAGCGCATACTCTGTCTCCTCCTTCGAGAAGCCCTGGGAGATGATGTGCGGCACAGCCCTGATGCCATACCTGTGCTGTATGGCTGCCGCGATGGCCACCGAGCCGGGACGCTTGCGCACGTTGGTCTTGCGATAAACACCCTGAGCATCCTCCCTGTAGATATTCTCGCTGTGGTGCGTGGTGATATTGATAAATTTCGGATCAAACTCTTTCAGACGCTCGATCGTGTTGAACACCTGTTGTATGCTGTTCCCTTTCAGCGGGGGCAGCAGCTCGAAGGAGAATGCTGTCTGCTGTGTCTTGTCAATCAGTTCTGAAACCTTCATACGATGATTTTTTAAAAAATTGCCCTTATCAGGTCCATGCCGTTGGCATAGATCAACAAACCAAAAAGAAGCACCATCCCTGCTATCTGCGCGTACTCCATAAACTTCTCATTGGGCTTGCGCTGCGTGAGCACCTCGTAGATGAGGAACATCACATGCCCGCCATCGAGTGCCGGGATAGGCAGTATATTCATAAAAGCGAGGATGACCGACAGGAAGGCTGTCATCATCCAGAAAGCCTGCCAGTTCCACTGCGCCGGAAACAGGTTCCCTATCGCACCAAAGCCACCCAGCGAGGAGGCCCCCTCTTTGGTGAAGACATACTTGAACTGCGCAATGTAATCCTTCAGCGTATCTACACCCATTTTTATCCCGGCAGGGAAGGAGCCGAAAAAGCTATAGCTGATGGTTTCGATCCTGTAGATCTGCGGCGCGGTCATCGCATAGAAGCCCAGCGCACCCGCTGAGTCCACCTGCAGCGCAGCTGTCTGCCGGGCACCGTTCCGGAAGAAGTCGAGCGTCACCTCGCTGTTACGTTGACTGTTGAGTGCGGCACGCAGGTCACTGGAAGCAGGAGTGGCCACGCCGTTGACCGCCGTGATGCTATCACCCTGCTGTAATCCGGCACCATGTGCTGCGCTTCCTTCCAGGGTCTGGAAGACCACTGTCGGCACGCGATAGGCAGCGAACCCCTCCTTGTCTGTCAGCAGGTTCTTCATCAGTCCCTCGGGGATGGTCAGCACCACCTCTTCACCCTCACGCAGCACGGTCACCTCATCGGCATCTGCAATATCGAGCAGGGTGCGCACACCAAAGCGGTCCAGCTCCT
>JAAYGM010000044.1 GCA_012727735.1 Bacteroidales bacterium | reverse complement strand
TATTAAAGTGATACTTTACCAACGTTTTTAATCTTCTTTCTTCGCTCTCCTGGTCTCCCAGATAAAGTAGGCGACCAGTCCGATAAAGGCGAAGAGTGCCACAACCTGTGCGCCGGTACCAGATGGATCTGCCCAGAGGTTGAGGTTGAGTGCGTTGCCGTTGCCGGTGATGAAGATGATCAGTGCACCCAGTACGCCGAAGAGCGCTGCCCCGGCGATGAAGCCGGAGGAGATGAGGATGGCGCGCTGGTGACGTGCATTGGTCAGCACCTTGTCCTTGCTGCTCTTGTTGATCCAGTGGTTGAGCAGTCCCCCCACCACCAGCGGTGTGTTGAGCGGCAGCGGGATGAACATCCCCAGGGCAAAGGCGAGCGGTGAGATATTGAGCCAGTTGACCAGGATAGCGATGACGGCACCGATGCCGAGGAGCATCCAGCTGACGCCGCTGCCTGCCATGAGCGGCTCGATGATGGCTGCCATGGCGTTGGCCTGCGGGGCCACCATCGGGTTGGGATGCTCGGGCGTGGCGACGAAGCCGTACGCCTCGTTCAGGATGAAGATGACCGCTCCCACGGTGGCGGCTGATACCAGCGTGCCGAGGAACTTCCATGACTCCTGCTTGGCGGGTGTGGTGCCGAGCCAGTAACCGATTTTCAGGTCGGTGACGAAGCCACCTGCCATGGAGAGGGCTGTGCAGACGATTCCGCCGATGATGAGACCGCTGACCATCCCCTGCCATCCCTCGAGACCCACGGCGAAGAGCACTACGGAGGAGAGGATCAGTGTCATCAGTGTCATCCCTGATACCGGGTTGGAGCCGACAATGGCGATGGCGTTGGCTGCCACGGTGGTGAAGAGGAAGGAGATGATGGTGACGGTGAGCAGTGCGACGATGGCCTGCACCAGCGTGATCTCCACGCCGACAATGAGGAAGATAAAGACGGCGACAAGCGTGAGGAAGAGGAAGAGCATCACGAACGACATGGTCAGGTCGCGCTGCGTACGTTTCTCTGCTGTTTTGGCGACGCCGGCGACACCCTTCTTGCTGACCGCCAGCTTGAACGCCGTGCCGATGACGGACGACGACTTGATGATGCCGATGATGCCGGCCATGGCGATGGCGCCGATGCCGATGGGACGTACGTAGGTGGCGAAGATCTCTTCGGCCGACATGGCGGCGAAGGGGTTGATGCCGCCGCCGGCGGTAGCTGCCAGGGCGCCTATCTCGTTGACCAGGGGTATCAGCACCAGCCAGGAGAGGAGCGACCCTACGGTGATGATCACTGCATAGCGCAGGCCGACCAGATAACCGAAGCTGAAGATGAGGGCGCTGACGTTGAACTTAAAGACCATCTTGAACCGCTCTGCCATCATTGCGCCGGCAGGGATGATGCGGGTGGTGATCTCCTCGCTCCAGAGACGGAAGGCGGAGAAGCAGAAGTCGAACAGTCCCCCTATCAGTCCGCTGGTGACCAGCAGTCGTGCCTGGCTGCCGCCCTTCTCACCGGTCATCAGAATCTCGGTGGTGGCGGTCGCCTCGGGGAAGGGGAGTTTGCCGTGCATCTCTTTCACGAAATATTTGCGGAAGGGAATAAGGAAGAGGATTCCCAGGAAGCCGCCCAGCAGGGAGGAGAAGAAGATCTGCCAGAAGTTGATCTCTATCTCGGGATACTTGGCCTGCAGGATGTAGAGCCCGGGGATGGTGAAGATGGCACCGGCGACGATGACGCCGGAGGAGGCACCGATGGACTGGATGATGACATTCTGTCCCAGTGCATTCTTGCGGCGGAAGGCGGCGGAGGCACCCACGGCGATGATGGAGATGGGGATGGCGGCTTCGAACACCTGCCCGATCTTGAGTCCCGAGTAGGCGGCGGCGGCCGAGAAGACCACGGCCATGATCAGTCCCATGCCCACGGACCATGATGTGACCTCTTTCACCGGCTTGTCTTCGGGCATCACCGGCTTGTACTCCTCACCCGGCTCCAGCTCACGGTAAGCGTTCTCGGGCAGTTCCATTGCTTTCTTTTCTTCGTTCAGTTCCATTGTTTCAGTGTTCAGTTGTCAGTTGTCAGTAATCAGTTGTCAGTTGTCAGTAATCAGTTGTCAGTAATCAGCTTTTTAGCCGTGCTGATGTTGCTTTCAGCTAAAACTGCCAATGTATTACTCTCCAGGCATGCCAACCTTCTAACGTGCTGCCATTTTAAATTTTGCCGAAAATACAAAAAAAAAGGTAAAGGGGGGCTCTCTTTTCAGAACTTTATGCGAACTTTTCCGATCTTTATGCGATTCTATCTGATCTTCATGCGGTTCTCTCCGGACTCTGCATCGGTGCCGTTTGTGGAATTGATTTGTAATCTGATCTTCATGCGGTTCTTCCCGGACCCGGTGTAATTTTCTCCCAGCATAGCCTGATCCTCTCCGAACCAGGTGATAAAGATGATTGTTTAATCTGCCGGGAGCAGGGCTGAATGTGTTGTGGAATATCAACCGAAAAACGAAGCCCTTGCCTGATTCGTTAAAAATCGGAGTAAATAGTTATATTTGCAGTTCCAAACAATAACAAGACTGAGATGAGAAAATTCCTTTTTACTGCCCTGGCGGCTATCAGCTTTCTGTCGCTGGCAGCACAGAGCTTTACCCTGAGTGATATACTGAACGGCAGGTTCACACCCCGCGGGGTGCCGGCCATGGTCTCGTCGCACGACGGCATGCACTACTACCGTGCCGATGCAGGACGGACGGCGGTGATCAAGTACGCCTATGCCACGGGTGAGGTGGTGGATACGCTCTTCAGCACCCGCACGGCACGCAACTGCACCTTCGACGCGTTTCAGGGGTTCGTGGTGAGTCCCGATGAGAACAGGTTGCTGCTCTACCGCGACCGGGAGCAGATCTACCGTCACTCGTTCCGTGCGGACTACTATTACCACGATGTGCGGCGCAACATGGTGCGCAGGCTCTCAGAACAGCCGTCGAAGCAGATGATCCCGGTCTTCTCTCCCGACAGCCGGATGGCGGCCTATGTGATTGACAATGATATCTGGCTCACGAAGTTCGATTTCGATACCGAGTCGCAGGTGACCACCGACGGTGAGATGAACAGGATCATCAACGGTGCCACCGACTGGGTCTATGAGGAGGAGTTTGCCGTGACAAGACTGATGGCGTTCTCACCCGACAGCAAGCTGCTTGCTTTCGTGCGCACGGACGAGTCTGCCGTGAAGGAGTTCTCGTTCCAGACCTACAACAAGGAGCTCTACCCCGGGTTCCACCGCTTCAAGTATCCCAAGCCGGGCGAGGAGAACGCTACGGTGGAGTGCCGCATCTTCGATATCGCAGCCAGGACGACACGCACCATGGAGGTGCCGCTGGACGGGGATGGTTACATGCCCCGCATCACCTTCACCCCCAACGCGGAGCAGCTGGCGGTGATGACGCTCAACAGGGACCAGAACCGGTTCGACCTTTACTTCGTGAACCCACGCTCCACCGTGGCCAGGCTGATACTCCGCGAGGAGAGCAGGTACTTTGTGGACTCGGAGTGGCTCACATCGATCCACTTCATGGATGACAAGTTCACCTGGGTGTCGGAGAGGGATGGCTACAGCCACATATATATTTACGGGTTGTCGGGCACGCTGCAGAAGCAGCTCACCTCCGGCAGCTTTGACGTGACCGCCCTGCTGGCGGTTGACCCGCAGACGCAGACCGTTTTTTACGAGGCTGCCGATGAGTCGCCCCTGCGGCGCAATATCTACCGGATCAACATCGGCAAGGGAGTGCCGCAGAAGCTGTCGCCCCTGCCGGGGTTCAACAGTGCCACCTTCAGTGAGAACGGGAAGTACTTCCTGCACCGGCATACCGATGCTGCCACGCCGACGGTGAGCACCCTGCATGATGCGAACGGCAAAGAGCTGCGTGTGATGGAGGATAACAGCGCACTGCGCGCCACCCTCGCTGCTGCAAAACTACCGCAAAGGGAGTTTATCACGCTGCCGGCGGCGGACGGGATTACACAGCTGAATGGCTGGATACTGAAGCCTGCCGGCTTCGACCCAGATAAGCAATACCCGGTGGTGATGGTGCAGTACAGCGGACCCAACTCACAACAGGTGCAGGACCGGTTCAACGTCTCCTGGTACCACGCGCTGCTGAATGAAGGAATCGTGGTGGCGGCGGTGGATGGCCGCGGTACCGCCGCACGGGGCGAGGAGTTCCGCAAGAGCACCTACATGCAGCTGGGCATCAAAGAGTCGGACGATCAGATCGCCGCAGCGCGACACCTGGGATCGCTGCCATTTATTGACGGCAAACGTATCGGCATCTGGGGCTGGAGCTATGGTGGTTATAACGTGCTGATGAGCATGAGCCGCGGCAGCGGCATCTTCAAGGCAGGCGTGGCCATTGCTCCGGTGACCGACTGGCGCTTTTATGACACCGTCTACACGGAGCGATTCATGCGTACGCCCCAGCAGAACAGTACGGGGTATGAGCACGGTTCACCCGTCGCCCTGGCCGCTCAGCTCGAGGGTAAACTGCTGCTGATGCACGGCACATCGGACGATAACGTACATCTGCAGAACTCCATCGAGTATACCCGTGCACTGATTGAGGCGAACAAGCATTTCGAGATGTTCTTCTTCCCCGATAGTGATCACTCCATTGCTGCCGGTAACGCACGTGCCTATCTGAACCAAAAGGTGATCCGCTTCTACAAGGATAATCTCTGAGGCTTGCTTTTTCCGCTTTTACCGCTGTTGCCGATTGGAATCATTCCGGTCGGCAACAGTTGTTTTTTGTCGTTAAACAAAATCACCTTAATGTTGTTATTATAACGAACCACATAACTGTGGACAATTATTCGTCACAATACAGACTTATGGCATCGTTTTAAACCAAGGGTCTCTGCTGCTTGCAGAGAGGATACATTATGGGAGAATCATCCTTTATACAGAGAATAATCAAAAATCCGGCATTCGGTCTTATTCCGATGCTTGTTTTTTTAATTCTTGTCAGCTACACCGACGGAGGTGTGGCGACGGGAGTAGCTCTGTTGATGTCGCTGCTCGGTTTTCTTGCCGTGAAGAGACAGAGCCGTCTGATCTATAAGCTCTCCCTGATCACCTTTGCCGTGGCGCTCCCATTGTCGTTCATCTTTTTTTCCACGATGCCGGTGATCAACCGGTTTGTGATGGTGGAGATCATCTTCGTACTGACGCTCATCACTGCGCGTCTTTCCAGAAAAAGGATCGTGGTGCGGATGACGAAAAAGAAGAACGTGCTGATGAAGAGCTTCCTGAAGGAATCGTTCCGCGTTGCCTTTCAGGTGCAATACGCACTCATTATTCATCTCCTGATTGTGCTGTTGGTTTTTCTCCTTGGCGGTGCGGAGGCTGCTTCGGCGGGTACCCTCTGGCTGCTGCTGGTATCGCAGATACTGCTGGTGGTGATTATGCTGCTGGAGAGTGGTCGTCTCTATATCCTGGATAAGAGACTGCACAAGGAGGAGTGGCTGCCCGTGGTCACCGAGAGTGGTGATGTGAAGGGAAGGGTGGCGAAATCGATCACCAGGGATCTGAAAAACAAGTTCATGCACCCTGTGGTGCGTGTAGCGCTGATATACAAGGGTAAGATCTACCTGAAGGAGCGCGACCCGTCGCGGGTGCTGAACCCGGGACTGCTCGATTATCCGTTTGAAAAGTACATGCAGTACAATCATGAGATTGATGAGAGCGTGCATAACAGCATTGCCCGGGAGTGCGGTATCAGGCATATCCCCCTGCGTTTCCTGCTGAAGTACACTTTTGAGAATGAGGTCACCAAACGGTTAATCTTCCTCTACGTATCTGATATCGACAATGAGGAGCTCTTTAACAGCCTCCATCTCAAGGGGGGGAAGCTCTGGACGGAGAGCCAGATTGAGGATAATATGGGAAGCAGCATCTTCTCTGAGTGCTTTGAGCTTGAGTTTGAGTATCTGAAGAACACCGTGCTGCTGGCAAACCAGTTCAGGGAAAAACTGAAAAGCGCGGAATAGATCAGGCTTGTCTGCCGCTGCATGCCGCAAGTGTCAGTTGTAGCGGCCATGCCCATCGTTCGTCCGGGAAACATATAGTGAAAGCGCTGTCTGATAGACAGGGCTTTTTTTATGACTTCAAGCAGAGTGTACGGGTCATAATTGCATTCAAAGCAACAGGCAGCTAAACTCACGTTCGGCTGCCTGTTCATCGTTTAAATATAAAAAAGAAAAAAGTTATTTTATAAAAGTTCTCAGTTTTCAGTTCTCATTCTTCTTCGTTCTCCTCGTTTGTATCCTGGTCCTCTTTTTCAGGTTCCTCCGTTGTGACCGGTTTCTCTTTCAGCGATCCGGAGAGCTTCGCGATTGATTCAAAATCGATCTTACCCGACACAGTGATGATGGTGAGCTTGCTCTCCTCGTCGAGCGACAGAAGGATCAGTTCGGAGGTCTCTTCATCGGTCTGTTTCATCAGAACCGATATTTTGGAATCTCTCTCGTTCACCGAGACCACCTCTTCGTAATCGCCGAAGGTCTCCTTCACCAGCTCGTTTGCTTTTTTAAAGTAGAAGCGGGAATCTTTTTTGTTGTCGGTGCTGATGATGCTGATGCTGTTGAGCTCCCTGAAGGTCTTTCTCAGCTCTTTATCTTCGGTGTTCTCCGCCATTTTCTCCAGCATCGTCTTGCCGATGTTCACGTTACTCAGCGGACGGTTCTCCCGTGCATACCGCTCCATGAACAGCATCACAAAATCGTTCGAGAAGAGTGATGCAGAGAGTGCGAGGACAAAAACCAGCAATATTGTTTTCTTCATATGTTCTCTTCTTTTATTATTCTCAGACTGTTAACTATTACGCTGTCATCTGCAGCGATGCTGCTCAGTGAATCGAGCGTGAACCAGTCAATATCCAGATCGTCGATGCTGCGGATGGTCTCGACAGATGCTTCCTCGCTCATCTGGAGTGCGTCGGAGAGCTTTTCCAGCGCATGTGTGGCATGTTGCATGGCGGTGTTGGTGTCGGTGTTGCTGCCGGTTGTCTCCGTGTAGTAGGGTTTGTTTTGCTGACGGGTGATGAAGAAGAGGCTGATGGCAAGTCCCCCGATCAGCAGCAGTGATGCTGCGATACGCAGGAGCGGGACGAAGACGCGTGTTTTCTCTTTCTCCTTCTTCCTGCCGGCAGCGATGATTGATGCCTGTAGACGTTCGTCAAAATCATCGCTCAGTGTCACCGCCTGCTCCTCACCGACGTAGGAGAAGAGTGGGAGGTATTGAGTATACTCTTCGGGCAGATCGGCACGGGAGAAGAAATCACGCAGCTCCTGCTCTTCTGCGACTGTTGTCTCGCAGTCCCAGTATCTCTTCAATAATATGTCTAAATATTCCCTGTTCATTCTATTCTGTATGTAACCTGCTTTTCTGCTCCCCCGGGAGGTGCTTCTCTTCTGTCTGCTGACTGCCTTGGCGTTCAGTAGCGCGATAGCAGTTCTTTCATCTTCTTTCTTGCCCTGAAGAGGCTCACCTTCACCATCTCTTCGCTGATGTCGAGTGATTCAGCTATCTGCCTGTAGCTCATCTCTTCCACCTCTCGCAGCCTGAAGGCCAGCCGCTGGGTTTCGGGGAGCAGTCTGAGGCTCTGATCAATCATTCTGCGCTGCTCCTTTTGTATCAGTGCCTGGTGCGGCGAATGATGGTCTACAAAATAACGCTGCTCCTCCTCTTGTTCCGGCAGATCCGCCTTCCGGATCGCCATGGATGCCAGCCTGTCGAGCGACATGTTCTTTATTGCTCTGAAGCAATAGGCCTCCAGGTTGCCGATGCCGTCCCATTCGTCTCTCCTGCTCCAGAGCTTCAGCAGCAGGTCCTGCAGGATGTCCTCTGCCTCTGACCGGTCTCTTACAATACCATAGGCCAGCCTGAAGAGTTTCTCTTTCAGTGGCAGGATGATGGTGTGAAAAGAATCGGTGCTCATTATATAATGACGGTGGGGTGGTGGAAAAGTTACACTTTCTTGCAAAAATAATGAAAAAAAATGGGTTTCAGCGATCAGCGGTCAGTTTTCCGTTTTCCGTTTTCCGTTTTCAGTTATCAGTTCACTAACTTTCAAACCTGATAATTTACCGACCAGATAACTTAAAAACTAAAAAAAACAGAAACCTTGTAAACGTGCCGGCCTGTAAACTGAAAAACCTTGAACCCTTTTGAAAAAAACATCTCTAAACACTTGCATATCTGATTGATTATTTGTAATTTTGTGCCGTTTTTCACACCAAGGGAAAGGTTATTTCATGATAATCAGGGCATTATTATATGTCTATCCCATGTGAATCAGTGAATGAGCAATTATTTAAAAAATAGAAATACGTAATAAAAGAAAGCAGAAAATGCCTACAATTCAACAACTAGTAAGAAAAGGACGTGTCACCCTTACGGAAAAAAGCAAATCGCCTGCGCTGGACTCTTGTCCGCAACGCCGTGGTGTTTGCGTGAGAGTGTACACCACTACACCAAAGAAGCCTAACTCAGCGATGAGAAAGGTTGCCCGTGTACGATTGACTAACTCTAAGGAAGTGAATGCTTACATTCCGGGTGAAGGCCACAATTTGCAGGAACACTCCATCGTATTGGTACGTGGTGGTCGTGTGAAGGACCTTCCGGGTGTGCGTTATCACATTGTGCGTGGTACCCTCGATACTTCCGGTGTTGCCGGTCGTACTCAGAGACGTTCCAAGTATGGGGCAAAACGTCCTAAACCGGGAGCGAAGACAGCTGCGGGAGCTAAACCGGGAAAGAAGTAATTCATTTTCCGGGCGCCCTTTAAGAGGTATAATTAAAAAAATGTAGAATCGCTGTTGAAATTTTTGGATACGCTACTTATTACAGGTTGAGTAAATGAATTCAGAGGAGTTCGTTGAAGACAGATAAATTGCAACCAAACAACGCATAATTATTTTAAACAATGAGAAAAAGTAAACCGAAGAAAAGACAGATCCTCCCGGATCCTGTCTATGGTGATATAAGGGTAACAAAGTTTGTTAACCACCTTATGTATGACGGTAAAAAAAGTATCTCCTACGATATCTTCTATACTGCATTGGAGACTGTAAAGGCAAAATTGCCTAACGAAGAGAAGTCAGCTCTCGAGATCTGGAAAGCTGCCCTCGACAATATAACCCCTCAAGTGGAAGTGAAATCACGCCGTGTGGGCGGAGCAACCTTCCAGGTTCCTACTGAAATCAGACCCGATAGAAAAGAATCCGTTTCAATGAAAAACCTCATCCTTTACGCACGTAAAAGAGGAGGCAAGACCATGGCCGACAAGCTGGCCGGCGAGATCGTTGACGCATTCAACAATCAGGGCGGTTCTTACAAACGGAAAGAGGATATGCACAGGATGGCAGAAGCGAACCGTGCTTTTGCTCACTTTAGATTTTAACAAAGATAGAAGGTAAAAAAGATGGCTAAGGGTTCAAAAGAAGCATTAAAATTCACTCGTAATATTGGTATCATGGCGCACATTGATGCCGGCAAGACCACCACGTCGGAGCGTATCCTGTTCTACACAGGGTTGACGCACAAGATCGGCGAGGTGCATGACGGTGCAGCCACCATGGACTGGATGGCGCAGGAGCAGGAGCGTGGGATCACGATTACCTCTGCGGCTACCACGACGAGCTGGAAATATGATGACAAGACATATAAGATTAATTTGATCGACACCCCGGGACACGTGGATTTCACGGTGGAGGTGGAGCGTTCGCTGCGGGTGCTGGATGGTGCCGTAGCAACATTCTGCGCTGTAGGTGGTGTTGAGCCGCAGTCTGAGACCGTATGGCGTCAGGCTGATAAATACAAGGTTCCGCGTGTAGGTTACATCAACAAGATGGACCGCTCCGGTGCCAACTTCTTCGACGTGGTACGTCAGGTAAAAGAGATGCTGGGCTCCAACGCATGCCCCATTCAGATACCTATCGGAGCGGAAGAGACTTTCAAGGGTGTGGTTGACCTGGTGACGATGAAAGCGCTTTACTGGCATGATGAAGCCATGGGTGCCGACTACGACGTGAAGGATATACCCGCCGATCTGCTGGAAGAAGCAAAAGAGTGGCGTGAGAAGATGCTTGAATCAATTGCCGAGTGTGATGATGCATTGATGGAGAAATTCTTCGAAGCCCCTGAAACGATCACCGAAGAGGAGATCAGGACAGCCATCAGAAAGGGCACGCTCTCGATGCAGATCAATCCGATGATATGTGGCTCTTCATTCAAGAACAAAGGGGTGCAGACACTGCTTGATGCTGTTTGTGCCTACCTGCCTGCGCCGATTGATACAGAAGCGATCACAGGCGTTTCACCTGATGATTCGGAAATAGAGCTGGTACGCCATCCCGATCCGGAAGAGCCGATGAGTGCGCTGGCGTTCAAGATCGCCACCGACCCGTTTGTGGGACGTCTCTGCTTCTTCCGTGTTTACTCGGGAGAGATTGAAGCAGGCTCCTATGTATTCAACCCCCGTTCGGGCAAGAAAGAACGTATCTCCCGTCTGTTCCAGATGCACTCCAACAAGCAGAACTCGAAAGAGTTTATCGGAACGGGTGATATTGGTGCAGGCGTAGGTTTCAAGGACATCCGTACCGGTGATACACTCTGTGATGAGAAGCACCCGATCATCCTTGAGGCGATTGACTTCCCGGATCCGGTGATTGGTATCGCCGTGGAGCCAAAAACGCAGAAAGACCTTGATAAGTTATCTGTTGGTCTGGCGAAGCTCTCGGAAGAAGATCCGACCTTCACCGTGAAGACCGATGAGGATACAGGCCAGACAGTGATCTCCGGTATGGGTGAGCTTCACCTCGAGATCATCATCGACCGCCTGAAGCGTGAGTTCAAGGTGGAAGCCAACCAGGGTCGTCCCCAGGTCTCTTACAAGGAAGCCATCACACAAGCTGTGGAGCTGCGTGAGACCTATAAGAAGCAGACCGGAGGCCGTGGTAAGTTCGCCGATATGATTGTACGTGTGGAACCTGCCGACAGCGATTTCGAAGGAGATTTGCAGTTCGTGGACGAGGTGAAGGGTGGTAATATTCCAAAAGAATTCATCCCCTCCATCCAGAAAGGATTCCATCGCGCCATGAAGAATGGTGTGCTTGCAGGTTACGCGCTCGACAAGCTGAAGGTGAGCGTGCTGGATGGTTCCTATCATGCGGTTGACTCTGACCAGTTGTCGTTTGAGGTTTGCGCCATGCAGGCATTCAAGCATGCATCTGAGAAAGCGGGTCCCGTATTGCTGGAGCCGATTATGAAGGTGGAAGTGGTGACACCCGAAGAGAACATGGGTGATGTGATTTCTGACCTGAACAAACGCCGCGGACAGGTGGAAGGAATGGAGTCGAACCGTTCGGGAGCACGTGTGGTGAAAGCTAAGACGCCGCTGTCGGAGATGTTCGGATATGTAACAACATTGCGTACCATCACCTCGGGACGTGCCACATCGACCATGTCGTTCTCGCACTTCGAAGAGGTCTCCGCATCTATTGCAAAACAGGTATTGACGGATGTGAAAGGCCGTGTAGATTTGATCAAATAATAGAATAAATATATGAGCCAAAAAATCAGAATTAAACTGAAGTCTTACGATTATAGCCTGGTTGATAAATCGGCCGAAAAAATCGTGAAAACCGTAAAAGCTACGGGTGCAGTGGTTAGTGGTCCAATACCGTTGCCAACGCACAAACGCATCTTTACCGTGAACCGTTCTACCTTCGTGAACAAGAAATCACGTGAACAGTTCGAGTTAGCCTCTTTCAAGCGCCTTATCGATATCTACAGCTC
>JAAYGM010000309.1 GCA_012727735.1 Bacteroidales bacterium | reverse complement strand
GTGTGCGTGGGTAGGTTTGACGGTTGTCGATACCCGGTTCCATGCCACCGAGGCTCATCTCCGGATCGATACCCTTGTAGCCGGTGATGGTCAGCAGGTTGTTGCAGGTGGCATAGACACGTAATCCTTTGATATAGTCATTGATGGTGCCGAAGTTATAACCAACCGTCAGTGCAGAGAGGCGAAGGTAGTCCCCTTTTTCCAGGTAACGGTCAGAGGGAGCATGTGAGTTGTAGTCGGTGGCCAGGTTGTCTTCAAACATCGAAGCCAGCACATTCTTTCCGTTACCCACACTGGCATAGTTGCTGAGATAAGCGCGTGTACCGTTCATGATCTTGTTGCCGAAAACACCCTGGAAGAAAGCGGTCATGCTCCAGTTCCGGTAGGTCAGGGTGTTGTTCCATCCCAGCGTTAACAGGGGCTGTGCCGACCCGGTTGCTGTTCTATCGTCATAGAGCGGCTTGGCTGTGGTGACCAGCTCTCCTGTCTGGATGTCTTTATACCGTCCGTCGGCCTGTTTGCTTATCTTTGTGGCAAAATCATCGCCATAGGTATCTTTCAGATTGCCTTCACCATAGACGTAAAAGTGCGATACGCCTTCGTTATATCCGGCCCATTGCCAGGTATAGAACTGTCCGATAGGATAACCCTCCATCACCCGTTGTTGTGTGGCAGTTGAAAAACCTGCTGCATCCAGGTTGGCGCGGTCGAAATAGTCCACCGAATAGGTGTCGTTGGATAGTTTTTCCACACGGTTTTTGTTGTGTGAAAGATTGAGGGATGTCTCCCAGTTAAAATGTGATGTCTTTACAGGGATGGCGTTGAGATTTAACTCAACCCCTTTGTTGCTCACCTCGCCCACATTAGCTGTTAGCCAGTTGTAGGGATATCTTGTGGTTGATACCTGATAATCGGCTATCAGATCCTTGGTGCGTTTATCGTAATACTCAACGGTACCATTCAACCTGTTGTTGAAAAAGGAGAAATCGAGTCCCACGTTGAACATGCCTGTACGTTCCCATTTAAGATCAGGATTGGCATTACGCGTTGGCCCGAGTGTGTGCACCAGCTCTGTCTCACCAGAGGGAGTCACATGTTCAAACCATCCTGTGGCACCGTAGACCTGTGTGGCAGTGAACACGTCAAAACCCAGTGAGTTACCACTGACTCCATATCCCACGCGTAACTTCAGGTCGTCGAACAAATTAAGGTCCTTGATGAAATTCTCTTCCGACAATCGCCATGCCATAGAGGCTGAAGGAAATGTGGCCCAACGATTGTTCTTACCAAAGGCAGAAGAGCCGTCACGACGAACAGTGGCCTGCAGCATATACTTACTGTTAAAGGAGTAGTTGGCGCGACCATAGAAAGAGATCATACGCAGCGTTGACAGCATATAACGGCCGTCGCCCAGTCCGAGACCATTGTTTTCTACTTTATTTCCCATCCCCAGGTTGTGATAGGAAAGCACATCATTGTAGAAATTATAGGTTGTCAGTTTGAACCCATCATTGTCATTACTCTCTTCCCACGAGTAACCAGCCATCAGTCCAAGTTTGTGAACGTCATTGAAGGTGCGGTCGTAATTGAAATAGCTCTCCAGTACTTTCTTTTTGTTGTTGACCACAGAACGATCTGCTTTGCCGCTCATGCCAATGGCCACCAGCGATTGAGTAGTGTTGTAGTTACTGAAAAGATACTGTTCATTTTGATACGCCAAGTTCACGTTGTAGAGTAATCCCTCTGAAATTTTTAACGATGCTTTGGCATTGCCCTGTATCTGTTTGTTTTCCGTATCGTAGATATTTTCATTGATCAGCGCTACAGGGTTGTAGTTCTGTGAGATGCCGCTGTTCTCATACCAGCTGCCATCCTCATTTCTTACCGGCACAAGTGGAGAGTAATAACTCATTGCATCCAGCACGCTCTGACCCTGTCCGTCGAATGGCACGTTGCCACGATTAGTGATGCTGGTGTTGACGTTGAACGAGAGAGTGAGGCGGTCGTTCATCGCTTTGGATTCCACAAAAGCACGACCTATCAGCCGATCCATCTCTGTCCCTTTGATCACCCCCTGTCGTTCCATATAGTTGATGCTCGAGTTGTACGATACATTCTCCGAGCCGCCGCTGATGGATACATTGTGGTTGTGACTCAAGCCTGTGCGTTGTACCTCTTTATGCCAGTCGGTGCTGGCACCCAGGTCATTGATCAGGTTGATGCCGTTTTCGCTGGCATAGCGACGCATCTGCGGTCCATCCATCACATCCCAGTTCTTCAGAATAGCATCTGAAGCTACATAAGCACTGTAGTTGATGTTGGTATGACCTGCCTTGCCTCTCTTGGTATTGATAATGATCACGCCGTTGGCGGCTTTAGAACCATAGATGGCTGTTGCAGTGGCATCGCGCAGCACATCAATACTTTCAATATCATTGGGTGATACCAGTGCAAGTGACATGCCCGGAATACCATCGATCACATAGTAGGGTTCCTGCGCTGCACCGTCGCGGAAAGTGGAAGCACCTCTCAGTGTGATCGAAGGAGAACCGTTGGGATTACTACTCTGTGTGATGATCAGTCCGGGGACCTTACCCTGGAGCAGTTGTGCGGGATCTGAATAGACCCCTACGTTCAGTTTCTCGGCATTCACGGTAGTGATGGAACTGGTCACATCCTTGCGGGTCATGCTACCATAACCGATGACCACCAACTCTTCGAGTGATTGTGTATCTTCCAGCAAGACAACAGTGAGGACAGATTTTCCGGAGATGCTGATTTCCTGCGTGTAGTATCCGATAAAGGAGATATGCAATACTGCATCCTCTTCCACGCTCAATGTGAAATTGCCATCCATGTCAGTTACCGTTCCATTGGTGGTACCTGCCTCCACAATATTAGCCCCGATAATCGAGAGTCCATTGTTATCTTTAACGTTGCCGACAATCTGCTTCTTCTGCTGTTCAATCGCCTCAATAACTGTGGCAGGTTTTTCAGCTGTTTTGGGCTCCATGCTCTTATAGAGAGAAACCTGTCTTTCAACAACGCTGTACCCCAGGTCCGTACCGTTAAGCAATGTCTCGAGAATGGCATGAATACTCTCCTTGCTTGCACGGATGGAAGTCTTCTTTTTGAGTTCCAGCTGTGCTTCATCTGCAATAAGAAAAACATAATCACTCGCTTTTTCAATTTCTGATATTGCTTTTGTGATGGTCACGTTTTTCAGATTCAGTGACAGTTCCTTTTGCTGGGAATATACATTCTCTGCCTGGATGCTGAAGATGCAGAGTATAAACAGTAAAATTGAGATCTTCATGATTCTTAAACTTCGGTTGCATTT
>JAAYGM010000308.1 GCA_012727735.1 Bacteroidales bacterium | reverse complement strand
TCCCTTATATGCAGTACCATCAGGTGATTTCCCGGAGATAAACGTCCCTGGTGTGCCATGAAGTATCGCCCCTCCTCCGTGGCCAGGATGCCGCAGTGTCCCGTGCCCGCCCATCCGGGATGATTGTCAAACTGGTAGGGTGCAACAATGACCGGGAAGTTGTTGGTAGTGTCATTCAGGTTCTTCCCGGAAAAGTCAAGAAAGGGTCCCTGCGGAGTGTCTGATCGTCCCACACGGATATTGTAGGTGGTCATCAGCGGATCATAGGAGACAAATAGATAGTATTTCTTCAGTTCGGCATTGTAAATGATTTCCGGTGCTTCAAGGTTGTCTTTCCGGTAATTGGCCCTTCGTGCAATCAGATGACCCTGGTCATCTTTTTCCATGGTTAATCCTGTTTCCGGATCAAGCTCAACGCAATATAATCCTCCGAAATAGGATCCGTAGTGCATCCAGATCCTGCCGTTATCCGGATCTTGAATTGGCGTTCATGGGTGTCTGGCTGTTGCTTTTCACTACAGGCCCTTTTTGTTCCCATGGTCCTTCCGGAGATCCGGATTCGGCCAGGCCAATCCAGGATGATTTTTTACCAAATGCCGATACACTGTAGTAAAGCCTGTATCTGTCACCCTGTTTCATCACATAGGGTGCCCAGATGTTGGTGGCTCCTCTCCCTGCATTGTTGGCATGCACCCAGTCAACAGCCTCTTTTGGGATATCAGGGAAAGCCCATCCTACAAACTCCCAATGAACAAGGTCTTTCGACTTCCTTATCTGAATGTTTCCCAGGGGAACATTCTTTTCCCTGGCTATCTCTGCATTTTCCGCGAAGATTGCATCGGTGGAATAGATGTAGAAATCATCACCAAACTTTTTAATTGCCGGATCATGTACATTGTAAGTGCCCCACTCTTTATAATGTTCCATTGATGAGAGATGTGTGTAGTCATCAACCCATGGGTTCGGTTGCTCCCCTGGAATGGTCGATTGTACTTGTTTGCAGGAGCACAAAAAAAGTGACAGGGAGAGAATAAGGAAACTGAATTGCAGTCGACAGATGTTTTTTCTCACGGTGTTTTTTTTAGTGTTATTATTCAACTACAAACAAAATGTTATTTTTTAATGAAAAGGTAGAGAAATGAACACAGATGGTGGATTAATTGAATAATTCCCTAAAACAGTTCTATTTTAACTTATTTAGTATGAAAATTATTTTACTTTTGTGATTATTGAGAGGGTATCATGAAAAGGAATACTTTATATTTTATTGTCATTTTATTACTTCATTCTGTTTTACTAAGTGCACAGAAATTTTCCGGTGACGAGTATAACATACAGTTTGTCACGATGGATGATGGATTGATGCATCATTATATAGATGATATCTACAAAGACGGTACCGGTTATCTCTGGTTCTCGACAGGAGGCGGACTCTCCCGGTATGACGGGTACAAGTTCACGCATTATAATATGAACTCTGCTCCTGTAGCTATAAAAGGAAATTTTGTCCACAAAGTGTGCGAAGATGATTTCAACAGGCTGTGGATTGCTTCGGAAGGTGGTTTGGATGTGCTGGACCTGAGGAAGCATCAAAATGTAGATCTGTTTTCAGGAGTGGATTCACTCAACTTATCTTTTCCTGACAATTCGGTGGTCAATATTCTTAAAGATGCAAACGGTGATATCTGGTTGTATTCCACCAAAATATATAAGATTCAACTTTCCGAAGAGGGTGACATACAAGATATTCTCCTATATGAAGATAATCTGCAGGGTGAACTTTTTGTGGCGCTGTCCGATATCGACAACGACGGCAATGTGTGGGCAGGCTTCAACAACCAAATATACAAGTTGTTCCCTTCGGAGGATAACAGGCTTAAAGCGTTTCCCCTATCTAATAAGTTGAATTTCGAAGCCAAAACCATGTTCATGAAGTTCCTGCTCAAGGAGAATGATGTCTGGATAGGTACTGACCGTGGTCTGTACAGGTATTACAGGAACGAAGATGTATTGAAGGTATACCGGAGCCGGGCGGATGATCCTCACTCTCTGTCGCATGATTATGTCTCTGAACTGGTGTTGACAGATTCAAAACAGCTTGTAGCAGGCACGCTGAAAGGGATAAACATCTATAATCCCTCATCCGATGCTTTCGATCAGATAGTTGCAGGGCATGCTTCAGAGGGGTACGGGTTGAACAGCAATTTTATCAATGCCGTTTTTTACGAAGAGGGGATACTATGGTTGGGTACCGAAACGGGAGGAATCAATAAGTTGTCACCCAGGAATGCATTTATCAGGAACTATACTCATGACAAAAATGTGGAGGGCTCCATTTCCCGGAACCCGGTAAATGCCATCCTGGAAGATGAGGATGAAAATCTCTGGATAGGAACGGTTGAGGGAGGTTTAAACCTGAAGGGAAAAGGGGAGGAGCGATTCACCCATTACACCGCTTCCTCTTCAACACATTTGAGTCACAATTCTGTAAGTGCCTTTAGCGTGGATGATGAGGGGCGGTTATGGGCCGGTACCTGGGGCTTTGGTATTACCC
>JAAYGM010000307.1 GCA_012727735.1 Bacteroidales bacterium | reverse complement strand
GTCTATGCCTTATGGCCTTCTGACTTCAACCAGTCACCGGGTTCCGACTACGGAGTGAAGTACACTTTTATGCGCAACATAAAGCTGGATTATGCAATTCAGGACCTGGAGGGGGTTTATGATTTTAGGAATAAGGGGAGAGAAGATGTGATCTACGAAAGTGATATATCAGCCGACTACAGCGAACCCGCAGAAGACGTTGAGTTGAGGATATGCACAAATGTGAATAATAAACTCGCGTTGAGCAGCGTGGTTGTGGAGGGCAATTTTCTCGAAACCATCAATATCGGGTCGCTGGGTTATAGTGCACTGCCCGAGCAGGGATTAATAAATAAAGGCATACAGCTTTACGACAAACCGAGGTATAACATCAACCCGACACTCACAAACACGCTGAAACCGTTCACAACCGTAAGCACCTCCCACCTCCCCGGAGCGAAGTTCCTGGTTGCGGGTGGTGATGAAGATGTGAAGCTGGAGAGTTGCACCTACAATTTAATAGAAGTGTGATGAACAACACTCACTGACTATGCAGACAACGGTTGCGGTTTTCCCCATCTTCTCCCGCATCCGTTCTCTACCCGAGAGGCCGTTTCCGATTGATGGGACCGGCCTCTTTTAATATCCCAACAACAATAACATCATGGCTAAAAGAGTAAAAACTGAAAAGGCAGAGATCAAGAGGGTAACAAACAAAAAGTTTGCCGACCGCTATGTGAATGAAAACTACTTCAGGCTGGCCGATAAATTCCGGGTTATGGATGATCAACTGAATCAAAAGGCAATAAGCTCCCTGGATAAGCTGAACGATACGATCATATCGCTCTATGAGCATGATAAGACATTCAAGAGTTACGGTGCGTTTTACAAGTGGGCAAACGTGAAGTTCATCGCGAGAAATAAGCGACCGAAGCAGACCGAAGAAGTTCAGACCGGTGGAGATCCTGACGACCAGGACCAGCCGGATCCATCCCGACAGAGAGGTAGTGACGTTGATCCGGATGAGATAGAGATTGACTGAAGCGGTGGGGTGATATGAGGCGAATAGAGGCGATTTGCGGGTGGTTATTTTCCAGACGGCCACACCTTCAGAAGCGTTACAGATAAGCGCAATCCGAGCGCCGCACGCAGTCACAGAAGAAGAAAGACCGCCACATTGCTGGGGCGGCCTTAAACTAAAAAGAGTGGAGTAATTACCCCTATTTGGGGAGAGGGGTTTTTATGCTGATTACTATTTCACTGCCGCAGTTCGGGCAATTAATAACGGATGTTTTGTCGTTGAACAGATCCGGCACCGATACACCAAGAGCGGAGGCCCATTTTTCGAGCGTTTCAAGGGTAGGGTTGCCGTTCAACTGGTTCGATAAGTTTACCCGGTTGATGCCAAGCTGCTCAGCAAAATCTTTGATGCTGATACCACGACTCTTCAAAATATCCTTCACTATTAATGCCATTTCATCTATTTATATTTGCAAATATACAACAAATACCACGAACCGTAGTAATGAAACATTACATTTATTTGTTTAATTAGTGATTAAATAATGTTAAACTTTTTATTTTATTCTTTTATGTAATGATATATCACTACATTTGCGAACATAAGTAATAACAAAACACCATCACAATGGAGAAGGGTTACATCACACCAACGAAGGAGGCACCGATATTCCAGGTATGGAATACATACGTCGGCTATGTGGTGACCGACTACTGCAGTTATAAGGATTGGGAGATAAAGACCAACAACTGCCACATGGTGGGTGAAACAACTGCAACAGATCTACCCGGAGCGATGGAAGCGCTGTTCTCTCATATCGGGATGAGTGGCGACATGGTAGAGTCAGGTTTCACCATTGAGATGCTGGACGGCGCCACCGATAAAAACGGTGAACCGAGGCGCACCAGGGTTTTTACACTATCGACGAAGCAGGCAAGGAAATACGGACTTTTGAGGTAATAACTTTTTAAATATAGGAGATAACAGCATGATCAGAAAATTCAAAAATGGGCACTACACAGAGAGCCGCGATGCAGATGTTCGCCGGGGCGATCTGCTGGCCGTCGGTGGGGTGGTGGGGGTGTTGCGCTCCGACTACGACCCTGATTTAATACAACTGGAGGCAGAGAGCGGCATCCTACATCTTTGCACTGGTGAGGCTGAGATCGTGAAGCTCCGGCCGGTAAGCAATACAACAAAGGTCCGCGGGTATGTTTATCCAGGATCACACCCTGGCGGGAAAGAGGTCGGGTAACAAACGAGTAACAAAATCAATCCTTTTTTAATCACAATAACCATTTAAAGTATTATCAGTATGAAAACAACAGAACAGAGAAATGAAGCAGTGAAAGAGTTGGACTCAATGGAAAACAAGTTGAACGGTATCGACACCCTGAGCGGGGCAATCATCGACCTGTGCCACCATTACCGGGAAGCAAAGTTTATCAACCAGGATGAAGCGTTCACCCACATCATCGAGATGGTGGAGAGATGCAAGGCAGAT
>JAAYGM010000306.1 GCA_012727735.1 Bacteroidales bacterium | reverse complement strand
TCATTATCCCTCTCTCGTTTTGCCAGCATATCGCTCAGTCGCTCCACTTTCGATTTGGTGATGGCAATGCGTCCCGAGCGGACAAACTGCAGCACGCCGATGGTCTCCGCCAGCTCATCGAAAAGGCCCTGCGTCTCATCGTAGTGTCCCGCCTTGAGGAACACCACACAGTCCTTCGATACCTCCAGGATGCGGACATTGTACTTCCGCACCAGGTACTCAATGGAACCGAGCTCCAGCACCTTCTCGGTGGAGAGCTTGTAGAGCGCCAGCTCCTGATGCACCAGATCATCATTGGTGTTGTAGTAGGCCTTCAGGATATCCACCCGCTTATCGATAAGGGGAATCAGCTTCTTCATCACCTCCTCGTTGTCGGAGAAGGTGGTGATGGTAAACTTGTGTATCCCTTTAATCGCAGAGGGCGATACCGACAGCGTCTCAATATTCAGCTGCCTGCGGGTGAAGATGGTCGTTATCTGATTGAGCACACCCACCGTGTTCTCAGAGAAGATGGTGATGGTATATAATGTTCTGTTTTCGTTCATTTTTGTTGACATGATAATTGTTATTCCTAAATACTGAAACTAATCGGCCACTGAAAGCTGACCGCTGATTACTGATTACTGATAACTTACAACGTATACCCATTTCCAAGCATGATATTGGTCACACAGCCCCCCGACGGGATCATGGGATAAACCATCCCTTTTGTCTCCACAACCACCTCCAGCAGATAGGCTCCCTTGTGCTCCAGCATCTCATCAATGGCATCATCCAGCTCCTCACGCAGCGTCACCTTTCGTCCCCTGATGTTGTAGGCATCGGCAATCTTGACGAAGTCGGGGTTCTTCAGGTGTGTCTCCGAATAGCGCTCATCGAAGAAGAGCTCCTGCCACTGACGCACCATGCCCAGGTAGTTATTATTGAGCAGGATGATCTTCACATCCACCCCATACTCCATGATGGTGCCGAACTCCTGGATGGTCATCTGCAGGCCGCCGTCGCCGGCAAAGATACAGACGGTACGGTCAGGAGCACCATACTTGGCTCCGATGCCGGCAGGCAGTCCGAACCCCATGGTGCCCAGGCCACCCGAGGTGACCATGCTGCGCGATTGATTGTACTTGAAGTAGCGGGTGCTCATCATCTGATGTTGCCCCACATCGGTGACACAGATGGCGTTGTTGTGCGTCGCCTCTGTGATCTTATTGACCACCTCACCCATTTTGATCTCACCCTTTTCGGGATAGAGCTCATTCCTGATGATGCAGTCATACTCTTTCTGTTCGTATGGCTTAAACTCCGACAGCCACTCAGAGTGCGACTGCTTATCGAGCTGCGCTGTCACCAGCGGCAGCGTCTTTTTGGCATCGCCCACCACCTTCACGGTGCACTTCACGTTCTTGTTGATCTCTGCCAGGTCGATATCGAAATGAATCACCTTCGCCTGTCTGGCGTATGTCTTCAGATCGCCCGTCACACGATCGTCGAACCGCATACCGATGGCAATCAGCACATCGCATTCATTTGTCTTTATGTTGGGTGCCACGTTGCCGTGCATCCCCAGCATGCCGCAGTTCAGATGGTGGTCCGTAGGCATGGCCGACAATCCCAGGATGGTCGAGCCAAACGGGATACCGGCTTTCTCAAGGAACTCACGCAGCTCCTCCTCGGCACGACCGAGCAGGACGCCCTGCCCCACCAGTGCCAGTGGTTTTTTTGCGCTGTTGATCAATGCAGCAGCCATTCTGATCTGATCTTCCTCCACCTCCGGCACAGGCTGATAGCTCCGCAGGAAGGTTGTCTTCTGATAGCTGTACGCACACTTGTTGATCTGTGCATCTTTGGCGATATCGAGCACGACAGGTCCGGGACGGCCGCTGGCGGCAATATGAAACGCCCTGGATACCGCCCAGGCAATATCTTCAGCCCGGCGCACCTGATAGACCCACTTGGTGATGGGCTGTGTCACACCAATCACGTCTGCCTCCTGAAATGCATCGGTCCCGAGCAGTGACGATGCCACCTGTCCCGAGATGACTACCAGGGGGGTACTGTCCATCATCGCATCGGTGATGCCGGTGATGGCATTGGTGGCCCCGGGACCGGATGTGACGAGTGCCACACCCACCTTCTCCGACACACGGGCGTAGCCTTGCGCTGCATGAAGGGCACCCTGTTCGTGGCGCACCAGAATATGTTTGATCTCTTCTTTGTGATCGTACAGGGCATCGAACACGGGCATGATGGCACCGCCGGGATACCCGAACAGGGTGTTCACACCCTCTGCGATCAGCGACCGTATCAGTATCTCACTGCCCGTCAGGGTTTCAGTCGTCACTGAGGGTGGGGTCGCTGCTGGTGAAAGATTAATTCTGTTCATAATTTTCTCATTTTATTGATGATCTGCCTAAAACATTCAAATGAATTGTGCTTGCCGGCCTTTAAATAGTAAACTAAAAAAAATTGAATATCATTTGTTCAGGGAAGAGGCAAATGCCTTTTTATCTCCCCGCATTTCCATTGGCTTATATGATTCCTGCTGCCTTGATGCAACCGTGTACTGATGTCTCATTCCTATGCGGTAGATACGCCTATATGATCCGTACCGCTCCCTTGTCGGCCGAGGAGACAAAGGAAGCGTAAACACGCAATGCTTTCGACACGTTCCTTTCACGCAGAGGCCTGAAGGCATTCACACCTTTCGCCTCCTCCTCTTCTCTTCTCTGCTGAAGCGCTTCATCACTGATATTCAGGTTGATGGAGCGGGCAGGGATATCAATCTCAATGACGTCTCCCTCGCGCACAAGACCGATGTTACCGCCGGCAGCCGCTTCAGGGGATATATGCCCGATGGAGAGGCCCGATGTGCCACCCGAAAAACGACCGTCGGTGATCAGGGCGCATTTCTCACCCAGCTTCTTCGCCTTGATATAAGAGGTGGGATAGAGCATCTCCTGCATCCCCGGACCACCTTTGGGACCTTCGTAGACGATCACCACCACATCGCCGGCGGTGACCTCTCCTTTCAGTATAGCCAAAACGGCATCATCCTGTGAATGAAACACCCTGGCTCTGCCGCTGAACTTCCAGCAGCTCTCATCCACGCCGGCGGTCTTCACCACGCAGCCGTCGAGGGCGATGTTCCCCTTCAGGATGGCCAGTCCGCCGTCTTTCGTGTAGGCATGCTCCACGCTGCGGATGCAGCCGTTCACCCTGTCACTGTCCAGCTCTTTAAAGCGGGCATCCTGCGATGCCATCACAATGTTGCGCCGGTTACCCGGTGCCGAAGAGTAGATTCTCAGCGCTTCCTCCTGCAATACTGCGGTGGTGATGTCATATCTGTTGATGGCTTCGGCCAGCGTGGTTCCGTCGGCACGATAGACCGAGGTATCCACCAACCCCGCTTTTGCCAGTTCGTTCATGATATTCAGGATACCGCCGGCGCGGTTCACATCCTGGATGTGGTATTTCTTCGAGTTGGGTGCCACCTTGCAGATGCAGGGCACACGCCGTGAGAGCTGTTCGATATCCTCCATGGTGAAATCGATCTCTCCCTCCTGTGCGATGGCCAGCAGGTGGAGGATGGTGTTGGTGGAGCCGCCCATAGCGATATCGAGTGTCATGGCGTTCAGGAACGACTGTTGGGAAGCGATGCTCCTGGGCAGCACACGCTCATCACCGTCGAAGTAATAACGCTTGGCATTCTCCACGATCATCTTTGCAGCATCCAGAAAGAGCTGCTTGCGGTTGGCATGCGTCGCCACGATTGTCCCGTTGCCGGGCAGTGCGAGTCCTATCGCCTCATTGAGGCAGTTCATTGAGTTGGCGGTGAACATGCCGGAGCAGGAGCCGCAGGTGGGACAGGCCGACACCTCCAGCTGCGCAATCCGCTCGTCGGAGATAGCTTCGTCGCCCGACTCAATCATCGCGTCAATCAGGTCCACCTGCTCATCACCTATCTTACCTGCTTCCATCGGTCCGCCCGAGACGAAGATGGCAGGGATGTTCAGCCGCATGGCAGCCATCAGCATCCCCGGTGTGATCTTGTCGCAGTTGCTGATGCAGACCATGGCATCTGCCTTGTGGGCATTGATCATATACTCTACCGAGTCGGCAATCAGATCGCGCGATGGCAGGGAGTACAACATGCCGTCATGTCCCATGGCGATACCATCATCTACGGCGATGGTGTTGAACTCGGCAGCGAAACAGCCCAGCTCCTCAATCTCCTTCTTCACCAGCTGACCAATCTCGTGCAGATGCACATGTCCCGGCACAAACTGGGTGAAGGAGTTGACCACCGCGATGATGGGCTTACCCATCTGCTCGCGCGTCATGCCGTTGGCATGCCAGAGCGCCCTCGCTCCCGCCATGCGGCGCCCCTGCGTGCTTGTCGCACTGCGCAGGATACCCTTGTCTGCCGGAGAACTGCTCTCCCTGTTTATATCATTTGATTTGCTCATTTTCTTCTCGTTTTATATTATATATCTCGTATCACCTGAAAACTGACTACTGACTACTGATCACTGACAACTGACTACTTATTTCTTATATATTCCACGATCCATTCCCCCACCTCACTCGTGCTGCAGGCGTTACCGCCGTCGGTAATATCTTCGGTCACGATCGCCGCCTCAAGGCTGGCATTCACCGCCTCACGTATAAGAGCACCCTCTTCCATCAGCCCGAAACCATATTCGAACATGAGAGCTGCCGAGAGGATCATTGCCACCGGGTTGGCGATGTTCTTGCCTGTAGCCTGCGGATAAGATCCGTGGATCGGCTCGAACAGCGAGGTGTGCAGACCTATCGATGCTGAGGGCAGCAGCCCCATCGATCCGGTGATCACCGACGCCTCATCGGTGAGGATGTCGCCGAACAGGTTCTCCGTCACCAGCACATCGAAGCTTCTGGGCCACTGGATGATGCGCATGGCGGCATTGTCAACGAAGAGGTAGTCGGTCTCGATATCGGGGTACTGTGGTGCCATCTCCTGTGCTATCTGACGCCAGAGGCGCGAGGTGGCAATCACATTGGCCTTGTCCACCACCGTCAGTTTCTTGCGGCGCTGACCGGCGAACTTATAGGCCAGGTGCAGGATCCGTTCAATCTCTTCGCGGGTATAGACACAGGTGTCATAGGCCGTATTCCCATCCTCGCTCCGGCCCTGCGGCCTGCCGAAGTACATCCCCCCGGTGAGCTCGCGGATACAGACGAAATCGGCACCCTCCACCAGGTCGGCACGCAGTGGTGATTTATGTAACAGCGAGGGAAAGGTCATCACGGGACGGATATTGCCGTAGAGTCCCAGCTGCTGGCGCATGCGCAGCAGTCCCTGCTCGGGACGTACCTTCGCACTGGGATCGTTATCATATTTAGGATCACCGATGGCACCGAAGAGTACGGCGTCACTCTCCATGCATAGTGCATGTGTCGCGGCAGGGTAAGGATCACCCGTCGCATCTATGGCACAGGCACCTACGATTCCCTCTTTCAGTGAAAGGGTATGTCCTTTTTTCTCACACACCGCACGGGTTACTTTCAACGCCTCTCTCATTATCTCCGGGCCTATTCCGTCACCCGCCAGCACTGCTATTTTCAATTCCATTCGTTCTTTGTAATTTATTTTATGAGCATTCAGTTGTCATTGAACAACCCGCTCTCTTTTTCTGTTTATGAACCCTGCACTTTAAACCTGATTAACTAACTAACATAAAAAATATAAACCTGCTAACTTACAATGCTTCCACCTCAAATGCTGTTACTCGATATCCGACCGCAGAAAGCTAAACTTCCAAACCCCTGCCCCTGCAAACCTTCCACCTACAAAGCTGATTGCTGACCGCTAAGGTAACGGCAGGTAGTTCATATTGGGAATATTCCCGCTCTCAATCATGTTCAGCATCTTCACTGTCGCCTTGATGGCTGCCACGGTCTGGTCAATATCCAGCGCCCGTGTTTTAAAGACCTTCCCGTCATGCTTCCAGGTGATGATCGTCTGCACGTAGGCGTTGGTCTTTCCGCCCGGCGGGATCACCACCTCGTAGTCGATCAGCTCCGGTGTTGGTTTGTTGAGACGCCGGTAGATCTTGTACATCGCTTTCGAGAAAGCGTGGTACTGACCATCACCGGCAGCACTCTCCTGATAGACCTCTCCCTTGATTGCTATCTTCACGGTGGCCGTAGGCCGCAGCCCGTCGGTGAGCGTGAGTGAATAGTTGAGCATCTCGATATCCTTGTTATCGACACCGTTCTTCAGCACATCGGAAACGATGTAAGGCAGCTCATCCAGGTTCACAATCTCTTTCTTGTCACCCAGCTCAATGATGCGTGCCGTCACCTTGCGCGTGGACTCATCATCCAGCTCAATGCCCAGCGCCTGAAGGTTTTTGATGATGTTCGATCTGCCGGCATTCTTTCCCAGCGCGTACTCACGGAAACGACCAAACCGCTCCGGCATCAGATCGTTGAAGTAGAGGTTCTTTTTCTTATCCCCGTCGGCATGGATGCCCGCCACCTGCGTGAAGACATTGTCACCGATGACAGGCTTGTTATTGGGTATACGTATGCCGGAGTAGGTCTCCACCACCTTGCTCACATTGTAGAGGTGTGTTTCGTCGATGTTGGTCTGCAACTTCATATGATCATGGATCAGCGCGACCACACTGGTCATGGGTGCATTGCCGGCACGCTCGCCCAGACCGTTCACGGTCACATGCACACCCTTCACACCCGCCTTGATTGCTTCGTATACATTGGGTACGGCCAGGTCATAGTCGTTGTGCGCATGAAAATCGAAATGTAGTGAGGGATAGCGCTCAATCATCTCAGAGCAGAACAGGAAGGTCTCATCGGGATTGAGGATACCCAGTGTGTCAGGGAGCATGAAGCGGGTCACAGCATCATCCTTCAGTCCATCCATCATCCGGAACACATACTCCTTCGACTCACGCATCCCGTTAGACCAGTCCTCCAGATAGAGGTTGACGGTCAGCCCCATACCTTTCGCCATTGCGATCGTGCTCTTCACATCGGCCAGGTGCTCCTCCACCGTCTTACGCAGCTGGTAGGTGCAATGCTTCAGCGATCCTTTGCTGAGCAGGTTCACCACCTTGCAGCCCGCTTTGGAGATCCATTCGAGGGAGGTGCCGCCATCCACGAAACCAAGCACCTCCAGGCGGTCGATATAACCATGTTGTTCAGCCCAGCGTGCCATCTTCTGCACGGAGCGGAACTCACCCTCCGAGACACGCGCAGAGGCGATCTCCACCCTGTCCACCTTCAGCTCCTCGAGCAGGAGGCTCACGATACTCACCTTCTCCTGTGCTGCAAAGGATACGCCCGATGTCTGTTCACCATCGCGGAGGGTAGTATCCATGATCTCTATTTTTCTCATCTCTCCCAAAACAATCTTTGTTTAGTATGAATAAGCACGGTTCTGTTCGAACGCTTCAATCTTATCCTTGTTGGATAACAGAAAGTCAATATCATCGAGCCCGTTCAGGAGACAACCTTTCTTATAGCTGTTGATCCCGAACGACTCGCTCTTGCCTGTCTCGTTGTTCGTGATGGTCTGTTCTTCGAGGTTCACGGTGACCGTCGCCTGTGGGTTGGCTCCCGACGAGGCGAAGAGCTCACCCAGGAACTGATCACTCACCACCACCGGCAGGATGCCGTTGTTCAGCGCGTTGTTCTGGAAGATATCGGCGAAGAAGCTGGATACCACCACCCTGAAGCCATAGCTGCCGATAGCCCAGGCGGCATGCTCGCGGCTGCTGCCGCTGCCGAAGTTCTTCCCGGCCACCAGCACCTCACCGCTGTAGGTAGGATCGTTCAGTACGAAGTCGGGCTTCGGATTACCCTCCTTGTCATAGCGCCAGTCGGCGAAAAGGTTATCACCGAAGCCATCACGCGTGGTCGCCTTCAGAAAACGTGCCGGGATGATCTGGTCTGTATCCACATTCTCGATGGGAAGGGGTACATATGTTGATGTGATTGTTTGAAATTTTTCCATTTTTTCCTGTTTCATTAATACATCAGTAGATTAAACAGACTTCATTTAATCTCTGAAAGCACTAAATTTATATATTTTTATCCTGACTCTTAATTTATTTACTCGTTATCACTTTCCGCTGAAAGCTGATTGCTGACAACTGACAACTCAGCATCATGGCTGCGTAATTTTACCACTCACCGCTGCTGCCGCCGCCACCAGCGGTCCCGCCAGGATCGTCCGTGCACCGGGACCCTGACGTCCCTCGAAGTTACGGTTGGAGGTGGATACGGCGTACTTGCCGGCAGGGATCTTGTCATCGTTCATGGCGAGACAGGCTGAGCAGCCGGGTTGACGCAGCGCGAAGCCCGCCTCCTCGAGGATCTTGTCCAGTCCCTCCTCCTCAATCTGCTTGCGTACTTTCCAGCTGCCGGGCACCAGCCAGGCGGTCACGTTATCTGCTTTCTTCTTCCCCTTCACATAGCTGGTGAAAAGGCGGAAGTCCTCGATACGCCCGTTGGTACAGCTACCCAGGAACACATAATCAATCTGCTTGCCCTCCAGCTTCTCACCAGGAGCGAAGCCCATATATTTCAACGATTTCTCAAAAGAGATCTTACCCGCTTCATCTATCTCATCCAGCCGGGGTATAGTACCATCGATCGGCATCCCCATGCCGGGGTTGGTGCCATAGGTGATCATCGCGCCTATCTGCGACACGTCGAAGGTCACCTCTTTATCGAACTGCGCACCCTCATCGCTGTGCAGCGTCTGCCAGTAGGCCATCGCCTGCTCCCATCGCTCACCCTTCGGTGCGAACTCACGTCCTTTGATGTAGCTGAAGGTGGTCTCATCGGGGGCGATAAGCCCGCCGCGTGCACCCATCTCAATGCTCAGGTTGCAGAGGGTCATCCGCTCTTCCATCGTCAGGTTGCGTACCGCCTCTCCGGCATACTCCACAAAATAACCGGTGGCACCCCCTGTGGTGAGCTGTGCGATCATGTAGAGGGCCATATCCTTGGCACCCACATGCTCTTTCAGTTTTCCTTCGAAGTTGATCCGCATGGTTTTGGGGCGTGTCTGCAGGATGCACTGCGATGCCAGCACCATCTCCACCTCGCTGGTGCCGATGCCGAAGGCGATGGCACCGAAGGCACCGTGTGTGGAGGTGTGGCTGTCGCCACAGACGATGGTCATCCCGGGCTGTGTGTAACCGTTCTCAGGACCGATCACATGGACGATCCCGTTCATGGGGTTGTTGAGCCCGTAATAGGTGAGACGGAAATCTCTGGCATTCTTCGCAAGGGTGTCCACCTGAAAGCGGGAGACCTTGTCACGGATAGGCTGATCCTGCCCTATGGTGGGGATATTATGATCGGCCGTGAGCGTGGTACGCCCGGGGCGGTATACCTCCAGACCACGTGCCCTCAGACCTGCAAATGCCTGCGGACTGGTCACCTCGTGACAGAGATGTCTGTCTATATATAACTGCGTGGGACCATCTGCTACCGTGGTAACTACATGTGCATCCCAGATTTTATCGAAAAGAGTCTTCATTGATTGATGATTTGTGATTTATATAATGTTCTATTTTTCGCTGACAACTGATCACTGACAACTGACTACTGACAACTCATTCTTCCACGAACTTATTTACCGCATCGATGAATGCCTCCACCGAAGCCGCCACGATATCGGTGTTGGCTGAGAATCCGTAATAGAGTGCACCGTTGTGTTCCACCTGCATATGCACCTTACCCAGATCATCGCTGCCATGGTCAATCGCCTGGATCAGGAACTCCTGTATCTTTATTTTTCTTTTGATGATGTTCTTCACCGCGCGGATGGCCGCATCTACCGGACCGTTGCCGCTGGCGGTAGCCTCGAAATGCTCCCCTGCGATGTTGAGGCCGATACTGGCCACATCACGCACACCTATGCCGCAAAGCACCTGCAGGTAATCGATCTTGATCCTGTGCAGACGAGCCTCCTTGCCTACCAGCAAAAGGATATCATCATCGTTCACATTCTTCTTCTTGTCGGCGAGCTCCAGGAACTGCTGATAGACCTTATCCAGCTCCTCCGGTCCGAGCTTCACACCCAACAGCGAGAGGCGGCTCTTCAGGGCGGCACGACCGCTGCGGGCTGTCAGCACGATCGCGTTGTCGTCGATACCCACATCCCTGGGGTTGATGATCTCATAGGTCTCCACATTCTTGAGCACACCATCCTGGTGGATACCCGATGAGTGAGCGAAGGCGTTCCTGCCCACGATCGCCTTGTTGGGCTGCACCGGCATGTTCATCAGACTGGAGACCATGCGGCTGGCAGAATAGATATGATGGGTGTTGATGTTGGTGTCGAAGCCGCGGTCCTTGTGGCTCTTGAGCGCCATCACCACCTCCTCGAGAGAGGTGTTGCCGGCACGTTCACCGATACCGTTGATGGTCACCTCCACCTGGCGGGCACCGTTGATCACACCCGAGAGGGTGTTGGCCGTAGCCATCCCCAGGTCCTGGTGACAGTGGGTGGAGAGGATTGCACTCTTCATATCCACATTCTCAATCAGATATCTGATCTTTGCCCCATATTCATCAGGAAAGCAGTAGCCGGTGGTATCGGGGATGTTCACCACTGTGGCACCCGCGTTCACCACCGCCTGCACCACGCGGGCAAGATACTCGTTATCGGTACGCCCGGCATCTTCGGCATAGAACTCCACATCACCCACGAAGCGGCGGGCATACTTCACCGCCTTCACCGCCCTTTCGATGATCTCTTCACGGTTGGAGTTGAACTTGTATTTGATATGTGAGTCGGAGGTACCGATACCGGTATGAATACGTTTGTTCTTTGCATACTTCAACGACTCTGCAGCCACCTCAATATCTTTCTCCACCGCACGTGTGAGTGCGCAGATGGTGGGCCAGGTCACCGCCTTGGAGATCTCTATCACCGAGTTGAAATCGCCCGGACTGGAGATGGGAAAGCCTGCCTCAATCACATCCACACCCAGCAGCTCCAGCATCTGTGCGATCTCTATCTTCTCGATTGTATTCAGTTGACAACCGGGGACCTGCTCCCCGTCTCTTAAAGTTGTATCAAATACGTATATGCGCTCCATTATCTATCTGAATTTATTTTGTTGTTATATAAAAAAAAAACCTTTCTCACCGGGTGAGAAAGGTTATCATATGATTATCTGCCTTAGTACATGATTCGATATGCCAGTCTCACCCTCCGAAGTTTTCCAGAAGTAGAATAGAAATGACTAGAATATCCAAGTGACGAAACATAATGCTGATTGAATAGTTTTCTTGTTTGACAGCTACAAAGTAAAACCAAAAAATCATACCGGCAAAATATTTGCACTCTTTTTTGCGTTAAATATTTACATTTTGATAAATGCAGCCCTCTTTTACTTCTCAATTGAAAGCATATGAGGGTAGAAACATAACACATAATCAACAGATTAAAGCACATTTGCATCACCCGGAAAAATTGATGCTGCTGTAACCTGCCGATATACATTTTTATTCATTTTTCCTGTTTAATTTCTATTTATGACAGTTAAAATAACCAATCATGTTCAATTTTACGCAAAAATTGCCTCACACTATAATAATTGGGTTATTTTTGCGGGATGTATTTCCGTTGCAGTGAGATAGAAAAAAGGATGAATGAAGCGGGGCAGAGGAGGCAGCCGTTTCTCTTTGGCGTGGAGTTTGAGATGGAGGAAGGTTTTTTTCTTGCCGACCCGATCTCTCAGCAGGAGGTGCTGTTCAATATATGCGACGTTGGCAATACACCGCCACCACCCGGGACGACTCCCCCCTATCGTTTCGAAAGCAGTCCGGAAGATTTTCACACCTACAGCGAACGATTCCGGGTGGTGATGCACGGGCTGCACCGCGGCGACTCCTACCTGACCAACCTCACCATCAGCACCCCCATCCGGACATCCCTCACGCTACAGGAGATTTTCATGTACAGTAAAGCGAAATACAGGCTCTCTGTTCCCGGGAAGATGGTCTGCTTCTCCCCCGAGTGTTTCGTGACGATGCAACAGGGTAAGATCGCCACCTACCCCATGAAGGGTACGATCGATGCCACCATACCAAACGCACGCGGGATCATCATGAACAACCACAAGGAGAGCGCTGAGCACAATACCATCGTCGATCTGCTGCGCAACGACCTGAGCCGGATAGCCACAGGGGTGAAGGTGAATCGCTTCAGGTATATCGATGAGCTGGAGACCAGCAACGGACCCATACTGCAGGTGAGCTCAGAGATTGAAGGCAGCCTCCCTGATGGATACCACAGTCACCTCGGCTCACTCATCTTTGCGTTGCTGCCTGCCGGCTCCGTATCGGGAGCACCCAAGCGGGCGACAATCGACCTGATCCGCCGGGCGGAAAAGCAACCACGCGGTTATTATACGGGTGTGGCAGGGTATTATGACGGTGAGAAGCTGGAGAGCTTCGTGCTGATCCGTTATATCGAACAACAGGAGGGTGGCCTCTTCTTCCGCAGCGGTGGTGGTATCACCGCCAACAGCATCTGCCGGAACGAATACCGTGAAGCACTGCAAAAAGTCTATCTTCCTTTTTAATCATCACAGCCTATGTTTCTCGAAACCATCTGCATAATGAACGGCAAAGTGCAAAACGAACAGGCACATACAGCACGCATGCAGCAGACAGCCGCCGCTCACCGTTTCACCGCTCCTCCACTGCCGGACCTGGAGAAGATGCTTCCGGCGGCACTTACTGCAGGGAGGGTGAAATGCAGGATCATCTACCACCACACCCTCGCAGAGGTAACGTTTGCGCCTTATCTGCCTAAAAGGATCGCTTCGCTGCGACTGGTGGAGGCATCACCCGATTATGCATTTAAGTACGCCGACAGGACTACACTGCTGGACCTGCTAAGACTGAAAGGCGACTGCGATGAGATACTGATCACCCGCGACGGGCTGATCACCGACACCTCCTACAGCAACGTGGTGCTTAGCAAAGGTGATCGTTTCTATACCCCGCATTCTTTTCTCCTCAACGGCACTAAACGACAGCAGCTGCTCCGCTCGGGCAGCATCAGCGAGAGAGATATCAGGGCTGCCTCCCTCGGCGAATATGATCGCATTTACCTTATCAACGCGATGCTCGATATCGAAGATGAGGTATCGCTCCCCCTGAGCAGCATCTATCCATAGGAGATATCTCCCCGATCATAGCATACAACCATAGTGTATGCCAGCCCCCTAGCAGCAACTATCTATCGTACATAACCGCCATAAACAGTTGCAAAGGAGATCACCCCGGGTTGATTGCACCACTCGCCGGAAAAGCACACAAAAAAAACGGTACCCCATTCAAAGAGTACCGTTCTATATGCTTATATCTTACTGCTTTCAGCTTTCCACTTATTGCTTATGGCTTATCTCTTACCACTGCCCTTGCAAAGCTTCCATCTAAAAAGATGACTACTGACAACTGATCACTGACTACTGACTAGCCGAAATCGTCAAACATGATCATCTCCGGCGGAACACCCAGGTCGTCAAGCATACGCTGTACAGCAGCGGCCATAGGTCCGGGACCGCACATGTAGTACTCGATATCTTCGGGTGCATCGTGATCTTTCAGGTAGGTGTCATGAATCACCTGGTGTACGAATCCCGGCGTGTACTTCACCCCTGCCTCATCAGCTGCGGGATCGGGACGGTCGAGGGCCAGGTGGAACGAGAAGTTGGGAAACTCACGCTCCAGCTCGTAGAAATCCTCCAGATAGAACGCCTCCACCAGCGCACGGGCACCGTAGAAGTAAGACATCTTCCGGTCTGTAATTTTGAGTGTCTTGGTCAGGTGCATGATCTGTGCACGAAGCGGTGCCATACCGGCACCACCGCCCACCCAGAGCATCTCTCGCTTGCTGTCGAGGATGGGGTGAAATTCACCATAGGGACCCGATATCATTACCTTGTCACCCGGCTTCAGGCTGAAGATATAGGAGGATACGATACCCGGGTTCACATTCATCCATCCGCTCTTCACCCTGTCGAACGGAGGCGTGGCCACACGCACGTTGAGCATGATGACGTTCCCCTCGGCGGGATAATTGGCCATGGAGTAGGCACGTACCGTGTCTTCCTCGTTCTTCGCCGTCAGATCCCACATCTTAAACTTATCCCAGTCACCCTTGTACTCTTCATCGATATCGAAATCGGCATATTTGATCTGGTCATATTGGGGTACCCTGATCTGGCTGTAGGAGCCGGGCTTGAAATCGAGCTTTTCACCTTCGGGAAGCTTCACCACAAACTCTTTGATGAACGATGCCACGTTCTTGTTGGAGATCACCTCACACTCCCACTCCTTAATACCGAAGACCTCTTCGGGAATAACGATGGACAGATCCTCCTTCACCTTCACCTGGCAGCTAAGGCGCCAGTTGTTCAGCTGCTCCTTGCGGCTGAAATGACCTTTCTCGGTAGGCAGTATCTCACCACCACCTTCTACGATACGACAGCGACACTCGCCACAGGTGCCACCGCCACCACAGGCGGAAGAGAGAAAGATATCCTTCGACTGCAGGGTGTTCAGCAACGTGCTTCCCATTGGCACCTCCAGCTCTTTCTCTTCGTTGATAGTGACCTTCACGTTGCCCGACGGCATCAGCTTCGCCTTGGCAATCAGAATGACCACTACAAGGACAAGTATGATCAGCAGGAATACAATGACACTCGTCCATATCGTCAATCCACCCGCACTCAATAATAGACTCATATTTATCTACTTAATTTATTTGTATACTCTGTTAATGTCTTCTGTTGTTCAGATATTGATTCCGGAAAAGCTCATAAAGCCGATAGCCATCAATGCTGTGACAATAAAAGTGATACCCAGCCCCTTCAGCGGCCCGGGCACGTGGGAATATTCCAGCTTCTCCCTGATGGCGGCCAGGCCTACGATAGCCAGCAGCCAACCGATACCCGATCCGAAGCCATAAGCCGTAGCCATACCCACATTGGCAAAATCACGCTGCTGCATGAAGAGCGATCCTCCGAGGATGGCACAGTTCACGGCGATTAGCGGGAGGAAGATACCCAGTGAGGCGTAAAGCGATGGGCTGAAACGTTCGATGATCATCTCCACCAGCTGTACGATGGAGGCGATGATGGCGATGAAGATCAGCAGGCTGAAGACACTCAGGTCCACCGTCGCAAACTCCTCACCCAGCCATGCCAGGGCACCCTGCTTCAGCACGTAGTTCTCCAGCAGGAAATTGACCGGCACGGTGATCACCAGCACGAAAGTCACGGCAATACCCAGTCCCACGGCGGTCTTCACATTTTTCGATACTGCCAGGAAGGAGCACATCCCCAGGAAGTAAGCGAATATCATATTGTCGACGAAGATCGAACGAACAATCAAACTAATTGCATCCATATATATTGTAGCTGTTTATTTGTTATTGAATCAGTTGGTTTCTTCATAGAGCTCCCTGTTCCTGGCCCTGTGTACCCATATGATCACGGCCACCAGCAGAAGCGCCATCGGTGCGAGCATCATCAGCCCGTTGTTGGCGTAACCGGCATCGTACATGAACTGGGGAATCACCCGGTAACCCAGCAGCTCTCCCGAGCCCAGCAGCTCACGGAAGAAGCCCACCACGACAAGGATCCATCCGTAGCCCAGTCCGTTGCCTATCCCGTCGAGGAAGGAGGGCCAGGGACCGTTACCCAGTGCAAACGCCTCGAGACGTCCCATCAGGATACAGTTGGTCACGATCAACCCCACGAACACCGAGAGTTGTTTATTCACATCATAGGCATACGCTTTGAGCACCTCGCTTACGATGGTCACCAAAGCAGCGATCACCACCAGCTGTACGATGATACGTATACGGTTGGGAATGGTTTTACGTAACATGGAGATGATCACGTTGGCCAGCGCCAGCACCACCGTCACCGCTACCGCCATCACCAGTGATGGCTCCAGCTTGGAGGTTACCGCCAGCGCGGAACAGATACCCAGCACCTGTACGATCACAGGGTTATTTTTATTCAGCGGGCCCAGCAAGGCCGCTTTTGTTTTATTCGATAATGCCATTTTTATTCTGTTTTATATCCAACGGCCTTAGTTGGCAGCGTTCAAATTCATTAAAAAATCCATGTAATCACCTACACTGTTGAGCAGCATGGCATCCACCCCTTTACTGGTGATGGTGCCTCCCGAGATGCCGTCCACATAATCGCGGTCACTGGTCGTCTGACCAGGTTTGACCACAGCCACCGACTTGAACGTACCCTCTTTGATCAGCTCCTTACCGATGAACTGCTTCTTAAAGGATGGTGTTGCAATCTCTGCTCCCAGCCCCGGGGTCTCACCCTGGTGATCGAACTCGGCACCGAAGATAGTGCTGCCGTCAGCCTCCACGGCTAGGTATCCCCAGATAGGACCCCAGAGACCGGCGCCATCCATCGGAAGGATATATTTCATTGAACCATCTATCTCTGCTTCATATACCGGCAGCCCCGCGGCATCCTCGTCATCCAGCTCCGTTGAGAAGGCTGGATCATCGGGTGTGGTGCCTTCACTGCCTTCAATCTTTGTTCCATCGCTGTTGATGAGATAGGCATTCTTCACCAGCTCGTCATACTTCGTCTGCGCCTCAGCGGCACTCGCATCGATATTGAGTGAACGCAGTATCTGCTGCATCTTGTCTGTGTTCACGTTGGCCGTCTGCCGCTCGTTCAGTGCCTGGTGTGTGAATGCCAGACCCAGCGCGACGATAACGACCATTATCGATGCGTATATAATTGTGTATCCACTATTCTCTCTGTTCATAGCTTTTCTCTGTTATTGTTGTTATATCGCATTGGCGGCTGCAGCTCTCTTCGCACGACGTTTGATGTTGGCATCAATCACGTAGAAGTCGATGAGCGGTGCAAACGCGTTCATAAACAGGATGGCAAGCATCATGCCTTCGGGATAGCCCGGGTTGAACACACGGATGGCCACCGCCAGCAGCCCGATAAAGAATCCGAAGATCCATTTTCCTTTCTCTGTCCTTGCCGAGGTCACCGGGTCGGTAGCCATGAAGACCGCTCCGAAAGCGAAACCACCCAGCAGGAAGTGATAATATACCGGCATCTCCATCATGGCATTCTGTGCGAAGCTGTTTACCAGCAAAGCAGCCACCAGACCACCGAGAAAGACGGAGAGCATGGTCTTCCAGCTTCCCACGCCCGTGACGATAAGGATCAGCGCACCCAGCAGGATCGCAAAGGTTGAGACCTCACCCACCGACCCGGGGATGAAGCCGAAGAACATGTCACTGATGGAGAGTGACTGTCCGGTGATGCCCCGGAAGGCGAACTCACCAAAACCACCCGCATCGGTGGTAGCTATCTGACCCAGGGGCGTCGCGCCCGAGTAACCGTCTATCACCGTACCCCCACCCATACCAAACGTATCGGCAGTGCGTACCCAAACCTGGTCGCCCGACATCTTCGTCGGATAGGAGAAGAAGAGAAACGCACGCGCAATCAGCGCCACGTTGAATATATTGTATCCGGTACCACCGAACACCTCCTTGGCAAAGATCACCGAGAAGGCCACAGCGATAGCCACCATCCACAACGGCGTATCGATGGGAACGATCATCGGGATCAGCATCCCTGACACCAGGTAGCCCTCGGCCACCTCTTCCTTCTTCACCTGCGCCATGGCAAACTCAATACCCAGCCCCACGACGTAGGAGACCACGATCAGCGGCAGCATGGCAATGAGCCCGTAGACAAACCGTGTGAGCAGGGTCACATCCTGACCTACGGCCATATAGTGTTGCAGGCCCACATTGTACATACCCACCAGCAATGCCGGCACCAGTGCGAGGATCACGATGATCATCGTGCGTTTCGAGTCGCGCGCATCATGAATATGCACCCCGGTCTTCGAGGTGGTGTTGGGTACGAAAAGGAATGTCTCGAATGCATCGTACGTTGAATAGAGCCAATGCAGTTTACCGCCCTCCTCGAAATTCGGTTTTATCTTATCAAGATACTTCTTTAACGCTTTCAAAGTTCTATGTTTTAGTAATTATTATTCTTTGTTGCACGGAGCACCGTTATTCCATCTCCTTACGAAGCAAATCCAGTCCCGTACGCACAATATGCTGCAGCTCCAGCTTGGAGGTATCGACGAACTCACACAGTGCGAAATCTTCGGGTGCCACCTCATAGATGCCCAGCGCCTCCATCTTATCTATATTGAATGCCATGATCGCCTTGATCAGCTGTTCGGGATAGATATCCATCGGGAACACCTTGTCATACTCGTTGGAGACGATGATCGCACGGGGACCGCCCAGCGTGCGGGCATCCAGGCGGTAGGCCTTCTTCAGTCTGGCATAAGTGCCGCCGGCACTGTATCTTTTGGGTGATAACGATGCCCAGCCGAAAGCTTCATGCACATCATCCCCTTCAGGTATTACCGTCACCTGTGAGTTGTAGGCGCGAAGTACTCCATGAGCATCTATCTTGCGTCCGGTGAGCGGGTTGCCGCTGATATATCGTAGCGAGATGCCTTCGGTCACGTTATTGCTGAAGAGTGACTTCAGTTCAGTGCCTATCACCATCCGGTAATAACCAGTCTGCTTTACTTCCGAGCCGGTGAGCGCGATGGTACGCGTCAGGTCCACGATGCCCTTGTTGAAGAGACGACCGATGATCACCACATCCAGGGCGTTCAGCGTCCATACCGTCTCTCCCCTGTTCACCGGTTTAAGCTTGTTGATCTGCACACCCACGTTCCCTGCCGGGTGCGGACCGTCGAACTCGTTGATCACCACGTGCTGCGCTTCACGCAATCCTTTGTTCGTGGTCTGCTTACCTATCGAGAGATAGACCTTGCCGGCAGTGAGTTTGGCCAGCGCATCCAGTCCAGTCTGCAGTTCCTCCTCCTGCCCCTTGAGCAGGAAATCATAAGAGGGTGCCAGCGGCGCACTGTCGAAGGCGGTGATGAAGATGTCACGCGGTTGTTTTGATGGGTTCGCCACCACATCGTAGGGACGTTGTCTTATCACAAACCAGATCCCTGCATCGAGAATTGATTTCTTCACCTCATCTGCTGAGAGTGAAGCAACCTTCTTCTTGCCGAAATCTTCATAGATGCTGCTGCTGTCAGCCTTGATCACGATGTTGAGGATGCGTCGTTTCGCACCGCGCTCAATCTCAGTGATCACACCGCTTACAGGTGATGCAAAAAGCATGTCGGCATGGTTCTTATCATAGAACAGTGCTGTACCTGCTTTCACCGTATCACCCACCTTTACGGCTAACTTGGGAGTGATGCCATGAAAATCTTCCGGACAAATTCTCACAAATTCGCTCGTGATCTCACCCCTCAGAGTCTCATCCGACACGCCGAGCAGCGGGATCTGTAAGCCTTTCTTAATTTTTATTCGATTAGCCATATAGTTTATAATAAATAACCTTGCTTGTATTCTTTTTGAATAACCAATTCTATATCAAAAGGTTTATGGTTAGCTGTGATTGAATAACGGAAATTAGCTCCTTTAAGAGTGCAAAGATACATTAATTCCAAAGAAAAAAAGAAAATTCTGAAGAGAAATAGAGAAAAAAATCCGTAATGGAATTTTGCTCACTCTGCAGGATTTTCTTTGATTCATTTCATGAATGACGGGTTGTTATTTCTCCACAATACCAGCCATCTCAGGGTCTATCATCACACGTCCGCAATATTCGCAGACAATGATTTTCTTCCCCAGCTTGATGTCCATCTGTTTCTGTGGGGGGATCTTGTTGAAGCAACCTCCGCAGGCACCACGCTGGATGGGTACGATACCCAGCCCGTTGCGGGCATTCTTGCGGATACGCTTGAAAGCCATCAGCAGACGTGGTTCGATTGTCGTCTCGGTTTTCTTGGCTTTTTCGCGGATCTTCTCTTCCGAGGCTTTTGTCTCAGAGACAATATCATCCAGCTCCTTCTTCTTGTGCTCCAGGTCAGAGGTCTTATCCTTCAGCAGGAGGTTGGCTGCTTCAATCTGCTCCTTGACAAGAGTAGCCTTCAGTGACTGCTCGCGGATATGTTTTTCCGAGAGCTCAATCTCCAGCGTCTCAAACTCAATCTCCTTTGAGAGATGATCATACTCCTTGCTGTTGCGTACATTGTCGAGCTGCTTGTTGTACTTCTCAATTTTCGCCTTGCTGGTTTCGATCTTGCCCTTCTGCATCGCCGTATTCTCCTCCAGCTGCTTCAGTTCCAGCTCGAAGTTATTGATACGGGTACCCAGGCCGGCGATCTCATCATCGAGGTCGGCCACCTCAAGAGGCAGCTCACCGCGCAATGTTTTAATGCGGTCTATTTCCGACAGATAAGACTGTAGCTTGTGGAGTGATTTCAGTTTGTCTACCACGGACACTTCCACTTCTGCACTTTTCTTTTTTGTTGCCATAACCAATAATATTATATGATGTTTATTCTGTTTCGCTGCATGCACCCATCGCCATGAACGACAGATTATTTGAATAAAAAATGCAGTAATCAGACGACGGTGAGATCGTTTCATTACCACATTCTCTGTAACTGCGGGAACAAGTCAGACCGCTTTCTTTCACAGATATTTAACCGGGTTCGAGTCGAACGCCGATTTATGTAGTGCAAAGGTAGGATATTTTTCCGAGATAAGATCGAAAAAGATCTCTTTTGTGCATATTTCCGATTCGTAATGTCCTACCACCGCGAGCAGTAAACGTCCCTCCACATCGTAGTAATCGTTGTATCTGGCCTCGCCGGTGATAAAAGCGTCGGCACCGTAGCTGATGGCCCTCGGGATGAGGAAAGCACCTGCCCCGCCGCAGATGGCCACATCGCGGATCTCCCTGCCTTCAATCTTGGTGTGGCGGATGGTGGGCAGGTTAAAGATATCCTTGAGCAGATAGAGAAACTCCTGCTCGGGCATCGCTTCTGGAAGCACACCTACAATACCGCTGCCGCTCTGTCCCCACTCGTTCGCTATCGGATAGAGATCGAACACCGGCTCCTCATAGGGGTGAACCACCAGCAGCGCACGCAGTACCTCCTCCTTCTTCATGAGGGGGATCACTGTCTCGATCCTCACCTCCGGTTCAAAGTGGAATGTATCTATCTCACCCGTGTACGGGTTGGCTCCTTCGCGGGGACGGAAAGTTCCCTCCCCCGTCAGATTGTAACTACAGCTGTCGTAATTGCCTATATGTCCCGCGCCGGCATTGAAGAGGGCGTTCCGTACGCTGTCGGCGTGCTGTACCGGCACCGTGGTGACGAACTTGAGCAGGGCATTCTCTTTCGGCTGGAGAATCTTCACGTTCTGCAGCTCCAGCATCTCTGCTAGCTTGTAGTTGACACCCCCCTCCGCATTGTCGAGGTTGGTGTGGGCAGCATAAAGGGCGATATCGTTCCTGATGGCCTCCATCATGCACCGCTCCACATAGTTCTTTCCCGTGAGCGATTTGAAAGGGCGGAACGCCAGCGGGTGATGCGAGATGATAAGGTTGCACCCAAGAGCGATGGCCTCCTCGATCACGTTCTCCGTCACATCTATTGAGAGAAGTGCTCCTGTTGCCTCCCTGCCGGGATCACCCACCTGCAGTCCGCTGTTGTCATAATTTTCCTGCAGCGGCAGCGGTGCAACCTGTTCGATCAATTGAATCAATTCTTTTATACGCATAGCGAAGCCGGTTTAGTTGTTCCTGCAAATATAACAGAATTTTGTATATTTGCAGCCATTGATTATCATCTCATCTTGTCAATTTATGAAGAAATCGCTGTTTATACTGATCCTGCTCTCTATTGCCGTTACATCTCTTACGGCACAACGCACCCGCAAGCCGGTCACCATTGATCTGTTGCGGGATACACCCGTTCTTTTCAACCCGTCGGACTATCCCGACGGTGTGGTGGAGAAGAATGGGCTCATCTACCTGGGTAACGGGCGGATTGTACTTAAGAAAATTGATGTTCCCCAATTCAGGCGCTACACGGAGGGTGAGATATCCATCACGCTGGTCTCCAACGGCGATCCCTGGGATAAGTCAGGATCCTGTTTTCTGATCACCCCGGGTGCGGGCATCGCCATGCTCGATATCGCCGCCGGCAAGGCATCCTATCCAATGGCAGACACCACCCGCTATGAACAGCTCACCGGCATCGTACAGGGAGACAATTATACGCCGGCGTTGGAGCTGATGCGCTTTATGACCCCTTTCGGCGTGGGCCACTTCAGCAGTGATACCGACTCTGTCTCAGCACGGCGACGCCCTGTCTACGTGGATGGATGGGCGAAGGAGGTCACATGGAGACAGGACATCACCGACCTGCTGCCGCTTATGGAAGAGGACGCCTGGGTCGGCGTTTTCATCGACACGTGGACCAAAGAAGGATATGAGGTGGATGTACGGTTCACCTTCACCGAGAGCGCTCTTCGTGGCGACAGGAAACCGAAGACACACGTGGAGCCGCTGATCAACACCAACTACTACATCGGGCAGAAGCATCCCGATATCTTCTCGCGGCAGGATGTGGTAGTACCCTTCTCTATCCCGCGCAAGGCCAGGAATGTACGGTTGAAATATATCACCACCGGACATGGCGGCCACTCGGGGGGAGATGAGTTTCGTCCGCAGAAGAACATCCTCTCCATAGATGGGAAAGAGGTGCTCAGCTTCACGCCATGGCGTACCGACTGTGCCTCCTTCCGCCGTTTCAACCCCACATCGGGTGTATGGTTACAGAAGCGTACCCAGGCTTTTATTGGCCGCAATGGCAAACGGGAGATGAAAGAGATCGAAGAGCCACTGGCATCGTCCGACCTGTCACGCAGCAACTGGTGCCCGGGCAGTGATGTGCCGCCCGTGGAGATCAATCTGCAGGGCATAGCACCCGGCAGTCACGCCCTCACCATCAGCATTCCCGAATCGACATCCATCGACGAGAACAAGCTGAACCACTGGCTGGTGTCGGCCTACCTGGTCTGGGAGGAATAAGGTTATCTCTAGGAAAAGAATGACTATGCAGGTTTTTATTTAACCGGGAAGATCTTCCGTATGGTGTCGGCGAAGATGGCACCCATGCGGCGCTGCAGGTATTGCTCCTGTCCGTTCCCGGGATGCCAGCCGAAGGTCTCTCCCTCTATCTCCTGCTTATCACCGGTAAAAAGGCGGCTCACCTGTTCTCCCGTGACGGGATGAACAGCATTTTTAGAAAATCCGATATACCTGTCGAACTCCACCACCGGGAATCCCCACTTCTCACCCAGCCTCCTTATGGTCGTGTTGTACAATACACGTCCGTCATGCCAGTCGGTACAGAGTACGACCACCGCCGGTTTACCCATGCGGCTGTTGTAGTATTTCGATGTCTCGTCAAATTTGAGGTTGTAACATTCCGTGAGGTATCGCTTGATCACGTAATCGAACGCGGCAGCGTAATTGGTGCGGTCGAAAGGTATCGTGTAGTCGGTGTATTTGTTTTTCAGCTGTGACTCATCGGACACATCCCTGTCATGTACCTGCATGATCACCAGCGCATCGATATTTTCCAGCTCTTCCTTGCTGTAGAGTGTCCCTTTCTCCATCC
>JAAYGM010000305.1 GCA_012727735.1 Bacteroidales bacterium | reverse complement strand
CGAGGTGTAGGCGTTGATGTTGGTGCCGAACTTGATTCCATTGTCCTGCAGGTAGTTGAGCATGTCCTTTCCGGGGAAGTTCTTTGTTCCGTTGAAAGCCATATGTTCCAGGAAGTGAGCCAATCCGGCCTGACTGTCTTCTTCCTGCATCGAGCCCACCTTCTGAGCGATGTAAAAATCGGCTCTGTTTTCGGGAAGAGTGTTGTGACGGATGTAATAAGTGAGTCCATTCTCCAGTTTACCTGTCCTCACGTTTGGATCGACAGGTAGAGGAGGGTTCTGTTGTGCCATTGCAACAACTGTTGCTACAAGGAACAGTAATGTTAAAATCTTTCTCATGACATTTTTTTTAAATAGTTTTAAAATAAAGTTTAATTACGACGCACGATTATTCTTTACTTTGTGCAAGGAGGAGCGTGATCTGCCGGATAGTCCGTTTAAATCCTTTCCAGTACAATTTTGATCAGCTCTTCTGTTGAACCTTTATAATTCGCATTCGATTCCAGGGCAACACGATTGGCAATGATGGCACAGACTGTCATGGCTTTATGCCCCATCATCCTGCCCAATCCCGCAATGGCAGAGCTTTCCATTTCGTAGTTGGTGATGGAGTACTCTCCGAAGCGAAACGACTCTATTTTGGCGTTCAGATCGGGATCAGCGAGACCGAGGCGTACATGTCTCCCCTGTGGCCCGTAGAAACCGATGGCAGAGATGGTCACTCCGCGAATCATATCGTACCCGATACGATCCACCAGCTCTTCGTCTGCACTCACCACGTAAGGGGCACAGTGGTAGGGCGACCAGTTCACATGTTTCTGGAAAGCCTCTTCGAAATCCTCTTCGCATACAGCTCTGGAGTTGGCATAATAATGAAGCAGTCCGTCAAAACCAATCGATTTCTCCGAGACAACATAGGAACCAACAGGACAGTGAGTCTGCATCCCTCCCGATGTGCCTACGCGAATCATGGTCAGCTGTTTAAACGCATCCCTGACCATGCGTGTATTGAAGTCGATGTTCGCCAGGGCATCCAGCTCCGTGAGGACGATGTCGATGTTGTCGGTACCTATACCATGCGAGAGAGCAGTGATACGTTTTCCTTTGTACATTCCCGTTACGGTATGGAACTCGCGACTGGTCACATCACACTCGATGGAATCAAAATAACCAGCTGTCATAGTCACACGATCAGGATCGCCCATCATCACAATCTTGTCGGAGAGTTGCTCAGGTTTTATGTGCAGATGAAACGCACTTCCATCAGAATTGATGATCAATTCTGATTCAGGTATAATTCTCATAATTGTTTTATTTCTGTGATATCGGCTTACCGTTATTTTTTATTATCTCCGCTGCTTTGTGGCTTGGCAATGGAGTCACGCATTTCGGTATCAGCTTTGATGTTCTCCATCCGGTAATAGTCCATGATACCCAGGTTCCCGTTACGGAACGCTTCAGCCATTGCTGCTGGCACTTCGGCCTCGGCCTCAATCACCTTCGCTCTGGCTTCCTGTGCCTTGGCTTTCATCTCCTGTTCAAGGGCTATAGCCATTGCACGACGTTCTTCGGCGCGTGCCTGAGCAATGTTCTTGTCAGCCTGTGCCTGATCCATTTGCAGTACGGCTCCAATGTTCTTGCCTATGTCGATATCGGCTATGTCGATGGAGAGAATCTCAAAAGCTGTGCCGGCGTCCAGGCCTTTCTTTAATACCAGCTTTGAGATGGAGTCAGGATTCTCAAGCACCGACTTGTGCGATGAGGCTGAACCGATGGAGGAGACAATCCCTTCACCTACACGGGCGAGGATGGTCTCTTCACCGGCTCCACCCACCAGCTGCTTGATATTGGCGCGCACGGTAACACGAGCTTTGGCAATCAGCTGTATACCATCGATGGCTACGGCTGTAACAGGAGGTGTGTCAATCACTTTTGGGTTCACTGACATCTGCACGGCCTGCAGCACGTCACGACCTGCCAGGTCAATGGCTGTTGCCATCTGAAAAGAGAGGTCGATGTTTGCCTTAGAGGCCGATACCAATGCGTGTACTACTTTCTCCACATGACCTCCTGCAAGGTAGTGGGCTTCCAGATCGTCCCGGGTGACTTTTTTTAATCCTGCCTTGTGTGCTTCGATCATGGCATAAACAATAGTGTGTGGCGGTACACGACGCAGACGCATCAGGAACAACTGAATAAGGGATATGCGTACACCTGCCGATAACGCATTGATCCACAGAAAAAAGGGCACGTAATGGAAGAAGATCATTAAAAAAATGATGATTACGGCAATTGTAATGATTAAAGGAAATGATAAATCCATAATGATTTGTTTTTGGTGTTATATATAGTATTTTATTTTCTCTTTACCAGGACCTGGTATGTCTCTATTCGTACGATCTCAATCTCGGTCTCCTCTTCGATGAACTCACCGTCGAATGATTTACCTTCCGCCTCGACATCGTTTACCATCACTTTCCCAATCGGATTCAGGCGGGAGATGGCAACGCCGGTATCTCCAACCTCCATTTTCTGTAAATTGGAGTTATCCACTTTACTGTCAATGTTGGTCTCCAACGAGATCCTGCGGAGCGACTTTGATTTTAACAGCCAGTAGAAAGTTCCTCCCATGGCCACTGCCGAAGCAGCCAGTGTGATGTTCCCGCCTACATTCCCAAGAAAGATGTATGCATAGACGATGCCACCAAGAAGGAATATAGCTCCTGCAATACCTGCAATGCTGATGCCGGGAAGCAAAAAGATCTCTGCAAGCATGAAGAGAATACCCAACAGTATCACGGCTGCTACAATAATTAGGTCGAGTGTCATATCCGGTATGTTTAGTTAAAAAGGTTTTCTGTCTCTTCGTTTCTTGCCTCCAGTTTCAATCGTTCTATCTCCCGGAACAGCATTTCTGTCTCTTTCTCCAGGGTAAGTATTTCGCTGGCAACCGTATTGTTTGCTGCACTACCCCCCGTGTACTGATCTCTTTTTCCCGACAACTCCTTATTCAGTTCCCGTAATTGACTTTCCAGGCCCAGCGCCTGAGAGAAGAGCGAACGGGCACGGTTGTTCTTAAAATCGGAGAGATGGTGGTATGTCGCCCTGTCATTGATGACAAACAGGAAATCTCCCGTGGAAGTCTGTTGTGAGATATTCTGCTGTTGCGCTACCGCGCGATGGGAGGTGTAGTCGCTGTCTATCTTCCATGTCTCCGCTATTGAGGCAATACGGGCACGCCTGCTCAGATATTCCGGATCATCACTTTCTATCAGTGTCACCTGTGCATTCGGAAGAAAGGTGTATATACAAACAGAGTCAGCATGCTGATAGCGGTCTGATGCAAACCAGCCGACACCTTTTTCATCATCTATGGCCATCATGTAGTCGTTGAAAGGTGAGTTGAAAGGCATATTCAGCTGATTGGGTGTAAGATATGAGTCTGTAGCCAGATTGTAACGCGTAACGTACAGGTCATAGCCACCCAGTGACTGATGGCCAGTGGAGGCAAAATAGAGGGTCATCCCGTCACTCAGTACAAAAGGATAGGCCTGATCTCCGTCCATATTGACAGATTCAGGGAGCTTCTTCTCATTGCCGTAACTGTCGAGCAGCTTATCCATTGTAAAGAGATCAAAACCCGAATCAGAATTGCCTTGTGAATAGTAGATCTTGTCTTGCCGTTCGTTCATGAACAGCGTTTTATCCGACGTGGTCACGTTCCGGAAAAATTCATTTACAGGCATCAGCGACCCTGATGAGAGGCTCAGCTTGTATGCGGCCAGAAATGCTGATTTGGGCAGTACCAGACTGTCAATGATTTGAATATCTTCAGTGCGGTTTGTTGCTCTTCTCAACCTCTCTGCCTCTTCACGTTTCACTGTCAGTTTCTCCAGTGCCTCTTCATTTCTGCGGTTCGCACGCTGATATTTTCCGAATTCTTCTTCTGCCGCTTCAAAACGATACATCCTGGCGTAGAGTTCACCCAGGTAGATAAATGATTCGGGGATCTTCTTCTGTGATGCGAATGCAAGATATTTCTCTGCCTCCATGAACCGGCCTGTTTTTAACAGACTCACACCCACCCACTGGTTCAATGCCGCGTTGTCCGGATCATTGAGATATTCCTGCAGAAAAACAGGTAATGCTTCGGCATACCGTCCCTCCAGATACCAGCCCCTGGCATCCTCCATGTTTTGTCCGTGCAGAAGAAATGCTGACACGCATAACAGTAGTGTGGAAATGAGATGTTGTATCTTCATTGAAAAATCGTTTCTGAATTCAAAGATAAGAAAAATACAAATAGAACAATTATATACTCCCTTTTATCTTAAACCTCATGCATTTATTCACTGTCCGACGGTTGTGGTGGTAACGACGGTGTTTGAATCGCAACCTTCCTGTTCATGATCCTAAAATCCCACCGATAGATCCTGCCCAGCAGTGCGATCACAACAACCGCATAGATAATCATCCAGATCAACTCCATCTCCGGTTTAATTTCTTTCACTTCAAAGAGTGCATCTGTTTGAAACGCAGAAGATCTATTGGTAGTAAACAGTGCAATGAAGGCATTGTTGATAAAATGGATTCCCAGTGCCAGCTCAATGCCGTCATCCAGGATCGATACCACACCCAGGATGATGCCCATAAGCACATATTGAGGCATGCTGATCCAGAAACCGAATTCCTTCACTTCGGGATTGGCGGAATGTACCAGCCCAAAGGCCAGTGAGATGATGATCAGCGTCCACCAGCGGCTTCTGGTTGCGGCGGCAATACCCTGTGAGAGATATCCCCTGAAAAAAATCTCTTCAAACGAGGTCTGAAAGGGCAGTATAAGAAGCGTGAGAAGCAGTAGAATCAGAAACCTCCCAGCCTGAAATTGAAACTGGTAATTCTCAGGCGAGGTGAACAGGCCAAACAGAAGTGATATCAACATCATTGCTCCCCATACCAGCATGCCCATGCCTATCCTGTTTCGACGCAGGCGGTTCCTGCCGTTGATGGTCTCGTTGAGGGTGCGTTTATGGAATGGGCGGATAAGCCATTTAAAGGCGAAGAACATAGCCACGAAACCCAGCAACAGCAACAGATATCCCAGGTTGTGGGATATGCCATAGCGGCTCAGATCCATGATGTTCCCGGTAAGTGATCCGAAATCACCCCCGGAGATCATTTTTATTACTATGATCATTAGCAGAGGTATGGAACCGATGCTTGAGGCCCCTAAAAAGAGGATAAGGGTCATTGCCAGGTATCTCCAGAAGCTGTTCTGTCTGTCCAGTGCGCGTTCTAAATGTTTCATTCTGAATGGTTTTATTTATTTGTGTGTTCTATGGTTGTTTCTCTTCATCCACCCACTCAAGGATATCGCCGGGCTGACAGTTCAGTTCCCTGCAGATGATCTCAAGCGTGCTGAAGCGGATGGCTTTGGCTTTTCCTGTTTTCAGTATGGAGAGGTTGGCAGGGGTGATGCCCACTCTTTCAGAAAGCTCGTTCAGCGTCATTTTCTTCTTCGCCATCTCCACATCCAGGTTTACGATGATTGGCATACAGGTTTTTCCTTTCAGTTAAATAGTTAAATCCGACTCCTCCTTCATCTCTACGGAACGTTTCAGTATATTGGCTATCAGTAGCGCTATCAGTCCCATGAACAACCATTCGGCCCCCGACAGGTAGATAGAGAGGGTGTAATGGGTTATATCAATCAGCGACCTTTGGTAACAATAGAGGGTGATGTCGAAAATGAGTTGCAGTCCGTAAATGATTAACAGCAGGCTTCCCACTATTTTCAGTCGTCTCACATTCGTATGATTAAAGATATGATCCTTATAGAAAGCACCGATGATCTTGTAAAAATATATAGGCACCGCAATAAATAAAAATAAAAGCAGAAATACAATGATGAAGATGGTTGCCCTGTACTTCAATACCTGCCTTAGCTCTTTGTTGTCTTCAAAATGGTATTTTACATCCACAATCTGAAATTTTGCAGGCATGTAGCGGTTGTTTTTCAGATTCAACAGGGAATCGGAATAGTAGTACTCAATATTCTCCGAATTCAGTAACAGGGAAAAAGATTCATCCGGTATCCTGCCCTCTCTTCCCTCGGCAGAAGCCCGGTAACCTTCTGCAAAACTGTTCATGTGCGAATCCCAGTGATTGATAAAATCAATGCTGATCAGATAAATGTAGGCAATCCCCGCCAACACCGACAGCAGTGCAATGGATCTTTTTTTTCTGTTCCTGTTTTCCATAACTGAGACAACTTTGAAAATTGATGGAACAAATATAGTGATATATTTTATAAAACAACAAAAATATATCGTAAAACAATAAATAATATCCATATTACAATAAATATTCAGAGAATGGCTAATAGATAAGTTTCAAATAATTTGGTCTGCAACCCCCGAATCTTCTCTTTTTTCACTATCTTTGAACCCTCAAAATTTCCATTCTATGCACGATAAAATTATTATTCTTGATTTTGGTTCACAGACAACGCAGCTTATTGGCAGACGTGTAAGAGAACTGAACACCTACTGCGAGATCGTACCCTATAATAAGTTCCCTTTCGGTGACAGGTCGGTGAAAGGAGTCATCCTTTCAGGAAGCCCCTTTTCGGTGAATGACGACAACGCATTTAAAACTGATCTGAGCCGGATAAAGGGGATGTTCCCCGTCTTGGGCATCTGCTACGGAGCCCAACTGATGGCACTCTCCTCGGGTGGAGAGGTGGGGAAAAACGGTTCCCGTGAATATGGACGTGCCCATCTGAGTGTAAAAGATAATAACGATCCGTTGCTGGGAAACATCCCCCAAAACAGTCAGGTATGGATGTCACACGGCGACACCATTGTCAGTATACCTGAGAATTTCAGTGTGATCGCCTCCACCGAGGATGTGGCATTGGCTGCCTACAGGATTGAGGGTGAGCAGACCTGGGGGGTACAGTTTCATCCCGAAGTGTTCCATACTGCCGGGGGGACGAAGATGCTTGATAATTTTCTCTCTATCTGCGGGATGAAAAAGGACTGGACGCCGGCATCCTTCATCGAAACGACGGTTGCGGAGCTGAAGGAAGTGCTGGGAGACGACAAGGTTATTCTTGCCCTCTCGGGAGGTGTGGACTCCTCAGTGACGGCTGTACTGCTTAACAGGGCGATTGGCAGGAACCTCACCTGCATCTTTGTGGATCATGGATTGTTACGTAAGTATGAGTTCGAAACCGTCCTGAAAAATTATGAACATCTGGGACTCAACGTTATTGGTGTGGATGCAAAGCAACATTTCTATCAGGAGCTGGAGGGAGTGACCGATCCGGAACGTAAAAGGAAGATTATTGGAAAAGGGTTTATCGACATATTCGACCGCGAAGCACATAAGCTGAAAGATATCAAGTGGCTGGCGCAGGGAACCATCTACCCTGACATCATCGAGTCGCTCTCCATCACAGGTGTAACTATCAAGAGTCATCACAATGTGGGCGGACTACCAGAGAAAATGCACCTGAAGCTTTGTGAACCGCTCAAGCTTCTGTTTAAGGATGAGGTGCGCAGGATAGGCCTTGAGCTGGGCATGCAGCCCCACCTTATTCATCGTCATCCGTTTCCCGGCCCGGGACTGGGAATTCGTATACTGGGAGAGATCACACCGGAGAAGGTGCGTATCGCACAGGATGCGGATGATATCTTCATCTCCAACCTCCGCATTGCTGGTCTTTACGACAAGGTGTGGCAGGCGGGAGCAATCCTGTTGCCGGTACAGTCGGTGGGAGTGATGGGTGATGAACGTACCTACGAGAATACGATTGCACTGCGTGCCGTCACCTCTACCGATGCCATGACAGCCGACTGGGCCCATCTGCCCTATGAGTTCCTGGCGAGGGTTTCGAATGAGATCATCAACAGGGTGGCCGGTGTCAATCGTGTAGTGTACGACATCTCTTCGAAGCCGCCTGCAACGATTGAGTGGGAGTGATTCCGGTCTCTGGCAGTCTGTAGTGCTTTAGTGTTACCTGCTTTAGCTATCCAGTTCGTTGTGCTGTTGGGGTTGTGTTCTCGCCTGCTGTTTCAACTCGGGATAGGCAATCCGGGAGTGATAAACCGTTTGCAGTTTCTCCACAAAAACATCCTTCACTGTTTGTATGTCCCTGAATGTGATCGGTGCCAGTTTGAAGTAACCTTCGCTCACCTGTGAATCAATGATCTTGTCAACAAGGTTCCGCAGTGTTTGCTCCGAATACTCGGGCAGGCTGCGTGACGATGCCTCCACCGCGTCAGCCATCATCATGATGGCGGTCTCTTTCGTGTTTGGGTTCGGGCCGGGATAGCGGAAGTCAGACTCGTTCACCTCCTTGTCAGGGTTGGCATTCTTCCAGGAGATATAGAAATACTTCGGCATGCTGGTGCCGTGATGCGTTTCAATAAAATCGATGATCTGTTGCGGAATGTTCTGTTTCTGCGCAATCTTCACCCCATCTCTCACATGGTTGATAATGATACGTGCACTCTCCTCGAAGGGCAGTCCTGCATGCGGATTCATTCCGGGTGTCTGATTCTCCGTGAAGAATGCAGGGTTTACCATCTTTCCTATATCGTGATAGAGTGCACCTGTTCTTATCAGTGAAGCATTCGCACCCAGCTTGGCCGCGGCTGCCATACCCAGGTTAGAGACCTGCAGCGAGTGCTGGAACGTGCCGGGTGCTTTTTCTGAGAGCTCCTTCAGCAATGGCTTGTTGATGTTGGACAGCTCTACCAGCGATACTCCGGAGATAAATCCGAATGATTGCTCTACCATGTATACGAGAGAGTAGGAGAACATGATAAAAATGAAGTTGATAAGGAAATAGACCAGCATGAGCCAGTTAATATCCTTGACGCTTCCTTCCTGGTACATCACCAGCCCGATATAGACCAGGATGTAGGTGAGCAGGATAAAGAAAGAGCTGCGTATCAGCTGAGAGCGCTCAGACAACTCTTTCAGCATAAAGATCGAAACCATCGCCACGGAGATCTGAATGACGATAAATTCAAACGGGAATGGCACCATGAGCGAACTCAGTATGATCGTGATCAGGCTGATAAACAGCGCCGTTCGTGAATCGATAAAGGTGCGGGTTAGGATGGTTACGATCGCGTAGGGGATGATGTAGACGCTGAAGAGATCAAAACGGACAGTGATCGCTGTGAGCAGCAGGAATATAACGGTCAGCAGTACCATGAAGACCACATGCTTGCGGTTACGGTACTCCGTTGGCCTGAAAAACAGCAGGTACATATAAAACGAACCGAACATCAGAAGTATAAGCAGCAACTGTCCGAGTATCATCCAGCTGTTTCTCGTGGTGCCGCCGCTTCGTTCCTCCGTAACACGTTTTAATGAGGAGAGAATATTGAATGTCCTTGCATCAACAATTTCACCCTCATCAATAATACGTTGTCCCTGTTGCACCATACCCCGGCTTATATCCACCTGCTGGATGAACTCATATTCTGCTTTATCTGATGTGTCAGCATCATACAGCACGTTCTCTCGGATATATTCGTTGATGTTGGCTGCCCGTAAAACGGAACGGTCAATATCGTCAGGGACATCATTCAATACTTTCTCATAAGCTGAGCGAATGGTGAAAAATGAATCTATCTTTCTTGACTCAGCTACGTTCCCTTTTTTTATCCGCAACGATTTTGTTTTGGAGGCGTTGATCAGATCATAATCCTCAGAGCGCATAATCCCGTTCTCATAGATCTCATTCAGCTTCTCACGGATATATATCTTGTACCCGGCTGGCATCTCGGCGAGCTTGTCGTTCAGGTTGACATCGGCATCGAAGTCAGCCAGTGCATTCCGCTCAATTATATCATCCAGCTCAAAATAGGGTTCATAATACTCCAGGATGCTGTCCTGCTCTGCTTTCAGCTGGTCGGCAGGTTTGTAAACAGGGAAGTCGAAAGGAGCGGTCAGAAGACCATATTGCCACGGCCTCCCCTCGTTGAAGGAGTACTTGAAGCTACCCTGGCGGGGGAAAATATAGGTGATGAGAAGTACCGCGGCAATAAAAACAACTGGGACAAATACTTTTGTCCGGATTCTTATTTTTTTCTTGTTCGTTGATGATGCGTTCATACCCTTTGCGTGCTGACGTTATGCAATTATAGTACAACAAATGAATGAGTGAATTGTTTTAACAAAATAGCTTGCTGTCAGTGTCAGTCTGACCCATATGGGTAGTCTGCTGTTTCTCTGTTTGGATAAAAAAAGTTACTTTTGCATCTCAGAACAGAGAGAACGACTCTCATGATGAAGCTGTTTAAAAGAGATACATGCAAACATTTGATATAGATCTGGTTTACCTCTGGGTCGATGGAAACGATCCCAAATGGCTGGCGAAGAAAAATCAGTTCCTGGGTAAGATCGTTGATTTACATAACGAAGCCACGACAAAAGCACGCTATGCCGATAACGGAGAATTCAGATATTCGCTGCGGTCTGTGGAGAGAAATGCTCCCTGGATCCGCCGGATCTTTATTGTGACCGATGATCAAGCACCTGATTGGCTGGATCTGCAGAACGACAGGGTGCAGATCATCGATCACCGCCAGATTCTGCCGCCTGAGTCATTACCCTGTTACAACACGGGTGTTATGGAACATTTTTTATGGAAGATCCCCGGCCTGTCGGAGCATTTTCTGTTTGCAAATGATGATACCTTCTTCAACCGGCTCGTCTCGCCCGATTTCTTTTTCACGGATGAGGGACTGCCGGTAATCCGTTTACAGCGTGTTCACTTTGGCAAACTGAAATACAGGGTGAAGAAAGCCCTTCATATTCCCACAAGTATCTACAGGAAAAAGATACATCATTCTGCCTCTCTGATGGAGCAGAAGTTCGGGAGGTATTTCTCCTACACGCCTCATCATAACGTCGACGCTTATCTGAAATCGGAATACCAGCATGTTGCTGAAAATGTTTTCGGTGAGGAGATATCACGTACGCTGACCCATCATACAAGAACTGAGAATGATATCCAGCGTATCATCTACAATTACTATGCCTTATACAGGAAACGGGGGCAGTTGCGTTTCGTGGGGAGGAACGAGTCCTGCCGTATCCGGATGCATAATCCGGACTTCTCCCTCTTTATCAGGAAATACCAGCCTGCGCTCTTTTGTCTGAATGACAGTCATCGTGCTACCGACAGGGACAGGGAGAGGGTAGAGCCTTTCCTGCAGGAGCTGTTCCCCGGGAAATCATCTTTTGAAAAATAGACAATAGCAGGATCACAGCTCAAACCCCGACTTCTCCGGTAAAATGGTTTCCAGCGCTTTCTCCAGCTCTTTCATCACACGCTCATAGTTCCTGATGTGGGCATTATCGTTGAGGCAGATCAGCTTGTAACGCTGGTTGTAGATCGCATCAATGGCCTGCTTCGATCTTAACACGAGCGGGAACATTTTTGTGTCGGCGTAGGTGTTGTAGGGTTCAAACTGTGAGCGGCAGATCTGCCATGTGCGAAACAACTCCTGTGTGTAATCTTCAGGGCTGCGAAAGCGGTTCTCCGAGACGGCAGTGAGTTGATCACCCGCGTAATCCCATACCTCTTCGAAGGTCGATTTAAGGTATGGTTGTGCATTGTGCGGGGTGATGAGCGTCACAAATTTCCCGTAAGGTTTGAGCAGCCGGGTAAGATTGGCTTTCTTGCCGTAGGAAGGATGAAACCATTTCTCATGATCACGCTGCAGCACCTCACGCTTATCAAACCGCTCATTGATGATACGGATATTGTTTTTCAGACATTTCGACCAGAGGCCGATGCCTGAGTTATGACGGAAGGCTGCGATGTCGTTAGGAAGCCCACCGGTAAAGAACCGATCTTCGCTGATGTGATTGATGATGAAGAAGTCATCGTTGAAATAGACAAAACGATCAGCCAGACCGGGTATCTGATGCAGCCAGATCTCTATGAGTGATGAGTTGAATACAGGTAGATACTTCGTTGGTATATAGTCGGAATGATTCACCAGGGATAACTTGGGGTGGTCGGCATTCAACCAGGAGGGCTTCTGTCCGCTGGTGACAAAATGGACCTTCCTTACCCAGGGTGCAAATTTCTCCACGCCCCTGAACCAGTATTTCAAAAAGCCATAATCCCGAAAACGGGCTTCTGACACCTCGTTTTTTGAGTTGTCAATCTTACCGGAATATTTTGCGAAATCAGCTTTCCACTTCGGGTCGTCCATGTCGACCCAGGTGATGACAAAATCGATTCCCATTATTATGAATGATTAAATGTTTTCTTCTCTTTCCGTCAGGGTGGTGATCGCCTGTTCCAGGCGGCGCAGCGTCTCATCCCTGCCGATCACATCGGTGATATTGAACATGTGGGGCCCTTTCCCCTCACCGACGATGGCCAGCCGGAATGCATTCATGATGTTACCTGTGTGGAGCTGATTCTGTTGAATCCATTCCATCACGGCTTTCTCCTGGTTCTCCGCAGAGAAGTCATCCATCTCACTTATCAGCTGCATCAGCGCTCTCATCTGTCCGGGGGTCTCTTTCTTCCAGCGTTTACGGGTTGTCTTCTCATCATAGCTCACGGGTGCCACGAAGAAAAAAGAGGATTGATCCCACAGCTCTTTCACGAAGTGAACGCGCGCTTTGACGAGTCCAACGACCTTCGTTACTTTTTCCTGTGTTGCGTTAACTCCCTTCTCCTTAAGGATGGGAGCGAAGAGGGTTGCCAGCTCCCCATCGGTCAGGTTGAGAATGTACTGATGGTTGTACCACTTGGCCTTCTCCACATCAAATTTAGCACCGCTTTTGCTGCACCTGTCAAAAGAGAAAGCCTGTACCAGCTCATCGAGTGTGAAGATCTCCTGTTCTGTTCCCGGGTTCCATCCAAGGAATGCGAGAAAATTGATGATTGCATCAGGCAGATAACCGCTCTCACGATAGCCGGATGAGCGATCACCTGTCACCGGGTCCTTCCATTCCAGCGGAAAAACAGGGAAGCCAAGACGATCTCCGTCACGTTTACTCAGCTTGCCGTTGCCTTCGGGCTTGAGCAGCAGCGGCAGGTGTGCAAACCGGGGCATGCTCTCTTCCCAACCAAGGCTGCGGTAGAGCCACACGTGCAGTGGCGCCGAAGGGAGCCACTCCTCACCGCGGATCACATGGGTGATCTCCATCAGGTGATCATCCACCACGTTGGCCAGATGATAGGTAGGCAGCTCATCCGACGATTTGTAAATCACCTTGTCGTCGAGCACTGTTGAACTGATCACCACCTCACCACGGATCATGTCGTTGACGGTGATATCCCTGTCAGGATCAATCTTGATACGTACCACGTACTGTGTTGCCCCGTCAATGAGCGATTGTGTCTCCTCCTGCGACAGTGTGAGCGAGTTGCGCATCTTCTCCCTGGTGGTCGCATCATACTGGAAGTTGGCGATCTCACCTCTTCTGGCTTCCAGCTCTTCAGGGGTGTCGAAGGCGATATATGCTGCACCGCTCTCGAGCAGCTGTTTCACATAGACCTTGTAGATCTCCCTTCGTTCCGATTGTCTGTAAGGACCGTAGGCACCTCCCTTAGCAGGACTCTCATCGAAGGAGAGTCCCAGCCAGTCGAATGTCTCCCGGATGTACTCCTCTGCCCCCGGCACAAATCGGGTGGTGTCGGTGTCTTCAATACGAAGAATAAAATCGCCTCCCTGCTGTTTGGCATAGAGGTAGTTGTATAATGCCGTGCGCACACCGCCAATATGCAGCGGACCGGTGGGACTGGGCGCAAAACGGACTCTTGTCTTGTGATACATTTGTTCAATAAAAATTAGCGTCTTCGGGCAACTGTTTCATCAGAGAGAATTATGATCGGTCTGCTGCCCCGCGAAAACATGAATAATAAACTGCAAAGATAGGAAAAATCGTCAAAGTGAATGTCATAAAAAGAGCCGGGATTCATTTCCCATATTAAAGAGCAGATCGATAATGCTCAGATTCGGGAGAAAGCCATGTCTGCCGGCAAAAACCTGGTAATAGTCCCTTGTCGCATGATCAGATCTTTTCTTGGGATGGATGGTTTCACGCAGATCAGTAAAGTTTTCCGGCAGTGATGCAACGTACGATGCTGTGAAGGAGAGGGGCGTCTCAATTCCTATGAGGCGGCAAACAAGGCGGCGCAGCCCTTCATTGAAGTCGTGCAGGAAAGAGATCTTCCTCTCGTAGAAAGGCCGGAAATCCTCCTCATAGTATTGAAAGAAGGGTGTGGAGTTATACGCCGAGACAATAGCATTCCAGTGCAGATGCTGCCAGTTGCCATGTGGTGCAATACGGATATCCTTCATCCTGCAGTCCGATGATGTCGGTTTCTCCACAGGGATGCTCAACGATAAGGGTCCGTTTGCCCCGGCAATGGTGCAGCGGTTACGGTACGACTGCTTCTGGTAGTTGTCGTGGATCTCTATAAGAGCGCTGTCAGCACTGAAGAGCCTGCTGTAGTACTCAGCGGGAGCGAGGTAGTACGACGACAGGAGCACCCGCTGCGCTCTCTCCTGATTGTTCATGCCGGCACTTTCGCACTGTGGAACAATCTTTTCCATCGTATTTTTCCCTCGAACCACCCTTTGTCCTTTTCGAGCGACAACCAGATAAGCATCGGCTTGCCCACGATATGATCCTCCGGTACAAAACCCCATACGCGTGAATCGGCAGAGTTGTGTCGGTTATCACCCATCATGAAATAGTAATCGAACCGGAAGGTGTAGGAATCGGCCTGTTCACCGTTGATATACACTTTCCCGTCACGATAGGCGAACTCATTCCCTTCGTAGTTCCTGATGCAACGTTCATAAGCTGCCACCTTGTAATCGACATCACCGTTGAAGGTGATGGTGGCTCCCTTCTGAGGTATCCATAACGGACCGAATGTGTCGCGTGTCCATCCCGACTCATGGGTGAGGGGGTAATAATAGCTCATGCCGGGTTGTTCTTTCTCCCTGATGATATCCCAGATGAAAGGCTTCGCCTGCAACTGTCGGACCATCTCATCGGTCAGGGGGATGCTGTAGTAGATCCTGCCGTTATTGCCGTTACGTGGCTGCAGGCCTGAGAGTGCCAGGCTGAGACTGTCTGCTCCTGCCAGATCCTGTGAGCGTGTGGTCACCTGACCGTAACTGTCCTGCGTGAAATAATCGGCTTTGTTGATCCCCAGCTCCCTGAAGAGATCCGCAGAGATTACCGTGCCGTCGGTATGAAGCATGTAGTTATGCTGCGAAAGACGGGGGTTGGGCAGATAGGAGCCATCGATAAAGACAGAGTCGTTCCTGAGTGCGATAGATTCGCCCGGGAGGCCTATACATCGTTTCACATAGTTCTCACGCCTGTCAACGGGCCGGTAGACGATTTCACCGTAGGTGCGCTTGTCCGATCGCACACCCTCACTGCCGTTGGGATTGTGCTTCACCAGCGTATAAAAATCCACACCCTGCATGTTCAGGGCGACTGTATCACCGGTAGGAAAGTTAAAAACCACAATGTCGTTTCTTTGCACCTCTCCGAATCCCTTCAGTCGGCGATATTTCCACTGCGGCTTTTCGAAGTAGGATTTACCGCCCACCACCGGCATGGTATGCTGTGCCAGCGGGAAGGAGAGGGGAGTGATGGGTGCACGGGGTCCGTAGCTCAGCTTGCTCACAGCCAGGAAGTCACCCACCAGCAGTGATTTCTCAAGGGATGAGGTGGGTATCTGGTAATTCTGAAAGAAGAAGGTGTTGATGAAGTAGACCGCAATCAGGGCAAACAGGATGGCATCCACCCATTCCATTGTCTTGCGGAAGAGATCGTTCTTTGATTTTTTCCAGAACGACCAGGGTATCAGTTTGGTGATGTAGATATCAAAGAAAAGTAGAATAAAGAGTAAGAGCCACGGTGAGGCTGCCCAGAAAGCGAACAAAAGTGTCAGCAGAGTCCATACGGCAAACCAGATCCATTGATGGCGTGTAGCACTTGAGAGTCGTTGTTTGAATGTCATAATCGTTGATTGTTTGAACAGTCTTTTATAATATACCCAGCATGTCCTGCATGGTCATAAACCCTTTCTTCCCTTTCGTGAACTCGGCAGCCAGCACAGCACCGAGGGCAAGCCCCTTGCGGTTCTTGGCATCGTGCGTGATGCGGATGATGTCGGCTTCTGATTCATAGATGACCGAGTGGATGCCCGGCACCTCACCTTCACGAAAGGCTTTTATCTGCAGCGCATCTGCAGCACCGCCCTCATCAAGGGTCCATTCTCCTTTCCTCTCAATCTTCTCCAGTATCTCCTCAGCCAGTGTGATGGCTGTACCGCTGGGTGCATCCAGCTTGTGGATGTGATGTGTCTCTTCTATGCGCACATCATAGCCGGGAAACTGATTCATGATCTTTGCCAGATAGTTGTTGAGCGCAGAGAAAATGTACACCCCCAGGCTGAAGTTGGAAGCGTAGAAAAAAGTATTCCCCCGGTTGTCGCAGGCATCTTTGATTTCATCCAGCTGCTCCAGCCATCCTGTGGTGCCTGACACCACGGCTACACCTGCCGCAAAGGCCTGCCTGTAATTATTCATTGCGCTCCCGGGTGAGGTGAACTCAATCGCCACCTCCGCACTTTTAAATGCGGGAGAGGTGAATTTTTCCTCTTCGTTCATGTCGATGGTGCAAACAATCTCATGTCCTCTCTCAACGGCAATCTTTTCAATCTCATGCCCCATCTTTCCGTATCCTATCAGTGCTATCTTCATATGAACAAATTATTTTTTTGCATCATGGTGTATGTTGTAGTGGTATGAATATGATTCCCTTCGTTGTCACATACACTTCGTTGCATCCGTTTCTGCTTTTCAGCTTGAATTTTACTGTTGTAATGAGCAAAAGTACAAAATAAATAGAAACTTCCCGTTAAGCAGCCGGGAAATTCGCGGGGCAGCCGCACTCACTCAGAGCCATCCCTCCTTTTTGTACCATGCTGCCGTCTGTTCCACCCCCTCTTTCAATCTCCATTTGGGCAGAAAGCCGAGATCCTCTTTCAGCGGTGCTGTATCACAAGACCAGTTGCGTTGTTTCATGATAAGGTATTTATCGCTGTTGAAGGTGGCAGCTTTACCAAAGAGTGCCGCTGCTTTTTCGCTGATGATGGCTGCAGGCCTGACAAGTGAAAGAGGGATCTTCAACCGGATCACATGTTTTCTTTGCAGTGCCTGCTGCACGATGGCATTGAACGCCCTGTCGGTATAGAGATCACCGTCGGCAACGAAATAGTCTCTCCTGCTGATCCCTTTCTCTAACAACATGAAGACGACATTCACCAGATCTTCACTGTGGATGAAGGACAAAACCTGTTTTTTGAATCCGGCTCCCACATCCAGTCCGTTTTTTACTGCTTTCATCAGGATGAGGTAGTCCCTGTCGCGCGGCCCGTAGACACCTGTGGGGCGAAGAATGATGTAGGGAAAACCGTCGATGCTCTTCAGGTAGTTCTCGGCTTTCAGCTTGCTTCTGCCGTATGCCGTGTTGGGATTTGGCTGCTGGTCAGAACGGATCGGTGAGTAGTTACGCTCATCTCCTGCACCCATTGCACCGAGCGAGCTCATCAGCACGAAGGTGTCGGGCAGTGCTCCTATCTCTGTCAGTGCCTCCACCAGGTTACGGGTATAGCCGTAATTCACCTTGTCGAAATCAGATTTATGGCGTGCCTTGGTGAGGCCTGCAATATGCAGGATGTGGTGAAACCGGCCGTTCTCGTTCATCAGCTGAAGGAGTTGATCCCTGAGCATCTCTTTGTCGTTGTATTGCAGATCGATCAAATGAACCGGTTTCCCCTGCAGGTATTGCAGGCTGCTGCTTTTGCGAATGCCTCCCCATGTTTCATATCCCAGTTCAAGGGCCCTGTCCACTGCTGTGCTGCCAATGAATCCACTGGCGCCGGTGATGAGGATTCTTTTCTTTTCCATCTTTTTTGTCATTAACCAATTGCAAAAATAGTGATAACTTCACGAATTGATCAGCGGAACCAATTTTTTTTATTACTTTGCATTAACTAAAACATGTTTTATTTGTTTTATTAAAAAACCGACGTTAATTATGAGTAAAAAAGTTACAACTGATTCTTCAGCCACGAAACCAAAGAAGAAAGACCTTACCAATTCCATTATAAATTTTCTCACAGAGAATAACGACAAGCAGTTTAATCATAAGCAGATAGCTGCAGCCCTGAATGTTCGGGGTGAGGAGGGACGACGTGTCCTGGTCAAGGTGCTCGACAAGCTGCGTGATGAGGATATGCTGCTGGAGACCTCCCGTGGCAGGTACCGCATCAACAACCGTGGTCTGATGCTGGATGGTCGTTTTGAACGAAGAAGCAATGGGAAGAACTTTTTTGTTCCTGACGATGATACAAACAATATTTATATCCCCGAACGTAACAGCAAGCATGCCATGAACGGTGATCGTGTGCGGGTGCAGCTGCTGGCAAAACGTAAGCGTGCCGAGACAGAGGGAGCAGTGGTGGAGATACTGGAACACACGCAGAGCCGCTTCGTGGGTGTGCTGGATGTGCAGAAGCATTATGCGTTTCTGGTGATGGACAGCAAGTACCTCTCCAACGACATCTTTATTCCCAATGAGGATATCAATGGTGCCAAGAATGGTGACAAGGTGGTCGTTGAGATTGTGGAGTGGCCTGAGAAAGCCAATAACCCGGTAGGGAAAGTGATCGATATCCTTGGCAAGCCGGGACAGAACGATACCGAGATGCACGCCATCCTGGCACAGTACGATTTGCCCTACAAGTACCCCGAGGCTGTGGAGAAGTACGCGGAGAAGATAGCCGACAGGCTTGATGAGAAAGAGATCGCCAGGCGGGAAGATTTCCGTGATGTGTTTACTCTGACGATCGACCCGAAGGATGCCAAGGACTTTGATGATGCGCTCTCTATTCGCAAGATAGCTCCTACCCAGTGGGAGGTAGGCGTTCATATCGCCGATGTAACCCATTACGTGCGGCCGGGAGACCTGGTCGACCGGGAGGCGGAGAACCGTGCAACATCGATCTATCTGGTAGACAGGACCATCCCAATGCTGCCGGAGCGGTTAAGCAACGGGTTGTGCTCCCTGCGTCCCCAGGAGGAGAAACTTTGTTTCTCGGTCATATTCAATCTGAACGAGAAGGCGGAGATCAAAAAATCACGTATCGTACGCACGGTGATCAAGTCAGATAGCCGTCTTGCCTATGAAGATGCACAGACGGTCATTGAAACCGGGAAGGGTGATTTCTCCACCGAGATCCTGCAGCTGAATGATTTTGCCAAACAGTTGCGTGAGAGACGATTCAGCGATGGTGCAATCAATTTCGAACGTTATGAGGTGAAGTTCAATCTCGATGAGAAGGGGAAGCCGCTGGGTGTCTATTTCAAAGAGTCGAAGGAGGCCAACCACCTTATTGAGGAGTTCATGCTGCTGGCAAACAAAGCGGTGGCAGAGGCTATCGGCAGGGTACCCAAGGGTAAGAAAGCCAAAACGTTTGTTTACCGTATACACGATGTGCCCGATCCGGAGAAGCTGGATACACTCAACTCATTTATTCTTCGTTTCGGTCATAAAATTAAACCAGATGGGTCGAAGGTGGAGGTGGCGAAGAGCATCAACGCGCTGCTGGATAAGGTGCAGGGGCGACCGGAAGAGAATCTTGTCGAGACCATCGCTATCCGCACCATGTCGAAAGCGATCTACTCAACGAAAAATGTGGGACATTATGGCCTGGCATTCGAATATTACACCCATTTCACCTCACCCATACGCCGTTATCCCGATATGCTGGTGCACCGGCTGCTCGAGAGTTATCTCGAGGGAGGCAAGAGCGCCGATCAGGCATCCCTTGAGGAGGAGTGCAAGCACTGTTCACAGATGGAGCAGGTTGCGTCGAACGCTGAACGCGATTCCATCAAGTACAAGCAGGTGGAGTTCATGTCCGATAAAATCGGGAAAGTGTATGACGGCGTTATCTCCGGTGTGACAGAGTGGGGTATCTATGTGGAGATCAACGAGAACAAATGTGAAGGGATGATCCCTATCCGTGAGATGGATGATGATTTCTACGAGCTGGATGAAAAGAACTTCCGCCTTGTAGGACGCCGCACTAAAAAGGAGTATCGTCTCGGACAACCTGTAAGCATTCAGGTGGCAAGAGCGAACCTGGAGCGGAAGCAGCTCGATTTCATTTTTGCCTGATCCGCTGTCCCCTGCGGGTCTGACGAATTGAGGCACTCATCCGGAGTAAACGGAAAGCGATGTGGAGGTATGCACTGCTGTCGGATCTTTTTCCTGACAGAAGTGCTTTCATCGCTTTCTTCAGTGCTGCCAGAAGGCTGTAGGCAGCCGCTTCGGACCAGTTGTATTTCGGGTTCACCGCCTCCGTCAGAAAGTAAACAAACTCCGAGTAGAACCACTGTTCACGGCTTACCGGACGTGCTGCTCTGTCATGATAGCCAAATGCAGCTTTCACCAGCCCTAATTGGTGCCCCTGTTGCTGTACGCGATGAACATAATTACGGTCTTCGCCGTAATGCGCGAAAATGGGAGCAAAAACACCCACCTCCTTTATTGCCGAAATGGGAAGCAGCCACATGGCTGCGTTGATAAACGGATATGCTGTCACTTCATCCGTCAGCTGCAGCGCCTCCTCCCTGTTCTTCAACCCTGTGTACTCCGAGAAGCCGAAGTCCGCAGCATCCCCTTTCCCGTTCAGGTGGACAGGTGACAGAATGCTGTATTCCCTCTTTTTATCAGCCGCAGCAATCAATTTCTCCAGGGTGTCAGGCTCGATCCATGCATCCTGATTAAGCAGGAACAGATAATCGAATCCTGCTTCCAGCGCATATTGCATGCCGATGTTGTTGGCTCTGCCGAAGCCGAGGTTCTGGTGTGTCTCTATCAGTTTCACCCCGGGGTATTCCCTCCGGATGATCTCACAGGTGGCATCGGCAGAGCCGTTATCTATCACCAAAATGGTTGCAGGTATTGTAGAAGCCATCACGGAGGGGATGCATTGATGGATCCACCGTCCGAAGTTATAGGAGACGATGATGACACATACAGAGGGGGTTTTGTGAGACAGCTCAGCCATGTTGATTGGTTGCTTTGATCATACATCTCCGGAAGAAGGGCGGTGTTGTTTCAGCCAGATCATTCTGATAGATCATCAAACCCCTGTTGGGGCGGTGGTGAAACCGATGCTCCTTAAAAAAGCGGCTGAAGAGTTCGAAATCGTGCTGATGATGATAGGTGCAGAGTGCAATCTTAACCGGAGCGCGCAGCAGCTCTTCCATCCCTTTCAGAACGGATGCTTCAGCGCCCTCCACATCTATTTTATAGAAGCCGGGCTTCTCTTCAGTCTCCCTGAAATAGTTGTCCAGCGTAATTTCATTGTTGTTATCCCTGTCTGATACGAACCTGGGGATAATGCTGATCTTCTCTCTCCAGGGAGAAAAGGTGGCTTCCAATGCTTCAATCCACTCACGGTCCTGCTCAAAAAGATAGATCCTCTTCGTCTTCTCAATATGCATCAGTGAGAAATAACCCTCCGCACAGCCCACATCTGCCAGAATCTCATCCTCTGTGATCCGGAAATCAGCATCGGTGTAGCAATGGGGCGCCTCTGCATCCTGTTCAATGCGCAGGCCGTTGAACATCAACTGCACGGTGCGTCTGTTCTGTGAACGTTTGAAATAGAGTCTTTTGCCGTCGGTGATCACGTAGGGTAGGCCGTTCGACGGATCAGTGAACACCTCAACCTCCCCGGCATCATATTTCTCCTGAAAAGCGCCGAAGAAAGTGGTCAGAGGATGAGTGGAAAGGTAATCGACCGCATCACTGATCTCATCATCACCGGAAGGAAACTGCGTATAATAATCCAGCATTTTCTTCCGCACCTTTTTTTTCTTCATCGTGTGAAGATGCTCCCTCAATCGTGAGCGGACCTTGTAAATCAACGTATTTGTCATCCTGTTCATTCTGTCTCATTTTTTCTGGTTGAAATCCATTCTCTGATCTCCCTGGTCATCTCCAGCTTAAACAGGTGACACAGCAGCAGATAGAGCACACCTGAAACAACAATGTTCACAAGGATGAACGGCAGGTCTTTATCTGTGTGCAGGGTGAGGAAATAGCCTGCAGCCACACTTGCAAACGCGATGACGGCATAGGGCGCGGTGTCCTTCAGAAAGTCTAAAAGTGAATATTGAATCAGCTTCCGTGACAGGATAAGGGAGATGATCAGCGTGATATAGGTATAGACCACCCAGCTGGAAGCCAGGCCCATGATGCCATAGGGGAACAACAGGGCGATCAGCAGCAGCAGGATCACTCTTCTGATGATCTCCACACCCAGGAAATAGTTTGCTTTCTCGCGTGCGATGAACAGCTCATTCAGCACGAAGGCAAAGGGTGAGACCACGCCGGCAAGACACAACACCTGAAAATAGGGGACCGCAGGCAGCCACTTATCCCTGAAGAGAAAGTGAAATGTGGGTTCAGCAATCAATATCATGAGAAAGCCAATAGGGAAGGAGAGGAAAGCGAGAGATTTCATCATCTTGCTCACAACCCGCTTCAGCCGATCGGTCTGTTCATTTATCTCCGGCAGGATCAGCATGGAGACTGAGCGGAAGGTGTTGGAGAGGATCCCGAACGGGATCTCCTGATACTTGCTGGCCTGAGAGTAGTAACCCACCTGTCTCATCGAATTGGGGTAAAAGAAAGCGATGATGCTGGGGTAGATGTTATTAAAGACCGCATTGATCAGCGATGTAAGCAGCAGTTTGTTGCTGAGTCCTGAGAATGAACGGAGAATCTTCAGACTGAAAATGCGGAGAGGGATCCATCGCGAGTAGAGCCAGAGGAACAGTGACCGGAAGAAGGCAAAAAGCAATGTCTGCACCACCAGCGTCCAGACACCAAAGCCATTCAGCGCCATCATGATGGCTACGGCAGCTGTGATAATCAATGCGGCCATATTCACTTTGGTCAATCCCCTGAAATCGGCTCTCTTGATTAAGAGAGTCTGCTGTATGATCCCTCCGGCATTGAGTATCAGGGACAGGAACAGTATGCGTGAAACAGGCGCTATGCGTGGTTCATGGAATAGGTCTGCAAGCAGCGGGGCTGCCGCAAAAAGGATCAGATAGAGCAGGATGCTTAAGCCGAGGTTAAAGTAAAAAACAGTACTGTACTCGGCGGGGGAGATGCTTTTCCTGTTGAGTAGTGCGCGGGTGAAACCACTGTCGATCAGCAGGCTGGAGAAAGCGATAAAGAGCGTGAGCGCTCCGATCAATCCATACTCCGAAGGATCGAGAATGCGCATAAGAACAATGCTCGTCCCCAGGTTGATCAGCTGCTGCCCGAATTTATCGGTGAAGCTCCAGAACAGAGAAACGGTTGTTTTATGTTTTAATGTGGGTTCAGCCATCAGCGGTTGATAATTGCCGGTTGTAGCTGCAAAAGTACACAACTTAATTCAGATTTTCTGTTTTTACCTCAATGAGTTTGTAGAACGAAGTGATTGCGATTCACGCTTGAGGCTCTTTTTTCGGAACCTTTTTTTTTGTACGTTTGACTTAAAATTGAGATGCATGACTTTTTCTGAGGAGATAAAGCAACAGGCCCTGTTGCTCGGTTTCGATGCCTGCGGCATTTGCCGTGCCGTCGACAGTGGTGAAGAGGCCCGTTACATGGAGTGGATTGCCGCCAACTGTCAAGCCGGGATGGGCTATATGGAGCGCAATATCGACAAACGGATTGACCCGAGGCTGTTGGTAGAGGGTGCCCAATCTATCATTTCGGTGGCGCTGAATTACTACCCATCCGTGAAGCTCCCGGGAAAGGTGCCCCAGTTCGCTTATTACGCCTACGGAAAAGATTATCACGACGTGATGCGGGAAAAGCTGCACGGCCTGCTTGAGTGGATCCGAGGGCGTTCTCCAGAAGTGGCAGGGCGATTCTTCTCCGACTCAGCTCCGGTGCTGGAGCGCTTCTGGGCGGCACAGGCCGGTATCGGGTTTGTGGGTAAAAATACGTTGCTTATCATCCCCGGTAAGGGTTCTTATTTCTTTCTGGGTGAACTGATCATCAACCTGCAGCTGGATTACGATACCCCCCTGTCTGAGAACTGTGGCGACTGTCGCCGCTGTCTCAACTCATGCCCCACAGGCGCCATAGAAAAACCGTATTGGGTGAATGCCGGGAAGTGTATCTCCTACCAAACCATTGAGAACAAAGGAGAAATTTCTCCCGACATAGTACCCAACTTAAGAAACAATGTCTTTGGCTGCGATATCTGCCAGAAGGTATGTCCCTGGAATCGTGGGGCACAGCCGCATACCACCCCGGCGTTGATGCCCTCGGAGAAATTTATGTCACTCGATCTGAAGCAACTGACGGAGATGAACGAAGAGGCCTATCGTGAGATATTCCGCCACTCGGCCGTCAAAAGAACCAAATTCTCAGGACTGAAGCGTAATACAGAAGCTATTTCCAAAACTCGCAATAAATAGTTACTTTTGCATCAATAAATTATGGAAGATCAATTCGACATACATAGCAACCGTTATTCACAGGATACCGAGCGTGAGTACGAGAACACGTTGCGCCCCCTCACCTTCAGCGGTTTCAGCGGGCAGGACAAGATTGTGGATAACCTGAAGATATTTGTCAGCGCAGCACGCATGCGTGGTGAGTCGCTCGATCATGTGCTGTTGCACGGCCCTCCGGGGCTGGGGAAAACCACCCTGTCGAATATCATCGCCAATGAGCTGGGTGTGGGCTTTAAAATCAGCTCGGGGCCCGTACTCGATAAGCCGGGTGATCTTGCCGGTGTGCTCACCTCACTGGAGCCGCACGACGTGCTGTTCATCGATGAGATCCACCGTCTCTCACCGGTGGTGGAGGAGTACCTCTACAGTGCCATGGAGGACTACCGTATCGACATACTGATCGACAAGGGCCCCAGTGCCCGTTCCATTCAGATCGACCTGAACCCGTTCACGCTGGTGGGTGCCACCACGCGCAGTGGTCTGCTTACCAGCCCACTGCGTGCCCGCTTCGGCATCAACATGCACCTTGAGTATTATGATATGGATACCCTCACCGGTATCGTGCTGCGTTCAGCCGACATTCTGAAGATTGAATGCAACCGGAATGCTGCAGTGGAGATCGCATCACGCAGCCGTGGTACGCCTCGTGTGGCGAACGCTTTGCTGCGTCGTGTACGTGACTTCGCACAGGTGAAGGGAAACGGGAAAATTGACAAAGAGATCTCCTCCTATGCCCTCGAGGCACTCAATATTGACAGGTACGGGCTGGATGAGATTGATAATAAGATACTGCTCACCATCATCGATAAGTTCAATGGTGGTCCCGTGGGTATCACCACCATCGCCACAGCTGTGGGCGATGATGCCGGAACCATCGAAGAGGTCTACGAGCCATTTCTTATAAAAGAGGGGTTTATCAAGCGCACACCCCGCGGACGGGAAGCTACCGACCTGGCTTACCTCCATCTGGGACGGAAAAGGTCCGGCACACAAGGGTTGTTGTTTTAGAAATTACTGAAGATCAGTTCCAGCTTCAGATTACCCTCCCGTTTGTCGAGCATGGCCGCAGTCGGCCACATCTGGTTGGAAACATCCGTAAGCGACTGGCTTCCCGAAGAGTAGTAGCTTTGCTGTGAGGTGACAATGGTCGCATCCACCGGGATAAGATAATAGACCAGATCAAAAGGCACACCATCCGATGTTTCGTTATAGTGATTGATCATCGTGGAGATATTGTTGAAGTTGTACGAATAGGTGGTGGCATCAAACTTCGCGGAGAGGAAGCTGGTGACATTGTCGGGGAGTTTCTTGTTTTCGAAGAAACCGTCCAGTGAGTCTCTGTTCACCAGCAGCAGATAATCGGGAGGGCTTAGTTTCACCATCGGGTTCTCAATGGCATCCGGCATGGCAAAAATTGTAAATTTCGCCAGGTTCAACGCCTGCGATTTCATCTTGTCATAGATCTGAGAGAGGGGGAAAGTAACCTCAGTATTCACTCCGGCGGGACTCTTCACATAGGTGTGTGTGGCGTTCTCAACCAGCAACTGATCATTGTTATTGCTGACATGGTTTAACTGTGTCACTTCCGGCGTGATGAAGAGGCGCATCGCATCCTTACGGATGGTGTCCTGCTGTGTCGATGATCCCTTTACATCCAGGTAATGATAATGCACATACAATGAGGTGAAGCTGACATTGAGCATGGTGCTGTTCCCGAAACTGGTGGTGAAATAGAGTCCCGGGAAAAATTCCCTGAAGGAGTCTGCATCCACCATCTTGCCGTGACCGGCCTTGTTGTACTCATTGAGGAACTTTTCACCCAGCTCGTCGGGTAGCTTCACATTGATGTCGTACACCTTGTATTCCTGGGAGGTATACCCCGATGAATAGGTCTCGGTCCGGTAAGTGGAGTTTTTACCCGTAAAAACCTCTCTGCCCAGTGGTGCGGACATATCGGCATACGCTTCGGGGTCATTGTGGGTGTAGTTACTCACCCCTTCCAGCGATTTTGTCACCTCATAGACAGAGAGCTCCATGGGTGCCAGCGAATCGCCCATCATGGTGGAGTAGGATACAACCACTCTCACGGAGTCGATGGTGGCTCCTGTCTTGAAGCCTGCTCCCTGCGGGAAATAAAACTCACCGATATAATCCGATTTGACCGATCCGAAGACCGGGTCGATATATTCTCCCAGCACGGGATATTTAGTCTTTGCATATATGGAGTCAACCTGAACGGTGCGCGCCTGCATGAACAGTGTGTCGATACCTACAGTCAGCCGGTCTTTGCCGGGCTGAATGCTGAATCCGACCTGGTCAAGCGTATCGTTACAGGATAGGGTGAGTATAGCGACAAAGGTTACGATTAGCGCCTTGTGGATGGATGTGAGCTTCATTCGTTTCTAAAAATTTGTTTTCAACCGCGCAAATATCCAAAAAAAAATCGTCAAATGAAAGCTGATGAATTGCTTTCTCTCAATTTTTAAAGATATTTGTGTATAGCCGAAATAAAAAAGCCGGTTAATTAAAGATTTTAAGTGAATCAGGCATCCAATTTCTCGTAGAATGCATTGATCTCCTCCACGTTTTGGTCGAAATCGGCATTGTATGGCAGAAATGCGACCTTTTTCTCCTGCAGGTGCTTTGTTAATGCAGGATCAATCTTTTCACTTCCCAGGATGATGCCGTCAGAGTTTTCTATGGCCAGCTTCATCAGGTTCTGATAATCCATTGTCCCGCGCTGTTTCATCGTCTCAATTTCCGCATCACCGATACCGTCAAAACGGAGCTTGTCGGCGAAGCCATTATTCAACGGTTTCTCGAAATTCTCATCGTAGAGAGAGCTGACCACTATGGCATTTTTGAAGCAGGGGTCATCGGCATAACCCTTTTTGATGTAGAGAGGTGCCAGGGCACTGAACCATCCGTGGCAGTGAATCACATCAGGTACCCAGCGCAATTTCTTGATGGTTTCCATGACACCGCGTACAAAGAAGATGCTTCGCTCATCATTGTCTTCATACTCCTCCCCTTTTTTATCAACAAGTGTTTCCCTGTTCTGGAAATAATCTTCATTGTCGATAAAATAGACCTGCATCCGTGCCGCCTGAATGGAGGCAACCTTGATGATGAGTGAATGGTCTGAGTCATCAATGATAAGATTCATGCCGGAGAGACGAATTACTTCGTGAAGCTGATTGCGGCGTTCGTTGATGTTGCCGAATTTGGGCATGAATGCACGTATCTCTTTTCCTTTTTCCTGTATGGCCTGAGGTAAAAAACGGGAGGTATTCGAAATGGTTGTTTCGTCGAGATAGGGGAAAATTTCCTGCGTAATGTATAAAACTTTTTTCTGGGACATGAAGCTAATTATCTTAAATTGAGTACAAAGATAATAAAAAAAATCCACATAACTACAAAACAAAACACCATCTATTTTGTAATATACAGCATATCAGCGTTGTACCTTTTTTCTGTTGCCTCGTGTGTCTCTATATTATTAAAAATGAGCGTCAAGTAGCCGGAACTCCCATTTTGTTCCGCAATCGTTGCGCCACTGTTTATAACGATTTAACGGGCTGTTTCAGTGAAATAATGCTAATATTTTTCTCTATGTGGCAAATATTTTGTTGCTTTGCAGACTAAAAAAAATATATGGAGATCGTACGTACCGCAACCGGTCTGGAAGAAATGCTGCAGCGCTTTCGCCTGCAGGAACAAACGATTGGATTTGTCCCTACCATGGGTGCTCTCCATGAGGGTCATGCTACACTCGTGAGGCAGTGCGCTGCGGAGAATGATGTTTGTGTGGTGAGTATTTTTGTGAACCCAACACAGTTCAACAACAAAGAAGACCTGAAGCACTATCCCCGGACAGCTGAGGAGGACCACACGTTGTTGGAGCGCACAGGTGCCGATATTATTTTCGCACCGTCGGAAGAGGAGATATATCCCGAGCCCGACAAAAGGGTTTTTGACTTCGGGATGCTCGACAAGGTGATGGAGGGGCAGTTTCGCCCCGGTCACTTCAACGGAGTAGCCCAGGTGGTGAGCAAACTTTTCAGCTTCGTGCGTCCCGACAAAGCCTATTTCGGTGAGAAGGACTTTCAGCAGCTGGCAATTGTCCGGGAAATGGTCAGGCAGCTTGAGCTATCGGTAGAGATCGTGGGTGTGCCCATTGTCAGGGAGGCCGATGGTCTGGCTATGAGCAGCCGCAATCAGCGGTTGTCGGAAGAAGAGAAAAAGAATGCAGCTGAGATATACCGGGTTTTGCAGGAAAGCACCCGGCTGAGCGATGATCTTACTCCCGGGCAGCTCACCGACTTCGTGATTGGTGAGATAAACAATGTGCGGGGGTTAAATGTTGAATATTTTGAGATTGTCGACGGCAACACTCTGCAGCTCATCTCCTCCTTGGAAAAGAGCGATTTTTCTGTGGGATGTATTGCCGTCTTCTGCGGCGAGGTACGGTTGATAGACAATATCAGATACAATTAATTACTTATGATGGTAGAGACATTAAAATCTAAAATACATAAAGCGACGGTAACCGATGCCGATCTCAATTATGAAGGAAGCATCACGATTGATGAAGATCTGATTGATGCCGCCAATATGTTCGTGCATGAGAAAGTGGCCGTGGTCAACAATAACAACGGAGAGCGTTTCGAGACCTATATCATCCGTGGTGAACGCGGCTCAGGGACGATATGCCTGAACGGTGCTGCTGCCCGTAAGGTGCAGAAGGGTGATGTGATCATCATCATGAGCTATGCCATACTGCCACTGGAGGAAGCAAAGCGCTTGGAGCCCGCGGTTATTCATGTTGAACCCGAAACAAACAGAATAAAAAAATAACGTAACCATCAACATATGAACCGTCGGTTGTAGAAGCAGCCGGCGGTTTTTTAACATAGTCTGGTGTATTCCAACAAACAGATCATAAAAATCAGTCTGCCCATCCTGTTGAGTTTGCTGGCGCAAAACCTTATACAGGTTGTTGATACTGCTTTCCTCGGACGTGTGGGTGAAGTGGAGCTGGGTGCATCGGCCCTGGCGGGGATCATCTACATTGCCTTGTACACGCTGGGCTTCGGCTTCAGCATGGGCAGCCAGATCCTTATCGGCAGGCGCAATGGTGAGGGTGATTACAGCAAGATAGGGGATATCGTGATTCAGGGGATCATCTTCCTGCTTATCCCCGCGATGCTGCTTATTCCTCTGTTACGATACGCCACTATTGATCTTATCCCCGGACTGTTCGAATCGGCGAGTGTCTCTGCTGCTGTCTCTGATTATCTGGAGTGGCGCGTGTTCGGGATCATTTTTGCCTTTACCAACGTGATGTTCCGTGCCTTCTATATTGGTATTGCTCGCACGAAGGTGCTTACGATCAATGCCGTTGTGATGGGGCTTGTCAATGTGGTGTTCGATTACGGCCTTATTTTCGGTAACCTGGGTATGCCCGAGATGGGTATTGCAGGAGCAGCCATTGCTTCGGTGATAGCAGAGATCTCATCCACCCTCTTTTTTGTGATCTATACGAAGAAGACCGTTGATCTGGAGAAGTATGGTTTCACCTCTATCCGTTTTCAGTGGGCTATCGTAAAAAAAATACTTGATATCTCCATTTACATGATGGCGCAGTATCTTTTCTCTATCGTAACCTGGATGCTCTTCTTTGTATTTATTGAAAATTACATGGGTGAGCGGCCGCTGGCAGTGACCAATATCGTGCGCAGCTTCTATACCATCTTCACCATCCCCTCTCATGCCCTCGGATCGGCCACGAGCACGATGGTGAGCAACACCATCGGGGCAGCCAGGGGCCATGAGGTGCAGAATCTGATCAAAAGGATTGCCCTTCTCAGCCTGGGGGTGATGATGGTTGTCATCGTCGTCGTCTCTCTCTTTCCCCGGACGATGATTCATATCTACACCGATAACCCTTCACTCATCGGCGACACTGTCCTGCCACTCTACGTGCTCATCTCATCACTCCCCATATACAGTGTCGGAACGGTTCTGTTCAGCGCTGTATCTGGGACGGGGAATACGCGGACAGCACTTGGCTTTGAGATTATTACCCTGATATTCTATATGGCATACATGTGGTTTATCATCATTTTTCTGCGTGCCTCTGTCGCTGCAGCATGGACCACGGAGCATGTCTACTGGGTGTTCCTGATCACTTTTTCGTTTATTTACCTGCGAAGCGGCAAATGGAAAGATAGAAAGATTTAGTGATTTTATTTCTATCTTTACCACCTGAAGGGAATGTGATAATGGGATGATGAGATAATCCAATCATTCAATCATCACATCGTTTAATCAGATAATCAGGAGGATATGCCATACAAATTT